>CACCFT010000006.1 GCA_902545405.1 uncultured Pelagibacteraceae bacterium
TAATGCCGTGACAGAATCATAATTATTTGTTGCATAAGATAACGCAGAATTATTTTTTATTCTAAAATCGTCTCTAATCCAAACAACAGCTTTTTTTGACATATACTTTACTTTCTGCCTTTAGATAGCAATTGTTTGTAAAGTTTTACATCTGCATTACCTTCGCATCCAATAACTAAAACATTAGATTTTTCGTTAAGATTTATTAATTTCTTTGTTTTAGGATTATTACAGAGACTAATAAGACTGATAATTCCTGGTGTAGCACATTCACCACCTATTATTGATCTTTTACTCAGTTTTTTGTCTTTTAGCATTGCAACAGTTTTAGGAACTTTTGAGTCATTTACAGTTATACAACAATCACTAGCCTTTTTTAATACATTCCATGGTATGAGAGACATTTCATTACATGACATACCACCCATTATACTTTCTTTTTTTATTTTAATTTTTTTTAATCTTTTGCTTTTTATACTTTGAAGTACACAATCAGCTCCATCAGGTTCAACTATTATTATTTTAGGAATTCTCTTGAAATATTTTGCAACTCCTGCAACTACACCTGCTGCCATGCCACCGACTCCAGCTTGCAGGAATATATGTGTAATATAATGCGTAGTTTGTTTTGAAATTTCTTTAATCATAATTGAATAACCAGCCATAGTTAACAAGGGAACATAACTATAATTCTTCGTAGATACATCTTGAACAATATTCCAATTATTCTTTTTTGATAGTTTTTTACACTCGTTTAATGAGTTTTCGTAATTACCTTTAACTTTAATTACATCAGCTCCGAATTTTTCAATTTCTTTTACTCTCGCTTCACTTACATATTGACTAACAAAAATTTTACATTGCAAACCCAATCTTTGAGCGCCCCAAGCAACTGATCTACCATGATTTCCAGCTGTTGCAGATGATATTATTATATTTTTTTTTCTTTTAGATATTTTTTCTACAGCATATGCTCCACCTAAAGCTTTAAATGATTTTAAATGAAATCTTTTTGACTCATCTTTATAAAAAATATTGTTAAGTTTTAAATTTTTGTTTAGTTTCTCTAATTTTAATAGTGGTGTTTTTTTATAGTTTTTCCACTTAGATATAGAATTAAACGCATCAGTGATTATTTTTGATGAAATAATATTTAAAATATAGTTTCGATTAAAACTATAGTTTTTATTCGATAAAAATCTTGTATATTTCCATTTTCTATAACTATCAAAGCTTTTCACTTTAACAGTCTAGAGTATTCTGTCTTTCCCATTTTGTAATTGGTTTGGACTTATCAAATTTTTCGTTATCATTAAAATCTTTTAATTCCGAAGTCCTTAACTTGACGTAACTTTTAATTACTTCTGTTCCAAATGCTTTATTCATTTCTTTATTATTTTCAATTTTATCAAGAGAATCTTTTAGTTCATTTGGTAATTTAGAAAGGTTTGGATATTTTTTATAATCCTCATACATATTACAAAAAAGAGGTTTGCCAGGATTAATTCTTTTACTTAATCCCTCCATTCCTGCGGCTAATACACTAGCTTGAAGTAAATAAGGATTTGCGGATCCATCCATAAGTCTTAATTCAAATCTTCCTGGATCAGGGACCCTTATCATATGTGTACGGTTATTTCCTGTATATGATATACTGCTTGGAGACCATGTGGCCCCAGATTTCGTTGGTGCAGCATTTATTCGTCTGTAACTATTTATTGTTGGATTAAAAAAAGTAGATAAGGATGAAGCATGTTTCATGATGCCTCCTAAAAAGTTATAAGCTGTCTTGCTTAGCCCAAGCTTATCATGTTTATCAAGAAAGATATTTTTCTTTCCTTTCCATAAAGAAATATGTGCATGACATCCGTTACCAGTCAAATTTTCAAAAGGTTTTGGCATAAATGTTGCTCTCAAATCATGCTTTTCTGCAATAGTTTTAACCATAAATTTAAAAAAAGTGTGTCTATCAGCAGTTTTTAGACAATCTGAATAATCCCAATTCATTTCAAATTGCCCATTAGCATCTTCGTGGTCATTTTGATAAGGACCCCATCCCATTTCAATCATACAATCACATATTTCTTTTATAAGCTCATATCTTCTCATTAATGAAGACTGGTCATAACAAGGTTTAGATTGAGTATCTCTATTATCTGCAATTGCGTTCCCATCTGGAGAAATCAAAAAATACTCACACTCCACACCTGACTTCATGCTATATCCCAATTCAGATAATTTTTTTATTTGTTTTTTTAACATAACTCTTGGTGAAGCATCGACTGGTTTACCATTCATCCATAAATCTGAAGCTAGCCAACCAACTTCTTTATTCCATGGTAGTTGAATTAAACTGTCAGGATCAGGTATTGCAAACATATCAGAATCAGCTGGTGTCATATCTAGCCAGGCTGCAAATCCAGCAAATCCAGCACCATTTACTTGCATATCTTTTATTGCATGAGCAGGAACCAATTTTGATCTTAAGACACCAAATAAATCTACAAAACTTATCAAAAAATATTTAATTTTTTTTTGTTTTGAAATTTTATATAAATTTTTTGCCATCTAATAACGTAACACAATTATTTAAAAAATGATAAAAAGAAATCTTTGTAATAAATTAAATTTACACCAATAATAATTAATATTGCTATAATTACTCCATACTTTGCTTTTGGCCATGCAAGACGTGCCATTTTGCTTGGAGTTTTATTTTCATTTTGATTATTTTCTTCAGAATTTTGCATTAAAAAAAAGAGGGCACAGTATTTCATGCGCCCTCTTAAAAGTTTTAACCATCTGTTATATTGCTTTTCCAGTCATTGGCACTTGGTTTTTTTCTGACAATTGCATTCATCTTGCCATCTTCTTGTTTAGATGAAATAATATGCCAGCCAACCCAAATAAGGATTGCTATAATAACTAGCACTCCTTCCGAACCAACACCTGGATAGACAGATCCTTGTACCTCAGAGGCACTTAAATGATCTATCCAATTTGATACTGTTGCCATTTACATACCTCCTTTATCTACTGGCCGAGACTACAGCTTTTTCGTCTTCTTTAGCCTCTTCCATAATTGTATAGTCAAGTCCTGCAAGTTCTACTTCTCTTGGTATTCTTAATTTACCCATTCCGTGAAGAACTTTTGCAATTATATATCCAGGAAGCATACCTAGTACAAAAAACATTATTATTGCGCCGATAAACATTCCAAGAGGATTAATTGCTGCATAATTAGTTCCATCCCACATAGCTCCAACACTGTATCCAGATGAAGGATAACCATTTAAAACGAAACCACATATTACAAGACCAACAAATCCAGCATAACCATGAACAGCTACCGCTCCAACCGCATCGTCGATTTTATATTTTTTCTCGACCCAGTAATGCATTTTGTAAGCTATAACTACTCCGATCATACCGATTATCATTGATTGTATTGGATGATATAAATCATTACCTGCAGATGCACATATTATTCCCGCAAGTCCTGATGAATAAGTCCAGAAAGGATCTCCCTTCGAGACCACATACCCTGCTAACAACCCTCCAGATAACGACATTAAAAAGTTCATCGTTATTCCACTAAGTGTGGTGGGAGTTAGGTAGATGTTCGTTGCAGTAAAGAAAGTTACACCTTCCATACCATATTCAGGTCCAAGATCATAAATCGGAACATTACATGCAGCGTAAAAGCCCCAAAAACCTGTATAGATTAAGAATAATCCAACAGTCACTAACCAAGGATTTCTTGGTCCAATATTTCTTGGTTCTCCGCTAGATGTAAATTTTCCAATTCTTGGTCCTAAAACAATTAGAACACCTAAGGCAAAACCTCCGGCAATTGCATGAATTACTCCAGAAGCATAAGCATCGTGATATCCTAATATTTTTAACATCCATCCATCAAAATGCCATCCCCATGAAGCATCTATTGTCCAGAAAACAGATCCAATTGCAATTGCAAGTATTCCAAATGCAAAAGTAGTTATCCTTTCAATAACCGCTCCAGATACAATTGAAGCTGCAGTCCATGAAAATAATAAAAAGGCTGCCCAGAAGACACCCATTATATGATCATTAAGATTTACAGCCATCAATGCATTTGTAGGGTTAGCAAGATCATTTCCACCAAATCCACCTCCAAGAACTAGACCGGTACTTTCGGTCATAATTGAAGGAGCTAATCCGGGTCCTGTTGGAAATGCCCAGTATATCCACCAACCAAAGAAAAACCATGTGACTGTTACCAGTGGTATCAGCATTGTATTTTTCATAAGAGTATGTTGGTGATGTTTGTAACGAGATGCCCCAACTTCATACATACAGAAACCCACGTGGATCAAAAACATAAGAACCACAGTTACCCAATAGTAAAATTCTGTAAATAAGGTTGTGAGAGCACCTAATTGATCAGTCATATTTCTCTCTCCTATTAATAGTTAATGGATTCTATGAAATTTTTTTTACGCTGACAATTTTATTTTATTTATAAAAAGTAGAAGTTAATAATTATTTTATCAACTTGAAATTGAAAATTAGAATTTTAAATAAGCTTTTTTAAGGTCAACCAGAGGATGATTCGGCGACATTTGAAACTTTACCAATAATTCTCTAGCAATCATATCTCTATCCTGCTGATTATTAGGTAATTTTATTTTACTTGGTATCGTTACCCAACCGTTAGCATTTCTATCGAATACAGCAGGTCTATTTTCTTCATATCCCATATGTACATCTTCTAACCAATTAAGATCATCCCAACCCATAGCTTCTATATATTTTTTTAAAAATGGAGTGAGTCGACTATAGTCAGGCAAAAGATTAACGTCATATCGATAGCCAATTGTTTGGCCAATCATTTTTTCTCTAGCAGTCTCTTTTTTCTTGCCTAATTGACCTTTGATCTCCTTTGATTTGATTTTTTTCTTACCTTTTTTCTTTGGCATATTTGCTATTAGATTTTATGGAAATCTTTAACTCCTACTGTATGATTTGTTCCTGCAAGAGGCACTTTAGCTAAAGCAGAAGCCTCCATTGTTAATGCAGCCATATCTTCTGGTTCTAGCGAGTGAATATTTGTTTTTCCACATGCTCTAGCCAACAATTGAGCCTCCAAGGTCATCGCATGCAAGTAATTATACACTCTTAATGCTGCATCATCAGGATTTAATCTTTTTCTTAATTTAGGATCTTGAGTAGCAACTCCTACCGGACATCTACCCGTGTGACAGTGATAGCAATGACCTGCGGGAACACCCATTTCTTTTTCAAAGTTAGATTCTGGTATTTCCTTATTGCAATTTAAAGCCACCATTGCACCTGTTCCGATTGCAATTGCGTCTGCACCAAGTGCTAAAGCTTTAGCCATATCTGCTCCATCTCTAACACCACCTGCATAAATTAAAGTTACTTTTCCAGTTTTACCTACATCATCCAAAGCTCTTCTTGCTTCTCTAATTCCAGCAATTCCTGGGATACCTGTGTTTGCAGCTGCAATGTGTGGCCCAGCACCTGTTGAACCCTCCATTCCATCAAGATAAATTGAATCTGGATCACATTTTGCTGCCATCCTTACATCATCATACACTTTAGCTGCTCCAAGTTTTAATTGAATTGGCACTTTGTTTTTTGTTAATTCTCTAAGCTCTTGAACTTTTAAAGCTAAATCATCTGGACCCAGCCAATCAGGATG
Organism: uncultured Pelagibacteraceae bacterium; assembly: GCA_902545405.1. Classification (GTDB taxonomy): domain Bacteria; phylum Pseudomonadota; class Alphaproteobacteria; order Pelagibacterales; family Pelagibacteraceae; genus Pelagibacter. The sequence goes on from CACCFT010000006.1 coordinate 5,705, forward strand.
TCTTGCTGGAGATCTTTGATCAATACCTGCAGGTAGCGATCTCATTTCTGCAACTTGGTCAGTAACTTTTTGACCCATCAAATGACCACCCATTCCAACTTTTTGTCCTTGTCCAATAAATACCTCAATTCCATCAGCTAGTTGTGCATGATGTGGGTTAAAACCGTATCTTGATTGTATGCACTGATAAAACCATTTTTCTGAATATCTTCTCTCATCTGGTATCATTCCACCTTCACCAGAACATGTTGCGCTACCAGCCATTGTAGCACCTCTAGCTAATGCAGTCTTTGCTTCATAAGATAAAGCACCAAAACTCATTCCCGTAATGTAAACTGGAATATCAAGCTCAATTGGATTTTCACATCTTGGACCAATAATAGTTTTGGTTTCACATTTTTCTCTGTAACCTTCAATAACAAATCTTGTTAATGTACCTGGCAAGAAAACTAGATCATCAAAAGTAGGTATCTTTTTCATCAAAGCCATTCCTCTCATTCTGTATCTTCCTAATTCGGCTTTGATATGAATGTCGTCCATAACTTCTGGAGTAAAAATAGCGTTGTGTCCCAACAAACTTTTGTTTCTTGAAGCTATTCCATTACCATTAGAATGTCCGTTTGGTTTTCCATTACCATTTTTTTTCTTTGCCATTTAAATTGCTCCTTTTTTTTCTGTAGGTTCAAGAGCATCGTAATTCCAAAGTTTTTTTCCTGCTACAACTTTGGTCATCTTAGAAACATCGAAGTTTTCTCCGATCTCCGCAACCTTTAATTTTCTTTTAAGCCAGTCTTGATCTGAATCAGTTAATTCAGCTTCGACAGCATCACTACCAAATGATCCAATTTTTCCACCTACAAAAATTGTCCCATCATACATAGAATCTCCTAAATTTATTCCAACATCTCCAAGAATAATAATTCGCCCTCTCTGCATCATAAAACCTGTAAAAGCACCAGCATCTCCGCCAATAATTATTGTCCCACCTTTTTGATCAATTCCTGTTCTGGCACCTACGCTTCCTTTGCATATCAGATCTCCACCTCTAATTGCCGCACCAAAACAAGACCCTGCATTTTTTTCAATTACTACTTTTCCTGCCATCATATTTTCTGCACATGACCATCCCACTCTTCCATTAATTCTAACAATAGGACCATCCATTGATCCACACCCAAAGTAACCCAAACTACCTTCAAATATTAAATTTAATTTATTGAGAATTCCAACTCCCAAGCTATGTTTTCCCTGTGGGTTCTTTATTACAATAGTTCCGTATCCATCTTTCATTAATTCATCAATTTTTTTATTTGCTTCACGACAATCCATGTTCTTAACGTCAATCTCAGTTCTTTTATTAAAATCTACGTCATATGTCCCAAAGTAATAAAAATTCTCTGCCTCATCTGGATTAAAAAATTTTTGTTGTGTTTTTCCAGTTAAGACTTCTGTATGAAGTCCCATTGATTGAGCTTTACTTTTTTTTTCTGATGTTTTTAAATTTGCCATACTTTAACTTCTCCATCAAAAGGATCATAAGTTTCAATTTCTTGTGGTAATATTGATCTTATTGCAATTTCCTCTGACCCCATTGCAACTAAATCATCTGACTCATACAATACTAGTGGTTTTGCAGCCATTGTATCTTTCGCCATTCCTAAGCTATCTTTTGTAGCAACAAAATAAGTAAATACCCCATCTAAACCGACGAGAGATTCTTTCATTCCCTCTTCTAATGTAGCTCCATTTCTCATTTTTTCTGCAAGATATACAGCGATTAATTCAGAGTCACATTCTGACATAAATCTCATGCCCTTGTTTTCCAATACTCTTCTATTATTCCAATAGTTTGTTAATTGTCCATTATGAACGACTGACACATCGCTAAAAGGATAACCCCAAAATGGGTGAGCAGATTTAATATCCACCCCCGACTCTGTTGCCATCCTAGCATGACCAATTGCATGTGTCCCGACAACTTTATCTAAATTATATCTGTTACAAACAACTTCAGCGTTTCCTAGATCTTTAATTACTTCTAGAGATTTTCCCATAGATAATATTTCTACACCTTCAACACTTTCTATTTTTTGAGAAAATTCCATTAAATCTTTGTCATACTGAATTTCATATCGTAATGAATAAGGAAGAATTCTATCTTCTTTTATTACTTTAGCGCCTAGCTCAGAAAGATAAGAATCAACAATTTTTTTTCTTTCGTCATAAACTGATACATCTTCTTTTACTGAAGAACTTCCCTCTGCAACATTTTCACCAACCTTAAATCGCATGATGAAATTTTGACCGTCAGTTTTTCCGTATAGAGCGTATCCAGTTGAATCTTCTCCTCTATGCTTTAATGCTTGAAGCATACCTTGAAGTTCAAAACCAACGTTTGAAGTATTTCCTCTATGAATTAATCCTGCAATCCCGCACATATAATTTCCTTATTAAATTATGGTAAACAATCCAGATAAGTATCAAGATCCCATTGTGTTGTTGCACCCAAGAATTTTTCCCACTCATCTCGTTTGTACCAATTAAATACTTTATACATTTCATCTGGCATTGATGATTTTATTACCTCATCTTCCGCCAATCTATCTAAAGCTTCACCTAAACTTAGTGGAAGTTTTTTAACATCTTTACCAGCTTTTTGAGCTTCATATATATTTCTAGACTCAGGTTTGGCTGGTTTCATTTTTTTAGATATTCCTTCATCACAAGCTTTAAGTAATGCTGCACCTAATAAATATGGATTATGCATAGAGTCAACTGATCTGTACTCAAATCTACCTGGAGCAGATACTCTTAGACCACATGTTCTATTTTGATAACCCCAGTCAGCATATACTGGTGCCCAAAAACCTTGATCCCATAATCTTCTATATGAGTTCACTGTCGAAGAACCAATTGCTGTTAAAGCTGGTAAGTGTTTCATTATCCCTGCAATAGATTGTAATCCAATTTTTCCAGGTAATTGCATATCCTTAGTATCTGGCATGAAAGTATTAGTTCCACCGGATACATAACTAAAGACTTCTTCTACACCTGGAAGTTTTTTATTACCCAATTTGTTTACTGATACTTTTCCACCTTTCCACAAAGACATGTTGGTGTGACATCCACTTGCTGAAACTCCCATAAATGGTTTAGTCATAAAGCAAGCTATAAGATTATGTTCTCTTGCTACTTGAGCACAAATTTGTCTATAAGTAGATAATCTATCAGCATTTCTTAAAACATTATCAAATGTCCAGTTAAGCTCTAATTGACCAGGAGCATCTTCATGGTCACCTTGGATCATATCAAGACCCATCGCTTTTGCGTATTCAATAACCTTCATAAACACAGGTCTTAATGATTCAAATTGATCAATATGATAACAGAAAGGTTTTGAGAAACCTTGTCCAGTTGGAGTTCCGTCAGAATTTTTTGTTAACCACATCATTTCAGGCTCTGTTCCAACTCTTAATTCTAATCCATGTTTCTTTTTGAACTCATTCATGAAAATTCTAAGATTACCTCTGCAGTCACTTGTTAAATGACCACCTGGATTTTTTCTTTCTTCTCGATTTCTAAAACATGTAACAAAAACTCTTCCAACTCTTTTATCCCATGGCAATTGAACAAAAGTTTCTGGATCAGGTATTCCTACCAATTCCATAGCTTCTGGACCATATCCAATATAATTATTATGACGATCTAAAAATAAATTTGCTGTTGCTCCATAAACCAATTGAAAACCTTTTTCTGCAGTTCTTTCCCAGTGGTCTGCTGGTATTCCTTTTCCAACAACTCTTCCAGTTACTGAAATAAATTGATAATAGATATAAGTAATTCCTAATTCGTTTATTTTTTCTCTAACCTTTTTGACGAGTTTAGCTCTACCTGGTTGGTTTACGTGTTTTTCAAGATCCGTCATTCTTCCCCCTTTGAATTTTCAGATCAAAAAGGTAACTGAAAAAAAAACGTTTGTCTACTTAGATAAATTAACTCCAAGGAAACGGACTGTTCGATGTCGGATGAAGTTTGCCTTTTTCATATCTATCGAACCTGAACGGTTTTAGTAATTCACTTTCTTGACCTAAAATTTCTTGTGCAACAAGGTGCCCAACACCTATCATTTTATAACCATGATTTGCATCTGCAATCATGTAAACATTTTCAAAAAATCTATCGAATATCGGGAATGAATCTGGAGTTAAACAACCCAATCCTCCTGATGGTCCCTTTCTATACAAATGAGATTTACCAACAAAACGTTTCTGAATATGTGCAAGTGCTGAAGTCCACATATCAGAAAATTTATCAGTGGTTTGATATTCTGGAGAGTCTATTCCATATGGATCAACATTAACTTCATCAAAATGTTTTTGAACAATGTAAGGCGATGTTCCACCTTGAACTCCCAAACCTTCAATGTCAGGTTTATAATAAATTCCCCATAAATCCTCTGTAATTATTTTCCCATCTTTATCAGAATAAAGTGGAGCATCAGTATCAACATGAATTACCGGAGGTGGTTTACCTTCATTAGTTTTTAAATAATCTGCATCTACACCCAATACACCTTCTTGTAAAAACCAGTACTTCCACATTTCAACTTCATGCATTTTTCCATTTTTAGCATCTTTTATGTTAGTAGTTTTTGGTAACTCCAACATATTCCAAAAATCTCTTACCCATGGTCCTGCTCCAATAACTACCTGATCACAATCAATTGTACCTTTATCTGTAACCACGCCAGTAATTGCATTACTGTTGCTCCCTCTTTTAAAACCTGTAACCTTTACTCCTTTATGAACGTTTACACCGTTTGAATTTGCTTTTTTCTCTAGTGCTTTAATTGAGTCCTTATTAAATGCATATCCACCTTTTTTTTCATGCAAGACTGATGTAATACCTTTTGCTTGCCAATCACTAAAAATTCCTTGCATATATTTCATGCAATCTTTTTCACCTTCTATAAATTCTGATTCATATCCGATCGCTTTTTGTTGTTCATAAATACTTGCAACATCTTTATGCATTACTTCTGGAGAAATTTGCATATAGCCGACAGCATTATATTTAAATGCCTCTGGATCACTTTCCCAAACACTAACTGAATGAGCCATTAATTCTCTCATTGCTGGTTGAAAATAATTATTTCTAACAACTCCACATGCAATTCCACTTGCACCTGCAGCAGTGTCTTTTTTTTCTAGGACAACGACATCGTTTGAATTTTTATATTTTTCGGAAAGTTTCCAAGCAGTACTTAACCCGTGAATTCCTCCACCAATTATTACAACTTTTGCTTTTGTCGGTAACGACATGAACGAACTTTAAATTTTTAGCAAAGGAAAGAATATAATAATTTTTATATATAATTTATATAAATTCTAAATATTTATTAGATTTTTAATTAAAAACTCAAATTTTTGAGAGTTTTCAAATATTCGTTAAATTCATTAACAAAATTCTGTGTGGGTAAAACGTACTTTTTTCTATGGTCATTTCCGGTTTTCTCGAGGTAAAAAAATTCTTTGTCACAAGCTTCTTTGATCATGAGTGCAGATTTGGGTCTAGAGGTTTTGAAAAGTCTAGTCTTAAGTTCTTCGACAGATAAGTTTTCATTTAATTTATAGGAATTCATCACAATCAACATCATGTGATAATGTGAAGGAGACTTTCTGAAAAAGTAATTACTGGATGTATGGGACAGTTTCATTTGATCTTCCCAAAATTCCAGTAAATCCTTTGATGATTTTGACATTAAGATTTTACACGTGTTTTTTGAGGATCGTAATGCGGGAAACCAACAATTTTAGCAGGTATTCTTTTTTGATGTCCATCAATTTTACCAACTTCAACGTTCATACCTATTTCTGAATGACCTACATCAATTCTGCACAAAGCAATATTTTTATTTAAAGTAGGAGATAGACATCCGCTTGTAACTACGCCAACTTGGGATCTTCCAATGTGAACGCAATCACCGTGATTAGCTTTTTCTTTGCCTACAAGTTCTAATCCAACTAATTTCTTTTGCGGATTTTCTTTTCTCTTTATTAATGCTTCTTTACCAATGAAATCTGCTGTTTTTGTTTTTAAAGGAACCGTAAATCCAACACCAGCTTCAAAAGGGTCAACTTGGCCGTCAAATTCATTACCAAATAATATTAGTCCAGCTTCAATTCTTAATAAATCTAATGCTCCAAAACCAGCAGGTATTATTCCTTCATCTTTGCCAGATTCCATAAGCACATCCCAAACCGCTGGTGCATCGGAAGGGTGACACCATATTTCGTATCCTAACTCGCCTGTGTATCCAGTTCTAGAAACCATTAATGGAATTCCACTAAGTTCTTTTACTCTACAGATTGTAAACCTAAACCATTGTAATTCTGAAATAGAAGGTTGTGTTGGTGGGGTAAAAATAAACTTTTCTAAAATTTTTCTACTGTTTGGTCCTTGTAGAGAAATATTATTTATTTGATCAGTAGAATTTTTAACTAAAACATTAAATTTTTTCTTTTTTGCTTGTTCTTTTAACCATTCACCTGCGTATTCATCACCACATACCCATCTAAATCCATGATCACTCATTTTTAACAATGTTCCATCATCAAACATAGAACCATTTTCATAACACATCGAAGAATAAACAATTTGTCCAACTGACAATTTTTTAACATTTCTTGTTAAAGTATAGTCCATTAATTCTTCTGCATCCGGACCTAATATTTCAAATTTTCTTAAAGAAGATAAATCAATTAAAACTGCTTTTTCTCTACACGCTGTATATTCATTTATTACTCCGTGTTTAGTGTAATCATTGGGCAGCCAATATCCTCTAGCATCAACAAAGTTTCTTGTTAACTTTGAAGTTCTTTCATGAAATCCTGTATTTTTTGTTAGTTTTAATTCTGAGTCTGGTTTCATTCTAAATGCAAAAGATTTTGTAAATTCTCTTTTTTTTTCGTAAGTTCTAACAAAAATATCTGTAGGGTTCCATGAATTACATGGATCTATATCACTTGGACAGGCTGATGTTCCGCAGGTTAAATCTTTTAAAGCTCTTAATATTACATAATCTCCAGGTCTAGCAAATGACTCATCAGAAAGTACGGTATTTAAGCCTCCTGCTGAAGTATTAAAAAATAAATTTATAGCGTGCCATCCCTTTTGTCTATTAACCCCAAAATTTTCCATAGCACCACTTAAGTTATCTGAGCAATTTGGATGCCCAAAATAACCAGCATCTTCGTAATACTTCGATGTACAAGCAAGATTAAAAGTGTCATGTCTACCAACAGTATCTCTTATTACTTCTACTAAGGGCTCATGGTCTGTATCATAAAATTTTGAATACAATCCTGGTCCTGGAAATGTATTTCCCATAAAGGTCCTGGTTGTTTGCCAATCTAAACCTTTTTCAATACCTTTACTTAATTTAGCTGTATCAAAAGCAACAAAATCTGAACATTGTCTACCAGTTGGACAAATTATTTGAATATAATCTCCTTCTTTAACTTCAAAAGAAATCGCTGATTGTTTTGCAATATTTTTTTCGTCCAGAGGATCAAAAATTGGATCTGGAATTATTCTATGTTCTTTATAGTCAACAATATTATTTCTTTTAATAAATAAAGTTAATTCTGTAGGAGGATTTTGTTCATGAACCAACATATCATTACCAGGCGCAGAAAAAATGCAATAACATTTATCTTTTGAACTTATTTTAATTTTTTCTCCTGGTGGAGTGTCTTTATCAAAAAGGATTGAAGATTTAGATTTTGCAATTTTAAGATTTCTTTTTTCTAATTGGCGCAAAGCAATTTTCGAACTTTCTTCATTTCTATTTAAAATTTTAATTATATCATTTTCTGATTTAGATGATTTTAAATTTAAAATTGATGGATCTGAATTTCCATCAGAATTAAAAACAACTATTTCACAAATTTGATTTCCTTCATTATTAATAATTTCAATTTCATCATCCGGATAAACCTGAACTCCTGTTAATCCACCGCCATTAACTACATATCTTTCAACCCCAGGTGGCAAAACATTTAAACCAGGTTCATTTATTCTTAAATTTTCTTCTAACATTTTAAATCAATGATTACTTACGTTTAAGAATAAATCAGTACTGATTAATTGTATATATAAATTTTAGTACCAACTTTTGTTGACTGTGAGATTAAATTTAAGGATACTTACTTACTTAATATATTAAGAGAGGAGAAATAAATGAAGAAAATACTATCTTTACTCTCAGCTATAGTAATTACTGTAGTAAGCTTTGCAGGAATATCTAACGCTGACAGTAAAAAACCCATAGTGATCCCAACTCATAACTGGTCAAGTCAAATTGTTATGGCCTATGTTATTGGTGGAATCTTTGAAAGCATGGGTAACAATGTTAAATATGTAAATGCTGACTCTCAAGCGGTTTACGAGTCAATTAGAATTGGTGATGTAACTATATCTCATGAGGTATGGGAATCTGCTTTCGGTAAGTCATTTACAACAGCTTTAGATAAAGGTGGTTTGTTAGACTGGGGTGATCATGAAGCAAGAACTCTTGAGGATATGGGATATCCAAACTGGGTTGTTGAAAAAGGTCTATGTCCAGGTCTACCAGATTGGACAGCTCTAAAAAATCCAGACTGTGCAAAAAACTTTACAACACCAGACTCTCCAGATGGAAAAGGAAGAATGTTGGAAGGACCACAAACTTGGCATGGTGATTTAATCCCTCAAAGGATTGATGCACTAGGCTTAGGTGATTTATGGTGGGTTAAGTTTGCTGGAGGTGCTGATGCACTTTGGGCAGAATTAGCAGCTGCTGAAAAAGAAGGAAGAGGAACTATAATTTTCAACTGGACACCAAACTTTACTGATGGTGCTGGTTTTACATTTATCGACTTCCCTCCATACACAGCTGGTTGCAGACCAGCAGATGGTGGTGACGGAAAATGTGGTTCTCCGGATGGTTATTTGAAAAAAGCAGTACACGAAGATTTTCCAAAAACTCATCCAGATGCAGCAGCAGCGTTTAAAAAATTGTCATTTTCAACAAGTCAAATTGGTGCAATGGCAGCTTTAGTAGACGTTGACAAAATGACTCACGAAGATGCAGCTAAAAAATGGTTAGCTGATAACGAGTCAACTTGGAAAGCTTTCCTTAAATAAGGATAAAAGTTAAAAAATTAAGATCTCCCCCAATTCTGTTGGGGGGGATTTTTTTTTATAAAGATTTGTGTAAAATATATTTATGAAAAAATATCTTTTTTACTTTTTTTTAAGTTTATTAATAAGCTCGTCAGTTTTTGCTCGAAGCACCGGATGTAAAGAAGGTAACTGTGAAAATGGATATGGAAAATGGGTTTATACAGATAAAACTACTTATGAAGGTGAGTGGGTAGGAACAAAAAAAAATGGCCAAGGTGTAGAAACATGGCCAAACGGATATATCTATAAAGGTGAGTTTAAAAACAGTGTTTGGAGTGGAGTTGGAACTTTAACTTTCCCAGATGGTTCTACTTATGAAGGAGAGTGGGCTAATGGTTTTATGAATGGCAAAGGAACATTTACTTGGGCTAATGGAGACCAAAAAATAGGAATTTGGAAAAACGGTAAATTACAAGATTAATGTCGAACGAAACTTCATTTAATAAATTAAAAGGATTACCCGAAAACCTAAAACAATTTATAGGACTAATAATTTTAACAATCGTCATAATTTCATCTTTTGCTATTTTAAATAATATATTTAGTGGGGGTGATGAATTAGTTAGAAAAATGAAATTGGAAGAAGAAAGAATTGCAAAAGAGAGAAAATTAAGTGCATTAATTTCAAAACTTCCTTCAGGTATATTAGTAACTTTTGATGGCACTGATCATTATAAATTATCAGATGAATTGTATGAGGGAGTGTGCAATGCCACAAAGCTTATTCCCCAAAGAGCAATAATGGGTGCAAATTTCTTAAATTTTAGAGCACATGAAATTTATACTATTAACGGCAATAAGATTGATGAAACATTTGTTGAATGGGATGCTGAAAAAAAGAAATGTTTTGCAGGTTTTACAGTTAGTGGAAATAACGTAGGAGTAGACGAAACAATTAAAGTAAGCGGTGAAGCCCTAAGTTTTTTAAGTACTGGAATTGATACAAGGGTTTATTTTATTAAAAATTTTTAATAGAAATAAGCTTCAATTATATTGATTTTAATTTAATTAATTTTCGTATATTTTTATAAGAATTATGTCTGAAGCAGTAATCAAATGCGAAGCAGTTTATAAAATTTTTGGTGAAAACGCCAAAAAGATGCTTCAAGATTCAAATGGTAATGTTGATGCTAAAACATTTCAAGAAAATGGTTGTATAGTAGGTGTTAACAATGCTTCCTTTGAAGTAGCCAAAGGAGAGATGCTTGTTGTAATGGGCTTATCTGGATCTGGTAAGTCAACTTTACTAAGGTGTATATCAAGATTAACAGATGCAACAGGTGGAAAAATTTTCATTGAAGGTCAAGATTTATTAAATTTAAATAATAAAGAGTTAATTGAGCTTAGAAGAAACAAAATGGGAATGGTTTTCCAAAGCTTTGCTCTTCTTCCACACAAAACCGTTGTAGAAAATATAGCTTTTCCTCTTCAAATCAAAGGCATCAAAACTGAGGAGAGCATTAATAAAGCAATGGAGATGGTTAAATTAGTTGGACTTGATGGAAGAGAAAATTATTTTCCAAGAGAACTTTCAGGTGGACAACAACAAAGAGTTGGTATTGCAAGATCTCTCGCAGTCGAACCTGATATATGGTTTTTAGATGAACCTTTTTCTGCTTTAGATCCTTTAATTAGAAAAGAAATGCAAGATGAATTCTTAAGACTTCAAGAAAAATTACAAAAAACAATTATGTTTATTACTCATGATTTTGATGAAGCATTAAAACTCGCTGATCGAATTGCAATTATGAAAGATGGTATAATTGAACAACTAGATACACCCGCAAATATTGTTTTAAACCCAGCCACAGAATATGTAAGAAAATTTACTGAAGAAGTACCTAGAGAAAAAGTTTTATTAATCGAAGATGTAATGGATAAATCTATATCTAACAATTTAGGTGATGTTAAAGTTTCAAAAGATGAAATTATAGAGAATGTTGCTGAAAAAATATTAACGCAAGAAAAATCTGTAGCAGTTATAGATGAAAATAATAAAACTGTTGGGTCAATTAATCCGACAAAAATAATAAATACTGTCTTTGGTGGAAGAAAGAACGGAAAATAAATTATGGAATTTTTAAAAAAATATCCAAAAATATTTCAGTGGTTATTTCTATTAATTGTTTTCTTTGCTCTTTGTTTTGCTATTGATGTTCCTGAAACATATAAATTCATTAGAGGCCAAGCTGAATTCGTAAAAGATCCTAATCAAAGTAGTTATATTTTTTTGGGCAAAGAAGTAAGATATTACGCCTTTGATGTTTTCTGGCGACTTCCTCCATTACTTGGATGGTTACCAATATGGATAAATGACTCGTTGTTTTTCTTAATGAATGAGTGGATGCCAATGGAGTTTTGGAATGAGGACACTCAAGAATTTAAAACCAGACCAATAGTTTTGCAAATTAGCAGAAATTTAACTGCTTTTATGACCTTTTTAATAGAATTAATTAGAGAAATTCTTTTAGGTGGACTTGAAACAATTGTTGCTTTTACGAGTTGGGATTGGATCGATGCGAACCCTTGGGCGGAGTTACCAGGTTTACCTTGGACTATAGTTGCAGCTGGTTTTGCAATACTTGCTTATAAATTAAGTGGCACTGGATTGGCTTTATTTGCCGGTTTAACCATGGTTTATATTTCTATATTTGGACAATGGAAACCATCAATGCAAACACTCTCTTTTATTTTAGTTGCTGCGCCTTTATCTTTTATATTTGGGTTAAGTTTAGGAATTGCAGCATATAAAAGTAAACGTGTAGAAAAAGCTCTATATCCAATTCTTCTAGTTATGCAAACAATGCCACAATATGCAGTATTAGTTCCTGCACTTGTCTTGTTTGGAGTCGGTGACCATGCTGCAGTAATTATAACTATGGTTGTTGCAGTACCACCTATGATATTGCTTACTTTATTAGGATTGAGAGCTATTCCTCCAGAAGTAATTGAGGCTGGAAGAATGAGTGGTTGTAACAATTGGCAACTAATGTCTAAAGTGCTTATTCCAACGGCCAGACGAGATATCCTTATTGGTGTAAACCAGGTAATCATGGTGTGTTTTTCTATGGCTGTTATTTCAGCTTTCATTGGAGCGAAAGGTCTAGGTTTCAACTTATTGTTGGCATTAAATCAGCTTAATATTGGATTAGCATTAGAAGCTGGTCTTTGTATTAGTCTAATTGCAATTTTATTAGATAAAATGTCATTGGCTTGGGCAAATAAACAAGTTGATTATTTTGGTAATTTGAATTTTTTTCAAAGAAATAAAAATTTATTATTTTTTAGTATTACAGTCATAATTGGAATTTTACTCGCTTATTTTGGATCTGTATATTTTAAGGGTGGTTACAATTATTTATTTGAAGTGCCACACAACAAAGGAATATCAACTGCTGATTTTTGGAATAAAGGTGTTGATTGGATTTTTGATACTTTCTTTGTTTATATAAAAGCGTTTAATACGTGGTTAATTCAAGAGGTATTACAACCAATGAGAGCTTTGTATTTAAGGATGCCAGCTGTTGCCACATTAGTTTTAGTTGTTGGTGCTGGCTATTTGATTGGTGGAATTAGATCTGCATTGGTAGTTTGTGGTTTGACATTATTCATAGCTCTAAGTCCTTGGTGGGATAGAGCTTTAGTAACAGCTTACATGGCAACATTTGGGGTAATAGTTTCCTGTATTATTGGTTTTACAGTTGGCACATTGTGTTTTCAAAATAAACATTCTGCAAAATTTATGCTAGGTGTATGTGATATTTTTCAAACATTTCCATCATTTGTTTATCTTATTCCTGTGATGATGCTTTTTGGAATAACTGACACCTCTGTTCTTATTGCGGTCATTGTTTATGCAACTATACCAGCAACAAGATACACAATTGAAGGACTTAGAAGTGTTCCTGCAGGTTTGCATGACGCAGCGACGATGTCTGGCGTAAATAAATTTCAAAGACTAACAAAAATAGAATTTCCTTTGGCGTTCCCTCATATGATGCTTGGTATAAACCAAACAATAGTGTTTGCATTATTTATGGTAATTATAGGGGCATTTATCGGCACAGAAGATTTGGGACAATATATTCTAAAAGCTTTATCAGATAAAAATGGTGCGGGTATTGGACTAACTTTAGGTATTTGTGTAGCGTTTATTGGTTTAATATTTGATAATTTAATAAGAACTTGGGTTGATAAAAGAAAAAAACATCTAGGAATTGCTTAATCTTAAATGAAAAAAATTTTAATAATAGGCGGTGGCGCAATGGGATCTGCTTTTACTTTTCCATGTATAGATAATAAAAATGAAGTAACTATCACAGAGCCTTATAATAAAACTTTTATTAAAAATTTGTCTTCAAAAAAGAAATATCATTCTAGTTTAAAAATAAATTTACCAAATAAACTAAAATACAAAAAATATTCAACTGATCTATTAAAAAATAAATATGATTTAGTCGTTATTGCATTAAGTTTATCAGGTATAAATTTTATTAGTGGAGAATTTAAAAAATCAAATATCAAAAGTCCAATTCTCATTCTTACTAAAGGTTTAAAGTATGAGAAAAAAAAACAGAAAATTTTTACTATTTCAGAGGATATAAAGAAAACAAATAAAAATATAAATATTTCAGTTTTAAAAGGACCTTGTTTAGCAAAAGAACTTTCAAATAAAAAACAAACAAGTGTGATTGTTGCTAATAAAAATATCAAAACCGCAAAAAAAATTTGTAATATGATAACTACAAAATACTATTTAACCGAAACTTCGAAAGATGTTATTGGAGTTGAGATCTGTTCTTCAATTAAAAATATTTATTCAATGATTATTGGGGCTGGAGATAGTTTAAATATGTCTTCAAGTTTATTCAAAAAATCTATAAATGAGATGATATATATTACTAAATTTTTTAAAGGAAAAATTGAGACTGCTCTTGGATTGGCTGGAGTTGGAGATTTATACGTCAGTGCTGCTGGAGGTAGAAATAGTAAAATGGGAAGTTACTTAGGGCAAGGCTATACATTTAATAATGCTAAAAAAAAATTTATGCCTAATGAAACTGTAGAGGGAGAGCAACTTGCAAGAGAAATTGCTCCATTTGTATTAAAAAAAATTCAACAAAAAAAAATCCCTTTGATGACAAAATTAATTAAATCTATAATTAATAATAAAAAATTAATATTAAATTAAAAATGGCAAGTATTAAAATAGATAAAGTAAACAAGTTTTTTGGTAACACACATGTGATCAAAGATGTTTCACTTGATATAAAAAGCGAGTCTTTCACAGTTCTAGTAGGCCCAAGCGGATGCGGTAAATCAACAATTTTAAGAATGATTGCAGGTTTAGAGGAAATTAACTCGGGTACAATATCTATTGATGATAAAGTTGTAAATGATCTACCACCTAAGGAAAGAAATATTGCAATGGTATTTCAATCTTATGCTCTTTACCCTCATATGACTGTATTTGATAATATGGCTTTTGGTTTAAAAATTGAAAAAAAATCAAAAGAAGAGATTGAGCAAAGAGTGATGGAGGCTGCTAAAATCTTACAAATAGAAGAGTATCTTGAGAGAAAACCCAAACAATTATCTGGAGGGCAACGTCAAAGGGTGGCAATAGGTAGAGCAATTACAAGAAAACCAAAAGTTTTTTTATTTGATGAACCATTATCTAACCTAGATGCTGCTCTAAGAGTACAAATGCGAGTAGAATTAGCAAAATTGCACGACCAACTTAACGCAACTATGATCTATGTAACTCATGATCAGACTGAAGCCATGACCCTCGCTAACGATATTGTTGTATTGGATCAAGGTATAGTTTCACAAAAGGGATCACCAATGAACCTGTATAATAATCCAGATAATTTATTTGTTGGTGGTTTTATTGGATCTCCAAAAATGAATTTTATAGATAGTAAAATTTTAAGCAAAAGTTCGAATAGTTCAGAGGTAGATATAATGGGGACTGGAAAGTTAAATGTGCCAAAAATTTCCGAAAATATTCAAGAAGGAGACAGTATAAAAATTGGAATAAGACCAGAGCATTTGATATTAAATGCAAAATCGGATTCACTATGGGAGAGCAAAGTCTTCGTAGTAGAAAAATTAGGGTCAGGAACATATTTATATTTAGAGAAAGAGGGAGATCCTCTTGTCGTACAAACTGATGGAGACACAAACATTAAAGTAGGTGATATTGTTAAAATAGGTTTTGATCCATTTCGTTGCCATTTATTTGATAATAAAGGTATTTCCTTTAAAAATTCCTAAATCAATCTCAGGTAGTATTGTGTAATTTACATACTTGTTATTCTTCTTTTAAATGTTCATTATGTATTAATTTTTAAATAACTTTAGAAAACACGAAAAAGAGGGGAATATATGTTTAAAAATATATTAATAACAATCTCTGCAATAGCTTTTGTTTTTAATTCAATTGCATTTGCAGATATCAAATTCTGGACGACAGAAACTCAACCAGCAAGGATGGCTAAACAAGAAGAGATGGCAAAAGCTTTTGAAGCCAAAACTGGAATTGGAGTTGAAGTTATCCCGATTGATGAAAAAGATTTAGGAACAAGAGCTACTGCAGCAGCAGCAGCGGGAGATCTTCCTGATGTAATTTATCATACACTTCAATATGTCTTGCCATGGGCTGAAGCAGGAATATTAGATGTTGATGCAAATAATGATGTCGTTAATTCACTTGGAAAGAAAACTTTTGCTCCTGGTGCTTTAAAGATGGCTAAAAAAGGTGGCAAAATTGCTGCTGTACCAGTAGATGGCTGGACTCAAATGGTCGTTTACAGAAAAGATTTATTTGCAGCTGCTGGTTTAGAGCCACCAACAACATATGCAAATATAGAGAAAGCAATAGATGCTTTATCTAGTAGCGAAATGTTCGGATTTGTTGCGGCAACTAAAACTGATGAAAACTTTATGAGTCAGGTTTTGGAACATGTTCTGCTTGCAAATGGTGTAAACATTGTAAAAAAGGGTGGAACAAAAAAACAAGGAAGAGCTTTAAAAAATTCTTTACAGTTTTATAAAAAATTAGCTAAAGCTAGCCCTCCAGGAGAACTTTATTGGAAACAGTCAAGAGAACTTTACTTTGCCGGTAAAACTCCAATGATAATATGGTCACCATTCATTATGGATGAATTAGCTGGCTTGAGAGATTCAGCTCCGCCAACAATTAACAGCGATCCTACATCACCAGAACTGGCATCTAAAACTGGTTTTATTACTAATTTTAGTGGACCAAATAATGTGAAAGGTGCAGCTTGGGCAGATGTTAGATACTTTGGAATAACAGCAGATGCAGACACTGATGAGGCTAAACAGTTTATTCTTTATTCAATGGATGAAGGATACACAAGTACTTTATCTATAGCACCAGAAGGTAAGTTTCCTGTAAGAAGAGGTAATGCAAGTGATCCAAATGCATTTACAACAGCTTGGAGTAAACTACCTGTTGGAGTTGATAGAAAAGCTCCTTTAACAGATCTATATTCAGCAGATGTTATAAATAATATTGTTGCTGGTTTAGATACCGCTAATAGATGGGGTGTTAAAGAAGGTGAATTATCGAGAGCATCTAAAATTATTAACAATAAATTTATAAATAGAATCACTAGACAATACATTGACGATCAATTGACGCTAGATGAAGCAGTAGATGAAATTAATACTGTGCTAGCTAGTTTCTAGTAATTTAAAAAATTAAAAAAAGCGGGTAATATTAATTATCCGCTTTTTTTTATGAGTTCAAAACTTGCAAAAATTGAAAAAAGAACAGCATATCTATTAATATTACCATCGGTTCTTTTAGTATTTTCTATAATTTTATTTCCAATATTTTCAAATATTTGGATCAGCTTTAAAAATGTAGAGCTTAAAGATTTAAGAATTCCTGAACCAAGAGCAAAAAAATTAGTAAAATCAATTAAAGATAATCCAACTCAAATAAAAATAATTTATAAATTAAGAAATAGTTCTCTTACACAAGAAATTACTAATGTAAAATTTAAAGATAAATATCCTGACAACATTGAACCAATAAGTTTAAATAATAAATGTCAATTTAAATCAAATTTACTTAAGTGTGAGTTAGGTAATTGGCCAAAAAAATATCGAGAAAATTTAGAAATAGTATTTCAAGATACTAATAATCAAGAAATTTCCAAGAAGGAACTAAAATCTTATAAACCTAAACTATCAGGTAAGTCACAAAATATATTATTAACTTATGAATTTACTTTAAATAATTTCAAAAAAGTAATTAAAGACAAAGCGTTTATAGATCTATTATCAACAACTTTTTATTACACTTTTTTTGGAACAATAGGTGCAATAGTTTTTGGAATTTTAGCTGCACAAATGGTAAATCAAAAATTTTTTGGAAGAACATTTATGAGAAGCGTTCTTTTATTTCCTTATGTTGCGCCAGTTGTAGCTCTTGCTTATACCTGGGAACTTTTACTTGATCCAACAAGTGGAACTTTAAATAATTTGTTAATTAACTATCAAATTATTGATGGGCCAATAAATTTACTAGGACAAAAATATGTAACTTTAAACATACTTGGTTTTGATTTTAAATTAAGGTTAGCATTAACAACTGTAATTATTTTTGAAATTTGGAGATATTTTCCTCTAGCATTTTTATTTATTCTTGCTCGTCTTCAAGCAGTTCCAAAAGAGTTGTATGAAGCAGCTGATGTTGATGGTGCAAATCCTATCCAAAAATTTCTTAATATTACTTTGCCCCAGATATTAGCAGTGATTTCAATTCTATTTATGATTAGATTTATTTGGAATTTTAATAAATTTGAAGACATCTTCTTACTCACTGGTGGGGCATCAGGCACAAGAACATTGCCAATAAATGTATATCAACAAGGTTTTTCAATTGGGGATATTGGTATGGGTTCCGCAGTTTCTATTGTGATTGTAGTGTTTCTATTAATTTTTATGTTTATCTATTTTAAACTTTTAGGAAAAAGAGCTGATGAAAATTAAAAATATATTTACTTATTGCTTTATCTCGTCTTTGTTTTTGTTTTCATTAATTTGTATTTGGAAAATCTTAGTTACATTACAAGGAATTGAATTAACAAATTTTAATTTTAATAAATTATTTATATTTGGAATAATTCTTTGTGCAATAAATCTTCTTATTGGGAAAAAATTAAATTTAAATATTAAAATAATTTTACTTGCACTTTTATTTTCTATCTTTGATTATTTCATCTCAACAAATTTACCTATTTGGTATAGTTTTGGCATATTCTTAATTTCATTATTTTTTTTCAATAATATAAAAGATTACGACAAAAACTTTTTGTCAAAAAATCATTCCTCTCAAAAATTATTCTTTAATTTTTTAACATTATTTGGAATTACACTGTTCTCTTTTGTAATTCTTTTCCCTTTTTATATGATGTTAGTTACAAGCTTTAAAACCCAGGCTTTGTTATTATTGAACCCTTTAGACTTTAGTATTAACTTTGCACAAGGATTGCCAGAGTTGTTCAAATCTTATTTTATAGTATTCAAAGATTATAATTTTGGAAGATATATGCTAACGAGCACAATAGTCTCCTTAGGCACAGTCATTATAACATTAATATTTGCTATACCAGCTGCTTACGCGGTTGCAAGACTTAATTTCTTTGGAAAAAATTTTTTATCAACATCCATATTGATAATTTATTTGTTTCCAGCGATAGTTTTAGTGATACCTTTGTACACAATTTTTAGTCAACTTGGTTTAAGAAATTCTATTGAGGGTTTGCTAATAGTTTATACAGCTACGACTTTACCTGTAGCAATTTATATGTTGCAAGGTTACTTTAAAAGTATACCAAAAGAATTAGAGGAAGCAGGGATTATAGATGGTCAAAATTGGCTTGGTATAATTTTTAAAATTATACTTCCGCTAAGTTTACCTGCAATATCATCGGTAGCCTTGTATGTATTTATGATAGCTTGGAATGAATTTTTGTTTTCATTAATGTTTTTAGACCGGCCAAATACATTCACATTATCAAGAGCTATTCAGTTTCTGAATATTGGAGCTGAAACACCTAGACAATATTTAATGGCAGGGTCTGTAGTAGTAACTTTGCCTATTTTAATAATTTTTGTTTATTTTGAAAAATATTTAGTAAGCGGTCTCACCGCAGGAAGTGTTAAAGGATAATGCAAAATAAAGTAGAAGAGGCAAAAAAAATATTATTGGGTAACAGAAAAAATGGTTACACACTTCCTACTAATAATAAATTATATCCTGCTCAATGGAATTGGGATTCAGCTTTTATAGCGCTTGGCTATTCTTACTTTAATTTAGATTTTTCAATTATAGAAATTGAAACTTTGCTTAATGGTCAGTGGGACGATGGTATGGTACCCCATATTCTTTTTCATGAAAAAGACACATCTTATTTTCCAAATCACACAACTTGGCAATGTGGAAAAAATATACCTTCCTCTGGTATTACTCAGCCACCAGTTTTAGCCAGTATTTTGAGGAAAATTGTTGAAAAAAATCAACTTAGTAATGAACAACATTCAAGAATTATAAATATAATAACAAAAATTAAAAATTATCATGATTGGTTCATAAAATTCAGAGATCCTAATAAAACCGGGCTTGTATCCATATTACATCCGTGGGAGAGCGGGTATGATAATTCACCAATTTGGGATCAGCCAATGAGCAATATCAAAGTAGATAAAAACCTTAATTATAAAAGAAGAGATCTTGAGGTTTCAAACTCTGATGAAAGACCTTTAAAAACTGATTATGACAGATATGTAACTTTAAGAGATCAATTTAGAGATGTTCACTACGATCCAAATAGATTGTACGAGATCTCTGATTTTAATGTAGTAGATGTTGGATTTAATGCTTTATTTTTGAGAGCAAATAAAGATCTACTTAGCTTAGCTAAAAATTTTGATTTAAATTTTGATGATTTAAATAATTTCGTACCCAAAACCGAAAAAGAAATATTAAAATTATATGATGATAATATTAATGATTTTGTCTCAAAAGATATAAAAACTAATTTGAAAATCGTTGTTCCGTCGATAACAAATTATTTTACTCTCTTCGCAAATCTACAAGATGATGAATTAAATAAAAAAATTATTAAGAATTTAAAAAATCATAATAATAATGACAATTACTATTTCTCAACAATAAAACCAAATCATCCTTTATTCGAAGAAAAAAGATATTGGAGAGGTCCAATATGGATAAATTGTAATTGGTTAATTTATCAAGGACTTATTAAAAAAGAGCCAGAATATGCAAATGAAATCAAAAAAAAAACCTTAGAATTAATTGAAGAAAAAGGTTTTCATGAATATTACAGTTATAAAGATGGATCAGTTATGGGCGCAAATAATTTCTCATGGAGCGCAGCTTTATATTTAGACTTAGTTTTAGAAAATTAGTTTAAATTTTTAGTTTTTATTTAGAAAAGTTTCAGATGAATCATCCATTGCTTTTGCCCAAGCTGTATGATGAACTGGAGCGACAGATCCTGTAACTGGAGATGAAAAAGATTTATTTCTATACGTTGATATATCTTCAACCTTATGATGTTCCCACTCTTTAAAATGTTTTCTTATCAGCTCAAAATCTATTTTTGGATAATCTGACATATCATGCAATTCCTTTGTGTATTCAGTTTGAAAATCAATCATCTGATCAGGATTTTCCAGTTTTTCTTCTAAAGCAACCCATTTGTTAATATCTTTTTCGATTTCATCTCCACTTGGCAAATTTATTTTACCCATTATAACATCTCTCGCATACCAAGCTTGGCAATCAAACATATTAAATGTGTGAAACTGGTCTTGCATTCCTAGATACAAAAGTTTGTGATTATCCTGCCAAACAACACCTTTGTATAATTTTGGAGGATAAAGTCTGTTTCTTGTTTTAAGTTTTAAATTTTCTTCCAAAAAAGGAAAATGATGCAGGTAACCAGTACACAGTATTATTACATCTGCATCCTGTTCGGTACCATCTTTAAAAATTGCTTTTTTTCCTTCCAATCTATCTAAATAGAATACTTCTTTCATTCCTTCTGGCCATTTAAAACCCATAGGATTATGTCTGAAGCCAATTGTTACACTTTTTGCTCCATATTTATTGCATTGAAGTGCAATATCTTCTGCAGAATAACTACTTCCTAAAACTATAATATTTTTTCCTCTAAATTCTTCCGCATCTCTAAAGTCATGCGAATGCATTATTCTTCCAGGAAACGAACTCATACCTTTATATTCAGGTATAAAAGGAACTGAAAAATGACCAGTGGACACTACAACGTAATCAAAATGATCAGTTAAAATTTTATCATTTTCTTTATCTTGATAGCTAACTTCAAATTTATCTGATTTAAAAACTGTATTAACTACTCTTGTATTAAATTTAATTTTATTTCTTAAATTTCCTTTACTTACTCTACTAGTTATATAATCATAAAGTACTTCTCTAGGTGGGAAAGATGGAATTGGCTTACCAAAATGTTCATCAAAAGAATAATCTGCGAATTCAAGACACTCTTTAGGTCCGTTTGACCAAAGATATCTATACATGCTATTATGAACTGGATCTCCATATTGGTCAGATCCTGTTCTCCAGCTATAATTCCAAAGACCTCCCCAATCACTTTGTTTTTCAAAGCAAACTATTTCAGGTATTTTGTCTCCTTTTTTCTCGGCATGTTCAAAAGCCCTTAGTATTGATAACCCGCAGGGTCCAGCACCGATAATAGCGACTTTAGTCATGATAATTTTTCCTCTACAATTAAAATTATAAATATATTGTACTAAGAAAAATAGAAAAATTAAATATTATTTTAATATGAAAACTAATTGGAATTATCCTACTACAATTTGGGTTGGAGAGAATAGAATTCAAGATTTAGGTCTAGCATGTAAAAATTTGAAAATTGATAAACCATTATTTGTCACAGATAAGGATTTAATTAATCTAAAAATGGTTCAAGATATTATTTTAGATTTAAGAAAAACCTTTAATCATCTTCAAGTTTTTTCAAATTTTTCAGGTAATCCTTTAGGCGAGAATGTGGAAGAGGGAGTAAGGGAGTTTAAGAAATTAGGTTGTGATGGAGTTATTGCATTTGGTGGTGGCAGCGGTCTTGATGTAGGTAAAGCTATTGCTTTTATGTCAGGACAGTCTAGACCAATATGGGATTTTGAAGATGTAGGTGATTATTGGAAAAGAGCAGATGAAAATAACATTGCACCTATCATTGCTGTACCCACTACAGCAGGGACAGGTTCAGAAACTGGAAGAGCATCAGCTATAATCAATAAACAAACAGGTATAAAAAAAATTATTTTCCACCCGAAATTTTTACCTTCAATTGTAATTTTAGATCCTAATTTAACTTTAGATCTTTCTCCAAGATTGACTGCAGCGACAGGTATGGATGCTTTAGCACACAATTTAGAAGCTTTTTGTGCGTCTGGATTCCACCCGATGGCTGATGGAATTGCGATTGAGGGAATGAAGTTAATTAAAAACTCATTAATTAAAGCAGTTAAGAATGGAAAAGATTTAAATGCTAGAGCAGAATTATTAGCTTCAGCTAGTATGGGTTCTACCGCTTTTCAAAAAGGGCTTGGCGCTATTCATTCTTTAAGCCACCCTATTAATGCCCAATTTAATGTTCACCACGGTTTATCAAATGCTATCTTTATGCCTTATGTATTAACTTTTAACAAAGAAATGATTGAAAAAAAGATAATTTCTATATGTGATTATCTCGAACTCGATAAAAGTTTTGATAGTTTTTTAAACTGGATTTTAGAACTAAGAAAAGAATTAAATATACCACATAAATTATCAGAAATTGTTGATGTAAATAAAATAAATTTAGAAAAGTTATCAGTTATGGCATTAGAAGATCCATCCACTTCTACCAATCCAAGGACAATGAGTAAGGATGACATGAAAGCACTTTATGAACACAGTATTTCAGGTAAATTATTCTAATGAAAAGAATTCTTATAGTTGAGGGTAATCTTAGAGAAGAAAATCAAAGCTTTACTGATGGTGGAATTAAAACTCATACTGAAAGTTTAAAAGACAGTATTAGTTATTTTACAGATCAATTAGATATTGATGTTGTTAATCCTTCTTCGGATGAAAACATTAACGAAGTAGCTAAAGATTTAACTAAATATAATGGAATGATATGGGGTGGTAGTAGTTTAAATATTTACAATGATACTCCTGAAATAAGAAGACAAATAAATTTTATGAGGGAATGTCAAAAGAATATAAAAAATATATTCGCAATTTGTTGGGGAATGCAAGTTGCTGTAACGGTTGCTGGTGGAGAAGTAAAGAAATGCCCTAATGGTGCTCATAGAGGAATAGCTCATGATATAGAAATAAACGAAAACGGCCTTAAACATCCGCTTTATAAAAATAAAAATAAAAAATTTAATACCCCTGCATTTAATTTTGATGAAGTTGTAAAATTACCTGAGGGCTCTACATTACTTTCATCAAATCCAATAAATAAAGTCATGGGTATAAATTTTAATGTTGGTTCAACGAATGTATGGGGAATTCAATATCACCCAGAGATCACTTATGCTAAAATGATAAGCTTAATTCATTTTAGGAGAGATCGACTTTTAGAAAAAAAAGCATTTATTGACCAAATGGAAATAGACTCTCATGTAAAAATTATAGAAGATGAAAATAAAATTTCAAACAAAGATGCAAGGATGAGAGAATTAGAAAACTGGCTAAATAATTTAAATTAGAACAAGCCTTCTATTTCACCTTTTTCATTAAGCTTAATAGAGTCTGCTGCAGGAACTCGAGGAAGTCCTGGCATTGTCATGATGGCACCGCATATAACAACAATAAATTCTGCACCTGAAGATAATCTTACTTCTCTAATTGGTAATGAATGGCCTGTTGGAGCACCTTTTGCATTTGGATCAGTAGAAAAACTATATTGTGTTTTCGCTACACATATAGGTAAATTTCCATAACCCGCTTCTTCAAAAGATTTTAATTGATCTTTTATTTTACTGTCAGCAACAACTTCGTTTGCTCGATATATTTCTTTTGCAACAGTTTCAACTTTCTTTAGTAAAGGTGTTTTTTCATCATATAAAAATTTAAAATTTGCTTGTTTTTGATCAATTAAATCTACAACATGTGTGGCAAGTTCTTTTGTTCCTTCACCACCATTTGACCAATGAGTACATAAAGTAGCTTTAACTCCCATATTATCACAAGCATTTATTAACTCTTTTACTTCATTATCAGTATCGGCAACAAAATGATTAACAGCAACAGCTACCGGTAAACCAAATTTTTTTACGTTTTCAATGTGTCTTTCCAAATTTACCAAACCTTTTTTTAACGCGTCTACATTTTCATTTTTTAAATCATCTTTAGCTACACCGCCGTGCATTTTTAATGCTCTAATTGTTGCAACAATAACTACACACTCAGGTTTTAAATTTGATTTTCTACATTTAATATCTAAAAATTTTTCCGCTCCTAGGTCTGCTCCAAATCCAGCTTCAGTTACAACATAATCAGCTAGTTTTAAACCTGCTTTAGTTGCTATTACAGAGTTACAACCGTGCGCAATATTTGCAAAAGGACCACCATGAATAATTGCTGGATTATTTTCTAAAGTTTGAGTTACATTAGGTCTAATTGCTTCTTTCAACAAAACAGTCATTGGTCCATGAGCATTTAAATCTTTTGCAAAAATAGGCTTTCTATCTCTAGTATAAGCAACTGTAATATTACCTATTCTCTTTTCCAAATCTTCAAGATCATTTGCTAAACAAAAGATAGCCATTATCTCAGATGCTACTGTAATATCAAAACCATCTTCTCTTGGAAAACCATTCGCAACTCCACCCAAATTAATATTGATAGATCTTAAAGATCTATCATTCATATCCATAACTCTTCTCCAGACTACTCGTCTTACATCTATGTTTAATTTATTTCCCCAATAAATATGATTATCAATTAACGCTGACAATAAGTTGTGAGCAGATGTAATTGCATGGAAGTCTCCTGTGAAATGTAAATTGATTTGTTCCATTGGAACAACTTGAGCATATCCTCCACCTGCTGCTCCACCTTTCATTCCAAATGAGGGACCTAAACTAGGTTCACGTAAACACACTATAGAATTTTTACCAATTTTATTTAATCCATCATTTAAACCAACTGACGTAGTAGTTTTTCCCTCACCTGCAGGAGTTGGTGTAATAGCAGTAACTAAAATTAATTTTCCATTTTGTTTATCTTTTAAACTATCTAAATATTCTAAATTTATTTTAGCAATATGACGTCCCATAGGACTAAAAGCACTTGGTTCGTCTGGAACATTAATTTTACCCAAAATCTCATTTATGGGTTTCATTTTTGCTTCTCGTGCAATTTGGATATCTGATTTTGACATAAATCTAATTACTTATTAATGAGCAGAATTACTATCCTTTTTTGTCACGTATTTAAACATCTAAAAAATATATATAAAAAAAATTAGCAAAAACTTATATTTAATTTTATAAAACTTACGGATGCAGAAATATTCAGTATTTAGTCTAATCAAAAATGCTTTCTCCAATCACCAAAATTGGGAAGTTGCTTGGAAAGATCCAACTCCAAAAAGTGAATATGATGTAGTCATCATTGGAGGTGGAGGACACGGTCTTGCTACTGCATATTATTTAGCAAAAGAACATAATATTAGAAATGTAGCTATCATTGAGAAAGGCTGGATTGGTGGTGGAAATGTTGGTCGAAATACAACGATCATAAGATCAAATTTTATGTACGATGCTAATGCAAGATTTAATGAATTTGGAATGGATTTGTGGAGAAACTTAAGTCAAGAACTGAACTTTAATGTGATGTTTTCTCCAAGGGGAATAATAAACTTAGCCCACTCAGATGCTCAAATGAATGCATATGCTCGTAGAGGAAACTCTATGAGATTAAATGGAATAGATGCAAAGTTATTGGATAGAGACGAAGTTAAAAAATTAATTCCAATGGCAGACTTTAGTGATGAAGTACGTTTCCCAATCTTTGGTGGTTTAATGCAACCAAGTGCTGGTACCGCAAGACATGATGCTGTTGCCTGGGGTTATGCGCGTCAAGCAGATGATATGGGAGTAGATATAATACAACATTGTGAAGTCACTGGTTTTGATGTTGTAAATGGAAAAATAAAAGGAATTAGAACTTCAAGAGGAGATATTAAAGCAAAAAAAGTTGGATTATGTGTTGCAGGTAGCACAAATATATTAGCTGAAAAATTAAATATGACACTGCCAATAGAAACTCATGTACTGCAAGCTTGTGTTTCAGAACCTGTAAAACCATTATTAGACGGAGTAGTAACTTTTGGTGCAGGCCACTTTTATATAAGTCAATCAGACAAAGGTGAGATGGTAATGGGTGGTGATCTTGATGGATATAATAGTTATGCTCAAAGAGGTAACTTGCCAACTATACAACATGTATTGACAGGTGGCTTAGCTTTGTTTCCATTTTTAAGTAGATTAAAAATGTTAAGGACATGGGGAGGGATCATGGATATGTCAATGGATGGTTCTCCAATAATTGATAAAACTCATATTGAAGGTTTATATTTAAACTGCGGATGGTGTTATGGAGGTTTTAAATCAACTCCTGTCTCAGGTTGGACATTTGCTCACACAATTGCGCAAGATCAAGTTCATGAATTAAATTCAGAATTAAGATTAAATAGATTTTCTACAGGCCATCTTTTAGATGAAAAAGGTTTAGGAACTAAAACCTGGATTGGTTAAAAAATGTTATACATCAAATGTCCTTATTGCGGTTTAAGAGCACAAAAAGAATTTTCATATGGAGGTGATGCAACTGTAAAAAGACCTAATATAAATGAAGAAGTATCAAGCGAGGATTGGGATAATTTTGTTTATATGAGAAAAAGTCCAAGAGGGAAACATATAGAGTTATGGCAACATATAGCTGGATGTAGACAATGGATAAAGGTGCAAAGAGACACCGCTACACATGAAATTTTCCAAACAGCAAAAGTCACAGAAGAAATAAGATGAGCCAACCATTTAGATTAAATAAAGAGGGATTAATTAATCGAAACAAAAAAATATCTTTTACTTTTAATGGTAAAAAATTATTTGGATATGAGGGAGATACAATTGCATCTGCTTTGATTGCAAATGGAATACATTTAGTTGGTAGAAGTTTTAAATATCATAGACCAAGAGGTTTTTTTGGAGCAGGAGTAGAGGAACCAAACGCAAAGCTTCAAGTAGAATTCAATGGTCATTCAGAGCCAAATGTTAATGCAACAGAAATGGAACTCATTGAAGGTTTGTCCGCAACAAGCCAAAATTGTTGGCCATCAGTAAATTTTGATATTGGTGCAATTAATAATTTTTTAAAAATGTTTTTCCCGGCAGGGTTTTATTACAAAACATTTATGTGGCCTAAAAGTTTCTGGTATAAAATTTACGAACCTTTCATTAGAAAAGCCGCAGGATTAGGGGTTGCTTCGATAGAAAAAGATAAAGAACGATATGAACATAAATTTGAGTATTGCGATTTATTAGTTACTGGATCTGGACCCTCTGGATTAGCAAGTGCTTATGCTGCTGCAAAAAATGGAGCAAAAGTAATTTTAGCTGAGGATAAACCAAGATTTGGAGGAACACTTTTAACCGATGATGTAAGCATCGATAACTTATCAGGAAAAGATTGGGCAGAAAAAATAATTACTGAATTAAAATCTATGCCCAATGTCACTGTAAAAAATAGATCTCAAGTTTTTGGTTATTATGATCATAACATGCTGGTAATGTTTGAGAGAGTTAGTGATCATTTAGAGAAAAAATCAAAATTCACCCCAAGACAAAGACTTTGGTATATTAGAGCCAAAGAAACAATTTTATCAACTGGTTCAATTGAAAGACCAATTGTGTTCGGCAACAATGATACTCCAGGAATTTTTTTATCAGCAGCTGCAAAAGAATATATGAAAGTCTATGGAGTATTGGTTGGAAAGAAACCTTTAATATTCACAAATAACGATAGTGCATATGAAACAGCTTTAGAGTTCAAAAAAAATAATGTTGAACCAATTATATTAGATACAAGAGAAGAACATTCATCAGAATTAATTGATGAAGCTAAATCAAAGGGAATTGATATAAGATTTTCTCACGGTGTTATTGTTGCTAATGGTTACAAAAAAGTTAAATCTGCAAAAATTGGCAAACTGAATAAAGATAAAAATTCTTTTGGGAAAATAGAAACTGTAGATTGTGATTGTATTTGTGTGTCTGGATTTTGGACACCATCTGTACATTTAGCATCACAGTCAGGAAATAAACTTAAGTATGAAGAAAAAATTGATGCATTTATTCCAGATAAGAAAAAACAACATGAGACCTCAGTCGGTGCAGCAAATGGATCATTTACATTAGAAGAAAGTTTAAAACATGGTTTTGAAAATGGTTCAAATCTTTCCGCAAAAATTACAGAGACTAAAACAGAAATCTCAATTCCAAATGTAAATGAAAAGAAATACGGAGCTCATGATAAATTTTGGTGTATGCCGTTACCTAAGAATGAAAATCCAAAAAGATTTGTTGATTTTCAAAATGATGTATCTGTTTCTGATATAGAAATCGCACTAAGAGAAGGCTACAGATCAATAGAGCATGTTAAAAGATACACAACTCTTGGAATGGCAACAGATCAAGGCCGTACAAGTAATTTAAATGGCCTTCAGTTGGTATCTAATATAGAAAATAAAATAGTTCCTGAAGTGGGACACACAACATTTAGACCACCTTTCACACCAATTACAATCGGGACAATAGTTGGTCGTGAAGTAGGTATGGAATATATGCCGACTAGAAAAACCCCAATGCATGAATGGCATGAGAAAAATAATGCTGTATTTGTTGATGCAGGTGCTTGGAAAAGACCTCGATATTATAAGCTAGGAAGTGAAACTTTATTTGAAGCTTCAAAGAGAGAGGCAAAAAATGTTAGAGAGAATGTTGGTATATGCGATGTAACTACATTAGGAAAAATTGATATTAAAGGTCCAGACGCAGCAGAATTTTTAAATAGAGTTTATACAAATGCTTGGATGAAATTACCTGTTGGAAAAGCAAGATATGGATTGATGCTTAGAGAAGATGGAATTGTCATGGACGATGGAACAACAACAAGAATTTCAGAAAATCATTATCATATGACAACAACAACTGCACAAGCTGCAAATGTTTTATCTCACTTAGAATATTATCTTCAAATTGTTTGGCCAGAATTAAATGTAAATGTTGTCTCTACAACTGAGCAATGGGCAGGGGCTGCAATTGCTGGACCTAAATCTAGAGACATGTTATCAAAATTATATCCGGACTTAGACGTATCAAATGAAGCTTTGCCTTTTATGGGCTATAAAGAAGCAGAATTTTTTGGTGTTCCATCAAGAATTTTTAGAATTTCATTTTCTGGTGAGCTTGCATATGAGATTAATGTCAAATCAGATCATGGAATGTTCATGTGGGAGAAAATGATGGAAGTAGGAAAAGATTTTGGAAATCAGCCTTATGGAACTGAAGCTTTGTCAACATTAAGAATAGAAATGGGACACGTTGCAGGGCCAGAATTAGATGGTCGAACAATCCCATCAGATGTTTCATTAAATGGATTAGTTTCAAAGAAAAAAGATTTTATCGGCAAAAATTCTTTAGGGAGAGAAGCATTTAATGTTGAGAGCAGACAAAAAATTGTTGGACTTATTCCAATTGATAGAAAGTCTAGTATTCCTGAAGGATCTCATATCGTCCAAGATCAGAATGCAAAATTACCAAACCCTAAACTTGGTCACGTTTCTTCTTCTTGTTGGAGTGTAGAAAATAATAATCCATTTTCTCTGGCAATAATGAAAGATGGAAAAAATATGATAGGTAAAAAGTTTTTTGCGGTATCACCATTAAAAAATAAATCAATTGAAGTAGAAGTTATATCTTCACATTATGTTGACCCTGAAGGAAAAAGAGTTAGATCATGAAAAATGTTTCTGCACTAGAAAATATTCATAAACATGGATTGTTTGGCAATCACGATAGTAAAGATGAGCTAATAAATATTAGAGAAATCAAGGATGTTTTGATTTATCAAATTGTTAAATATAAAAAATCTTCAATTAGTATTGATAAAATAAAAATAGATAATTTAAATTTACCTGAGACACTCTTGGTATCTTCAAATACTAATACAAGAATTTTATGGATGGGACCTGATAATTGGTTGGTCGTTTCAACGAATAAAGAAATAGAAAAATCTATTTTAGAAAACCTAAGTCATGATGATTTTGCATTAACTGATCTATCTCATTCAAGAACAATACTTGAATTAGAAGGTTCTTTGGTAGATGAAGTATTGAAAAAGGGTTGTCCGTTAAATTTAGATGGTCTTGATGAAGGAAAATGTTCTAATTCTGCTTTTCATGCAATCACAATAACTATTGATTTTATTAGTTCAAATCCAAGAAAAGTAAGAATATTTGCTTTAAGAAGTTTTGGAGAATCTCTTTATCATTCAATAACTGATGCTTGTTTAGAATTTGGCTATAAAGCTGAATAAAAATTATTCTGAAGTTTTAAATTTAGTCTTTTGAATTATAACCACAAACACAATTGGAATTATTAAAGTTATTAGTGTTACTGTTATCAACAAAATACCTAGATCTGAATAATCGGCAGTGGTAAGAATAGCGTTTGTTACTTTATCTTTTACTTCTCTAGTAATAACATAAATTTCATTTAAATATTTAGTCCCTAAAGCACTTGCTGATAAAGCAAGATTTGTAAAAGATGCGAATACTGCAAAGAAAGTTGCTTTTAAGTGCGACGGAGCATTTTTAGCAATCCATGCAAGCAAAGGTATCATTGAGACTTGTCCCAAAGGTGACTCAAGTGCAGTATTTAATATTGCAATAAACTTGGCATCAACAACTCCATTAGTAATTGATGATGTCCAATTGTGAAATCCATAATACATACCAACACTTGGTAAAAATAAAATTGCACCTGCAATGGATAAAATCACTATTATTTTAGCTATTGAGTTGTTTGCCATAAATGGTCTTAATAAGATAATCCCTACAAGGGTTAAAACTGAAGCAATAAGTGATAACACTGAAAAAAATTGTTCATTGAATTCAAGTACATCAATTTCAAACCAAGATAAACCTGGACCAGGTCCTGGCATTGCTCTAAAAATAAAAATTATTATTGCTGTCCCTACAACAGTAAGTCTTAAATCCTGAGGAAGTTCTTTAACTAATTTATTCATTAAAAATAGAATAATTGCCATTGAACCTACAAAAACAATTTCTTGAGCAAATGGCACTTTGAATGATCCAATACCTAAAGTGAAAATAACAAAAACTAAACTTCCACCTAATATCCACCAGTTTACTTCAGTTTTCTCTGAAGGAGCATAATCTTGGTCACCCTCATGACCTTGTTCAATAAGTTTTCTTTTCTTTTGATTTTTTAAATATGAAGCGAGAAATATTCCAAGAACGGATACAATTGGTATAATTAAAGCATATATATAAATTGAACCGTATAAACTTATCTTATCTGCTTGTTCAAGATCGTCTACTCCTTTAAAGAGGATAACGTTAGCTAAAGCAACTAAAACAGTTCCACCAATTATTGCAAATCTTCCAAGAGTTTGCATTGTTGTATGCATAAGTTTGATTTCATCTCTTGAAAATTTATTTCCACTATCATCAACTAAAGGAACTGCTTCTACAGTCATAGCATCGGCTACAACATCTTGCACAACATAACCAATCGGAGCAAGCAAAACACTGATCACAAACCATGTTTCTACTGAAAGAATTGAGGACATCCATTCAGTATGAATTATTAAACCGTACATTATAATTAAACTTAATGAGATTAAGGATGCTCCAACAAAAACCATGTAATTTTTTTTATTCCAGATTAGATCAACAAGATGACCTAAAGGCATCTTCAATGCCCATGGAATTCCAGCCCAAAAACCCAGTCCAGCAAGAAAAGCAGCAGATAAGTTTAGATAGTCTTTAACAAAAAAAGTTCCAACAATACCTGTTAGTCCTGAAATACCAGCAGCAAGATAAATCATCAATGGTGGTAGATAGGTCCACTTAAACTGTCTTCCTAAATCTATTAAAGTACTATCTATAAATCTCAAAATTTTATTACTCATAAATTATTCTGTTAAATTTAATAATATTAATCCATTTTGTTTAGTTTCTTTACACCAAAGTTCATAACTTTCACAAACTCTCCACAAATGATCAAATGCTCTTTGAGATAATTCCAAAGGAAAGTGACTTTTTGCATAATATAATTTTGGGATTTTCATTAATTGTTTAATCATAGTATCTTTTTGTATTTGTAAAAGTCTTATAGTTTCTTGATTAATCTTTTTTTTTGTAGATTTATCTATGTAGTCATTGCTCTCAAGTTCTTTAAACCATTTATCATGAAAATTTCCAGAACTAATTTCATTATAATCATCTGATGCAATAAATATTTCAAAAGCTTGAATATTAGTTAAATTTGGATTTTTAATCTTGATTTCATATATCTTTCGATAAATGATTTCAGCAACATATAATACAAATGGTCTTGATTTATCAGCTTCCAAACTAAACTCCTCAAATGTCTACTGAATAATAGCACGAATTAGGATCATCTTTATAGTGCGCAAAAGGCCCACACTCTTTAAAACCAAAACTTTTAAAAAGTTTTCTAGCGGGCGCAAAAAAATTACCCGCACCAGTTTCGACACTTAGTTTAGTAATTCCTATTTGTTTAGATTTTTCAATAAGATGTGAAATTATTTTTCCACCATATTTTTTATTTCTAAATTTATCTGAAACTCTTATAGATTTAAATTCTCCATGCGTTTCATCAAATAATTTTAAAGCTCCACAACCAATTAATTCATTATTTTCCCACAAACTCCAGAATTTTATACTTGGATCCTTTAATCCAGGTATATCTAATACATGCGAACTCCCCTCAGGAGAAACTGATCTCAATTCAATAAAATGCTTAGTTAGCAACTCATTTACTTGCGGATCATCAAAATTATTTTCTATTGATTTCATAGTTTCGAAAAACATATAATCTAAATTTAGATTAAACCAAGAAAATTAAATATGTGTGGAAGATACGTAATAACTAGCCCCGTTACAAAAACAAAAAAACTTGTTAAGTCAGCTATACAAGTTGAAGATAATGAAAATTATAATGCACATCCATTTCAAAAATTACCTGTAATTAAAAAATATAATAATGGAAATACTCTAGAAAATTTAAAGTGGGGAGTAGTACCTAGCTGGGCTAAGCAAAAAGATTTTAAACCTTTAATAAATGCAAGACTAGAAACTATAGATGAAAAAGTGTCTTTCAAAAAATTAATTCGACTACATAGATGTGTAGCTGTAGCAGATGGTTTTTATGAGTGGAAAAGAGAAAAAGAAAATAAAACACCTTATTATTTTTTAAGAGAGGATAAAAAGCTTATGTATTTAGCGGCTATTTATGACAACGATCAATTTTGTTTAATAACCGAGGATGCAGATGAAAATATTAAAGAAATACATCATAGACAGCCTGTTATAATCAATGAAAATGATGTTAATAGATATTTAAATCTTGAATTAACAGGATCGAGTTTTCTGAAAGAGTGTAAAAAAACAAAATTAAACTTTCATGAAGTTTCAAAGGAAGTTAACAAACCCACAAACAATAATATTTCTTTGATCCAAACAATTTCTTAAAACTATTTTTCTATAGTTGTTAAATGTCCCATTTTCCTTTTAGCTTTAACTTCTTTTTTTAAATAATCATAAAAAAATTCATTTTCTTTAAATTTTTTATTTTTATATTCTAATATATCTTCACCAATCAAATTAAGCATTTTTGCATTATAAATTTTTTTTGTTTCTAATTTTTCAAGTCCACATACAGCTCTTATATGATTTTCAAATTGGCTAATGTTGTGTGAATTTATAGTTAGGTGTCCAGAATTATGTACTCTTGGTGCAACTTCATTAGCATATAAATTATTATTTTTATCTATAAAGAATTCAACGCACATAGTACCAATATAATCAAGCTCTTCAGCCACTGTTTTTGCCCAGTCCAATGCTTTATTTTTAATTTCATCACTTATATCAGCGGGAATTTTGGAGTGTTTTAAAATCTGGTCTTCATGATAATTTTCAATTGGATCATAAATTTCATATTTTTGATGACCAAATCTTGTAACCACTACTGAAATTTCTTTTTTTAAATTTACTATCTTTTCTAAGATGTAGCCTTTTGAAAAATCAAAATCTTCATTTAAATCATTTGCATTAATTATTTTATATTGGCCCTTTCCATCATAACCAAGTGTACAAGTTTTCAATAAACCAGGCATTAATCTATCGTTTATCTTTATATCATCTAAATCTTTTATGCTTACAAACTGTGTTGTAGTTATATTATTTTTATTTAAAAACTCTTTTTCAGTCATTCTATTTTGAATTAATTTATTTATTTCGGGGCTTGGTAATACAGATTTGGTTTCATTAATTTTTTTTAATATATCATATGGGATATTTTCAAACTCATAAGTAACAAGATCCACTTTTTCTAAAAAGTTATTGATAATATTTATGTCTTGGTAGTCTCCATAAATAAATTCATCTGCAAAATTGATTGCGGGTGCATCTTTATCATCTGATAAAATAACCGTTTTAATATTAAGTTTTTTTGCTGCAGATGCTAATAGACTTCCTAATTGTCCTCCACCTATTATTCCTAGATCAGGTTTAGACATTAATTACTTTGGTTTTTTTTTTACTTTTGATGTTTGTTTTTTTCGCCAATTTAAAAGTGTTTTTTTTACATTGTTATCATACGTAGCTATAATTGAAGCAGCATATAAACCAGCATTGATTGCACCATCTTCTCCAATAGCAACTGTACCAACAGGAATTCCTTTTGGCATTTGAGCAATTGATAGTAGGCTATCTAAACCTTTTAACTTTTTACTTTCAATGGGAACACCTATGACTGGAATTCTAGTTATAGCAGCAATCATACCAGGTAAATGTGCTGATCCTCCGGCCCCAGCAATAATAATAGAAATATTATTATTTTCTGCTTTCTTTGCATAGGTATAAAGTCTATCAGGCGTTCTGTGTGCAGAGACGATATTTGTCTCATAATTAACTTTTAAAATCTTAAGAACTTTTAAACAATTTTTCATTGTTTTGTAATCAGACTGACTGCCCATTACAATTGATACTTTATGTGATTTTTTTTTGTATTTCATGAAACCAATATCAATTTACAGATATTTCCCTTAAATTGCAATTTTTAGCTAAGGACAGTTTAAGTTAGTGACAATCATAATAATAATAATAGTGTATACCAAATATGAATTATCGAATTGATAATCTTCAGTATTGTAATTGGTCTAGAGAAATCTTTGAAATAAATAATAAAGCTGGATTAAATGCGGTTCACGTAACGTTAGTTTATCATGAAGACTACGATGAATTACAACAAAGAATACATGAGTGGAATAAACATTTTGAAGAAAATAAAGATCTTATATTTCTAGGCAATAACTACAATGATATTACAAAAGCAAAAGAAGAAAACAAAACTGCAATTTTTTTTGGATTTCAAAATTGTTCTCCAATTGAAGATGACATAGGTCTTATAGAAAAAGTACATTCACAAGGTTGTCGATTTATGCAATTAACTTATAACAACCAATCATTATTAGCCACTGGATGTTATGAAAAAAATGATAGCGGAGTTACTAATTTTGGAAAAGAGGCTATTAAAGAAATGAATAGAGTAGGTATCGTTGTTGACATGTCTCATTCAGCAGAGAAAAGTACACTTGATGCAATTGAAATTAGCCAAAAACCAATTGCAATCACTCATGCAAATCCTACTTTTTGGTTTGAAGCTAAAAGAAATAAATCTACAGAATTATTAAAAGTTTTATCTGATAGTGGAGGAATGTTAGGTTTATCATTGTATGCTCACCATTTAAAAGATGGAACAAATTGTAAAATAGAAAGTTTTTGTGAAATGGTTGCAAGAACAGTTGAAATTATGGGTATTGATAATGTTGGAATAGGATCAGACTTATGTTTGAACCAACCAGACAGTGTAGTTGAGTGGATGAGAAATGGAACTTGGTCAAAATCAAAAATTTTTGGTGAAGGCAGTAAAGATAAACCTGGTTTTCCAAAACAACCAGATTGGTTTTTGGATGCAAGAGGATTTAATAATATAAACACAGAACTAAAAAATAAAGGTTTTCACGAAGAAGAGATAAATAAGATACTTGGCAATAACTGGTTTAATTTTTATAAAGGAATTAATTAATGCAAGTTCCACTAAGAGATCCTAAAATTGTAATGAAACTTTCTAGGCTTGGATCGTTTCATCAATCTAAATTGTCTTTTCTAAGATCATTTTTAAATGAGTTCAAAGATTGGAAATATAACAGAGATTTGTTTGACTTGAATGATAGGGGATATGGAGTAGCTATTTATTCATTTTCAAAAGATAAAAAAACATATTCTTTAGTTTGTTTTGCTAATGAGCTTAAAGATGAGGAAAGATCTGATAGAGTAATAGCAACTAAATGGGATGCTGCATTTGCTTTGTATGATGGCATTCCTTCAAAAATTGATATTGATAGACTTTCACAAAATGTCCCTAAACAAGAAGTAGGTAGACTTTCTTATAAAGAACTAACTCTCTCAAGAGCAAATAGATCAGTTAGAGCATTTAATTATGTGGTTGAGTGTTTATCAAAAGGTATCCAGCCAAATACTAATGAGCTTTCAAAAGTTGGATATTTGTACAGAACAACTGCAGTATATGGCTCAGGAAAATTTGGATTAGCAGACAGGTTTAGAATTAAAAATAGAGATGAAATAAATGGTCCTTTTAGATTGGAAATGATGTTGGTTTATCTTGTAAGACAATTCACTTTCGATCAAGTAAATCATATAGCAAAACATAAAAATCCTAAAGATGCTGTAGAACTGAACTTGGATATTTGCAGAAATTTAGGAATTGGTAATTCAACTGGATTGGGAATGGCACCATTTATTGTAAACCACCCTTCATTGTTAAATAATTGGATTCTAGCTAAAGAAACAGCTTTAAAAAAAATAAGAGAAATAGAAAAAGTATCAGAAGAAGAGTTTAAAATTTTTTACAACTGTTTAACAAAATCTTTAAAAAATGTAACTTCATGGAATACTGATAGTGAATATCAAAAGAAGAAAATTGAGAATTTAATTAATGATTTACAAAATTTAATCAATTATTTGAAAGACAATATTCATAAATCAAATTTTTATATATTCGACAAATTATACAATTGGGCGGAGGAAAATTTATCCGAAGAAGGAGTTGAGTATTTGGTTTCTATAATGATGGAACCATATAATAAAATAACCGATCCTTTGATTTCTCAAATGAGTTCAGACGAGGATAGTAGTTTTAATATACCTGTAGACAGAACTATAAATGACCTAAGAGAAATAATTGAAAAAAATTATTCAGATATTTTAAAAATTGATTTTTCAAAAAATGAAAACAATAAAAAATTTTGGTTCATTTCAAAAAATAAAGAAGAACCTAGGATTGGAGATCGGTTTGAAGATAATGGCTCAGAACTTGAGCAGCCTACAGCTATTGCTAGAGATATTAAAAAACTTTATGAAACTATTTTTACATTAAAAAACAGCTTAAAGATTGGCAATTTTCTAGTACAGAACAATGATTTAAGACATATTGTAAGAAGAGTGTTTATAACAGAGAAATATCCATATTCTGAAATTCAAGATAACACCATTGGCTCAAAATTAGTTCCTATTGACATGTTAAGACTTAAACTATCTTTTTTTGGGGCGGTAAAGTTTGATCCAAGATCTGATAAATGGTTAAGGATTTGTATGTTTCAAGGAGCTCCATTACCAAATGAACTGAATTCATTTAATCAATATTGGATATATAACTAAAGTAATTAATGAGAAGTTATAGTGAAATTGACACGATTGTTAAACGTTCAACAAAAGCGAAAGGTTTCTCCTGGGGAGTTGCAGAAGAAATAGGAAAGAACATCAAGCAACTCGAGTTATTTGGTTTACCAGGAATAAAACATATAAACCAATATTTTAAGATTTTTAATAATGAGAAGTTTGAAAATTGCCAATCTTTTAACAAAAGCAACAGACCTCAAAACTTTTACTGTCCAATTAAACTTGGATTAAGTTTTTTTGATCAATCTATCTCTATCCAAGAATTAAATGATATAGAAATTGAAAAAATGGCTTACCCATTGATATTTTTGCCGTTTGTCAGCAGATCTTCGGAAATAACAGGAAAGAGAATTTTTTTAAAGATAGATCAAAAAGAATTTTTATTAAATTTCAATCAATCAATTTATTCAAATTATTTAAGTAGTGAGGTTGTAGAAAAAGCCGATGTAATTAAAATCCAATTCTTAGAAAACAAGAATAATTTTTCCGAAGAAGATTGGAAAGAATTAACAAAATTATCTGAAAACACATTTGTTGAAGAAACAGATGAATTAAAACAAAAAACTGCAGGAGCAGGATTAACAGATAATGACTGATAACTTTGAATATAAATCGGATAAATCAGATAAAAATGAATTAAATGATATTTGTGATGAATGTAAAAAAGAAGATGAGACAGTAACTCAAAATTTAATACTCACAGGATATAAACTTTGTAACTCCTGCAGAACATCAAAAACTTTATTTCCACTTTAAATATTCGTACTAATAGGTAACGAATTAATTTTTGTCATTACGAAAGAAATTGTCAAAAAAGAAATAATTAAAAAAGACAAAAATACAATTCCAAATGCTTTTAAATTTGATTTTAAATTTAAAATATGTCGTGTTGCAATGATTAATGAAGCAAAAATCCAAAATTGGGTAAGAAAAATAATTAAAAGCACTAATTCTGGCGTGACAGCAAAAAATCTTATTAGTCCTGGAGCATGTGCGTACCCAACGGCTATAAGGACTCTTTTAAATGGAATTTTTCTATCTTTATCAGGAAAAATTTTAACTCCAATTACAAATATAAAAATTGCCCATACCAGCCAAGTTAATAATGCTGTTAAACCAGATATACCAACAGACGTTTCAACAATTGTGTTCGCTGCAATAGCACCAGCAACCCCATCTAAAATCATGATAAGAATTGCAAAATAAATTCCAGCTTCTCCATAATATCTTGGAGTTCTATAAAGAGTTTTATCAAGCTTTAACGATTTAAAAACGATATCTAAAAACTGAGCAAACATTAATTATCTTTATTTTTTTTTTGCGCCTTATATGAAACGATTAATGGGAATATTATTAGAGCAATAGCGATTATAATGCAAACAACTATGAAAAAGGTTTTCGTCATATTTAGGGGGAATTAAATTCCCCCTAAAAAAATTTTTATCACTTACTGACTACTTCTCTTGTATTTGCGTTGTAAGATTCTGTAAATGGAATATCAACTACAACTGCATCAACTGGTTCCCCAGGTTTATCAGAATATTTTTCTGGTAGATGGACTTTAAATTTCGATCCAACCTTACCTCTTGGAAAACCATTTGCATTTAGCGTGCCATCAAATGGAACATATCCCATAGCAATATTTTTCCCCTTTTCTGGGTGATACCATGGAGAAGTTATAAATCCTACAGGCTCACTGCCGTTTTCTGAAATTAACCAAAAATCTGGAGCATATTCTTCAATAGGTTTTCCTCCTAATTCAAGTCCAACTAATTGAAGTTTGTAAGGTTTATGACCTGCTTTTAAATCAGCTTTCATTTTCTCGAGAGCTTTTTTACCAATGTAATCTGCTTTTTTGTTCCATTCACCTTTACCAGATAAAGAAACTTGATATCCAAGATTACATTGAAATGGATTATGCTCATGATCCATATCTTGTCCCCATGAAAGAATTCCAGCTTGTATCCTTCTATGGTGTGCAGGAGCAATTACCATTAAGTTATGTTTTTTACCTGCTTCAAGAACAGCATTCCACATATCTTCGGCATATAAAGTTGCTTCTCTTAAATATATTTCAAATCCAGACTCGCCTGAAAAACCTGTTTGAGAAATTATACAACTTCTTCCACCAACTTTTGCAGAAGCCAATCCATAAAAAGGCATGTTATCAATATCAACTTCACTTCCACAAAGATCTTTCATCAAAGCTTTTGCTTTAGGACCTTGAATTTGTACAGGACAAGCATCTATTTCATTAATTTGAACATTAAACCTTTCATCTGCATTTACTCCTTGCAGATATAATCCTATATCACTATCTGATAAACTAAACCAAAATTCATCTTTAGAAATTCTTAAAAGAATAGGATCATTTAATACTCCTCCATAAGAATTACACAAAATTACATATCTTCCTCTCATTGGAGAAATTTTTGTAGCATCTCTTGTAATTACATAATCAACAAATTTTTCTGCATCTGGTCCTTTAACTTGTATTTGTCTTTCAACTGC
Organism: uncultured Pelagibacteraceae bacterium; assembly: GCA_902545405.1. Classification (GTDB taxonomy): domain Bacteria; phylum Pseudomonadota; class Alphaproteobacteria; order Pelagibacterales; family Pelagibacteraceae; genus Pelagibacter. Next base: position 46,663 of record CACCFT010000006.1, read on the forward strand.
AACATTCCACATTGTTACATGGTTTTTAATTGCTTCGTACTCAACCATTGCACCACCATCTTCAGGTTTAACATAACCTCTTGGATGATAAATTCTGTTATAAACAGTTGCTCTCCAACATCCTGCTTTCATAGATAAATGCCAGTATGGAGATTTCCTTACTCTTGTTGATATTAGCATCTCAACTTTAGTAGGTCCGCTTTGCCTTAAATTGTATGGTACTTTTCTATCAGACTGATCTACTGATGTTGTATGTCTTAGTTTACTATAGTCAAATTCATTAGACATAGTTATTCTCCTTCAACCACTTGTTAGTTTCCTTCAAGCCGCCGAATGTATAAATGTGGAAATAATCAGTATGCGATTTAACTTTCCCAATTAAATCATTAGGGTCTTTAGGTTTCAATAAATCTAACGCCTTACTAAAATTAGATTTAAGAAAGTTAATGGAATTTTTTGCCCCTACAATATTAGCAAATTTAATTAAGCTAGATATTTTCATTGGCCCAGTTATTCCAACATGAACTGGTATTGTTTGTTTTGAGATAAAATCTATAATAGGCTGAGTATCCATTAGCCATTGTGTAACTATATAATCAGCATAAGGCTTTTTATCTATCATAGCTTTTTCTAAATCAGAGTCGGATATATCAGGACTCCCCTCGGGATGTCCAGCAATTCCAATCTTGATGCCATCAAAAAACCCTGTCTCTAAAATTTGATATGAGCTATCAAATTTTCCGATCGGGTCACGACTTCCACCTATCACCAAGACCTGCTTAACACCCAAATCTTTACATCTAGAAACATAATCTTTTAGCTGATTTTCATCATTTATTGACCTTGCTGGGAAGTGAGGAACTGGATTAAATCCCTCTTTAACTAACTCTCCAGATTGTTGAGCAGTCTCTTTATAATCACCTCCAGGTAGCATTGTAACATAAACATCTTTTACCTTAGGCAACGTACTTAAATCAGTTTTAGGACCTATTTCTAAAGAAAAATTCATAACCAAATTCTTAATTGTTTTATATTCCGTGTCTATAAAAATATTAAACAGCTGAACACATTGTAACCCATTGTCATGATCCGAAAATTTAATTAAATTTAGTCATGGAAAATAAATTATCTCAAATTACAGAATTATTCTCCAAAACAAGACAGCAAACGCTATCTCTGTGCGAAAACTTAGAGGCTGAGGATATGGTCATACAACCCAGCAAAAATGTTAGCCCACTTAAGTGGCATCTTGGTCACACCACATGGTTCTTCGAAAAATTCATCTTGTCAGAATTAGATGATAGTTACAAACCTTTTAACAAAGATTACAATTACATATTTAATTCATATTATAATTCTGTGGGTGAGTACAATCCTCGAAATAAGAGAGGTTCACTAAATAGACCCATCTTAAAAGATGTTGTAAAATATAGACACTATGTAACTGAAAATATTATTGATTTTTTAAAAAGGACAAAAAATAACAGGACATCATTTTTAGTTGAACTAGGTTCAAATCACGAACAACAGCATCAAGAATTAATGTTAATGGATATTAAAAATATTTTTTACAACAATCCATTGATGCCGACTTATAATTCTAACGATGATAAACCAACTGCTAAAGAAGAAAATGAATTGACATTAGAAACTAGTAAAAAATTTAAATATGGAAATAACGAGGATATTTTTTGTTACGATAACGAATTACCAGTATCAGAAACACAATTAGATCCTTTTAAAATATATTCATTTGTTACTAATGGAGAGTGGAAAGAATTTATTAATGATGGAGGATATAAAAACCATGAGTATTGGTTATCTGATGGATGGGATTTTGTAAATAATAACAAATTACAAAAACCAATGTATTGGATAGATAATAATAATTATTTTACATTAAACGGTGTAAAAAAAATTGATAATGAAAAGCCAGTTTCTCATATAAGTTTCTATGAAGCAGATGCATTTGCAAGATATAAAAACAAAAGATTACCAACTGAATTTGAACTAGAGTATTTTTTAAAACAATCTGAGAAAAAAGGTAATTTTTTAGAAAATAAAATTTTCCATGAAGTGGAAGAAAAAGCAGACGATGTTTACGGAAATTTATGGGCTTGGACAAGTAGTAATTACACACCTTACAAAAAATATAAACCTTATGAAGGAAATCTAGGAGAATATAATAATAAGTTCATGTGTAATCAGTTTGTCTTAAAAGGTGGCTCACATTCTACGTCTATTAATCATGTCAGAGCATCTTATAGAAATTTCTTTTACCCAAGTGATACTTGGCAGTTTTGTGGTGTCAGACTAGCTGATGACATCTAGTGACTAATTTAAAATTAATAAACATAAACAATCAAATTCAAGATGATAAAAAATTAATCTTACAAGGATTATTAAATAAAAAACAAAAATATTTACTACCTAAATATTTTTATGATGAGAAAGGTTCAAAGTTATTTAATAAAATTACAAACCTTAAAGAATATTACCCAACAAACAAAGAGTTAGAAATACTAGGTAGTTCACAAAAAGAGATAAGAAAGAAATTACCAATCAATTCAACAATTGTAGAATTTGGTAGTGGCTCAAATAAAAAAATTAATAAATTTATAAATTCATTAAGTGAACCCAAAGAATATATTCCTATAGATATTAGTAAGGAATATTTGTTTGAAAATGCATCGATAATTGCAAAAAAATTCTCAGATTTAAAGGTAACAGCAATATGTGCCGACTTTAGTCAGACCAATAGATTAAATAAAATTTTAAAAAATAAAAAAAAAATAGTCAGTTTTTTTCCAGGATCGACAATAGGAAATTATTTACCCAAAAATGCAAAAAAAATATTAAAAAATTTTTCAAAAATTATAGGCAAAAATTCTTATTTAGTAATCGGGGTTGATTTAATCAAAAATAAGAAAACTCTTGAAAATGCTTACAACGATAAATCGGGAGTTACAGCAAAATTTAATAAAAATATATTAAATGTAGTAAACAAAATTTGTAATTCAAAATTTCAAACTAAAGATTTTGAACATAAAGCATTCTACAATTTAAAAAAAAATAGAATTGAAATGCATCTTATTTCGAAAAAAAATTTCACGTTAAAAATTAATAAAAAGAATATTAAATTTACTAAAGATGAAATCATTCATACTGAAAATTCTCATAAATATTCAAAAAATAACTTTGTTAAATTAGTTAATAAATCTGGCTTTAAAGTCTTAAAATATTTTACTGATAAAAAAAATTATTTTGGAGTTTTTTTATTAAAAGTGAAGTAAGTTTTATCATGGCGCAAAAAGACGTAGGTAATAAAATTCCCATTTATAAGTTAAAAGAAACCGATCAAGTAATGAAATATTACGATGAGTGGGGTGATGGTAATAAATATGACAAGGATATGGTCGATTGGAATTACACAGGACCAAAAGAAACAACAAAAGTATTTTCAGAATTTCAGAAAAATAAAGATGCAAAAATTTATGATGCTGGTTGTGGTACTGGATTGGTCGGTGTTGAATTAAAAAAACATGGTTTTAAAAATTTTCATGGGGCAGATCTTTCGAAAAAGTTATTAGAATTGGTACCGAATGATCTTTATGAAGAGCTTGAACAAGTAGACTTGAATAAACCCATTAATAAAAAAGATGACGAATATGACTCTGTTATGTGCGTTGGTACATTTACTTTTGGACATGTCAAGCCACCAGCTTTGGAGGAATTTATCAGGATTACAAAGAATGATGGATTTATCTGTTTTACTATAAATGAGGGAATACATGAAGAATATGGTTTTGATAAAAAAATTGAACAACTTAAACAGCAAAATAAATGGAAAGAAATAAAATTTTTTAAGTCAGATTACATTGCAAGTAAAGATGTAAATGCTTGGTTAGGGTTATATCAAGTGATAAAGTAAGCCATGTCAGAAATTTACAATATTATAGATAAACAAAAGTTAGATATTGTATCGAAACCAATTAGTGAAGCTCATGGTTTACCAAATGAATGTTACATCAGTAAAGAATATACTTTAATTGAAAGAAAAAAATTATTTGAAGATAAGTGGATAGTAATAGGAGTAGGAAGTTCAATTCCAGATGCAGGGGATGTAAAACCAATTGATTTACTTGGAATACCTTTGCTTATTGTTAGAACAAAAAATAAAGAAATAAAAGTTTTTCATAATATTTGTAGTCATAGAGGAGTTAAATTAGTTAAAGAAGCTGGCAAAATTAGAAATGTTATGAGGTGCTCATATCATTCATGGTCATATGACTTAGAGGGAAAATTAATTGCTACACCTCACATAGGAGGCATGAATATTCATCAAACACCTGAATTTGATAAATCAAAAAGTAATTTAAAAGAGATAAGATCATATATTTGGTTAGATCTAATTATGATTAATATTAACAACAATGAAATTTCATTTGAGGATTACATTAGTCCTTTAAGTGAAAGATGGGAAAAATTTTGGCCTTTGAAAGATAGAGAATTAATTTATCATGCAAATGATTATGGTTATTTTAAATTAGATGCAAAATGTAATTGGAAATTTGCAATTGAAAATTATTGTGAGAGCTATCATTTGCCTTGGGTACATCCAGGTTTAAATTCTTATTCAAAATTAGAGGATCACTATCATATTCAAGGACTGCCAAATCGTTTCGCTGGACAAGGAACAGTTGTTTACAATCCAAGATTTGAAGGAAATGAAAAGTTTCCTTGTTTCCCTAACTGGCCGAAAGATAAAGAAAATATAGCTGAGTACGTAGCACTTTTTCCTAACGTAATGTTAGGAATTCACAAAGATCATTATTATGCTTATTGGTTAGAGCCAATCAATCATGAGTTTACAATAGAACATATGGAAATTTATTATGTAGGAGATGAAGCAGCAAATTCAACAAAATATAAATCCCTAAGACAAAAAAATCACAAACAATGGGAAGATATTCAAAAAGAAGATGTAGATATAATTCAAAGTATGCAAATAGGTAGAAACTCTCCAGCTTATAATGGTGGTAATTTTTCTCCAAAGATGGACAATCCTACACATCATTTTCATAAGTGGGTTGCTGGTAATTTAATTTAAAGTTAAAACCTAAAAATGAAAATTATATTAATTATGGGACTTCCAGGCGCAGGGAAAACTACATTAGCTGATGAACTTGCTCCCTTATTGAATGCAAAAAGATTAAATGCAGATGAAGTAAGAAAAGCTGCAAACGATTGGGATTTTTCAGAAGAGGGAAGAACAAGACAAGCAAAAAGAATGGCTGACTTTGCATTAAAATTAAAAGATGAAGGAAATTATGTGATTGCGGATTTTATTTGCCCAACTCCAAAGGCAAGAAGTTTATTTCCTGCAGATTATGTAGTTTGGGTAGATACTATAAAAGAAGGTAGGTTTGATGACACTAATAAAATGTTTGTTAAACCAGAAAAATATGATTTTCATGTTACATCGCAAGATGCTAAGTCTTGGGCACCAAAGATTTTAAAGGAGATAAAAAAATGACGTATCAATGGGACAATAAAAAACCAACTGCTCAAATGTTAGGAAGATGGCAACCGTTTCATGATGGTCACTATACTCTATTTAAGGAAATTATAAAAAAAACAGGACAAGTATGTATTCAAATTAGAGATGTACAAGGTGTTGATGATAATCCATTTGATTTTGAAACAGTTAAGAAAAATATTGAAGAAAAACTTAATCCAGAGTTTGAGGGCAGGTTCAAAATTATGCTTGTCCCTAATATTACAAATATTTGTTATGGAAGAGGTGTTGGATATAAAATTGAAGAAATAGTTTTGTCTGAAGAAATCCAAAAAATTTCAGCAACTAAAATTAGAGCCAAGATGAGAGAAGAAGGTAAATTAAAATAAGTGACTGTAAAAATAAATAAAGTATCACCGGGTGTTAAAAGAGTTTTAATTAATGATCCAAAAACTTATAATTCCTTATCATACAATACTCTTTCGTCTTTATTAAAAGCATTCAAAAAATTAGATAACGATAAAGAAACTAGAGTTATTATTTTAGAAGGGGCTGGCAAAGGATTTAGTGCAGGTCACAATTTAAAAGAGGTAAGAGGTATAAAAAATAGATCTAATCATCTAAAACTGTTTAAACTTTGTTCAAAACTTATGATGCAAATTGTTGAAGGAAACAAACCAGTGATAGCTAAAGTACATGGAGCAGCTTACGCAGCTGGATGTCAATTAGCAGCAAGTTGTGATCTTGCATATAGTACAAACTCAGCAACATTTGCTACACCTGGAGTAAAAATTGGATTATTTTGCAGTACTCCAATGGTCGCTGTCAGTCGAAAAATCAGTAGAAAAAGAATGATGGAAATGCTACTTACCGGTGATCCAATTAGTGCAAAATATGCAAAGGAAATTGGATTAATTAATGATCATTACAGTCCAAAAACTTTGAATAAAAAAGTTTTAGATATTGCAAAAAAAATATCTTCAAAATCAAATTTAACCATCAAAATAGGTAAAAAAGGTTTTTATAAACAATTAGAAATGCCATTAGGTAAAGCTTATGATTACACAAGTAAGATGATGACACTTAATATGTCATCTTATGATGCCAAAGAGGGTATTAGTGCTTTTATTGAAAAAAGAAATCCAAGTTGGAAAAACAAATAACCATTAAGTTGAAGTCACTTAAAAAAAAGTTTAAGTTGTAATCAAAGGAGAAAATCAATCATGGATGGATGCTGTGGTCCTGGATATGCTAGTCCTGCAGAAGCAATAAAAGCGCCAAAAGAAAAGCTTTTATATACAATAGCTATCTACACAGGGACGGGAATACAAAAACCAGACTATTTAGCAACTGTCGATGTTGATCCTCAAAGCCCCACATATTCTAAAGTAATTCATAGACTTGAAATGCCAGGTATTGGTGATGAATTGCATCACATGGGATGGAATGCATGTTCTTCTTGCCATGGTGACTCAAACATGAGCAGAAAATATTTATTAGTTCCAGGTGTTAGATCAAATAATATTTATGTTGTTGATACTGCATCCGATCCTAGAGCTCCAAAAATACATAAAGTAGTAGATGGATCTGAAATAAAGAAAAAAACTAATTTATCAGGACCACATACAGTTCATTGTCTAGGTTCTGAAATTATCATTTCTTTTCTTGGAGACGCTCGAGGAGAAGCACCAGGAGGATATTTACATTTGAATAAAGATTTTGAAATTGTAGGTAGATGGGAAAATTCAATGGGAGACATACCTTTTAGTTATGACTTCTGGTACCAACCAAGACATAATGTGATGGTTAGTTCTGAATGGGCGGCTCCTAATACTTTTATGCCTGGATTTGATTTAGAGGAAGTTGGTCATTTGAAATATGGTAGACGACTTCATGTCTGGGATTTTAAAAAAAAAGAGCCAGTTCAAACAATGTATTTAGGTGAAGATGGTTTAATACCATTAGAAGTAAAATTTATGCATAATCCCGACAGTAGTCATGGATTTTGCGGTGCAGCGCTAAGCGCAAATGTAATTCATTTTTGGAAATCAAAAGAGGGAAAATGGGAATGGGAAAAAATAATTGATGTTGAAAATGAACCACATCCTGATTGGCCAATCCCTGTACCTGGAGTTATGTCAGCGATATTAGTTTCAATGGATGATAAATATCTCTATATAAATAATTGGCTTCATGGAGATATGAGGCAATATGATATTTCAGATCCGCACAAACCTAAATTAACTGGTCAAGTTTGGATGGGTGGATTGTTAGGAAAGGCTCCAGAAGTAAACGGTGTCAAAATTGCTGGTGGACCTCAAATGTATCAATTATCCTTAGATGGTAAAAGAATGTATGTAACAACATCATTATTTTCTACATGGGATAATCAATTTTATCCTGAAATAAGAAAGCAGGGTGGAGCAATGATTATGATTGATTGTGATGTTGAAAATGGTGGGATGAAAATTAATAAAGATTTTATTGTTGATTTTGGTAAAGAACCAAATGGACCTAGTAGGTGCCATGAAAGTAGATATCCAGGTGGAGATTGCACAAGCGACATCTGGCTATGACAAAGATTACAATCTCAAACAGAAATAACAGTGCATTTGAAGTCAGTGGAAAAAAACCTTTATTAAACGAATTAAGAGATCAAGGTGTCGATCTTCCATACGGATGTCAGTATGGGGGATGTATTACATGTGCAGCTAAACTAATTAATGGAGAAGTAGATCAACGTTCTCAAGTTGCTTTAAACAATAGACAAATCAATGATGGATATATTATTTTATGTGTTGCTAAAGCAAAAACAGATTGCACAATTGAGATAGGAGTTGAAAGTCATGATAAATTGTATCGAAATCCTTTCCTAGATCCTTTAGAACCTCATGAATTAAAAGCAGATATCGCGAGTAAAAAGGAAGAAAAAAAATAAACATGAACCACAACGAACCTTATAGCGCTGAATATTTAAAAGATATTTTAAGCTCAGTTAAGACAATTGCTATGGTTGGTGCTAGT
>CACCFT010000007.1 GCA_902545405.1 uncultured Pelagibacteraceae bacterium
AAAAATATAAATAATATGGTTAAAACAGCTCTTCATGAAGTGCATCATGCGATGGGGGGAGGTTTTGCTTGTGTCCCAGGTATGAATAAAAAAGCTCATTTTTCAAGCGGCCAAGATACTGATGCAAAACATATGTTTTTTGGAAAAGCTTATGTTCATGATGTTGAAGGTTGTCCAAAAGGAGAGGATACTGTTTATTTAACTCCAACATCAAAAGATCCTTATGATCCGTTTAAACTTATATGTTTAAATGAGTGGGGAAAATATAATCATAAAAAACTTGTTGAACTTAGAGAAAAACAGATAAGCGATCTTAAAAAGGGTAAGTGGAATTATAGAAGTGGTGGATCTGGGTGTAAGTTTAATTATTGGGACAGAGCTGGTACTGGAGTTATGAAATTATTTAATAACGAACAGGCCAATAGAGCGTATAATTGAAATCCAAAAGGTCATTAAATAATCTAATCTCTTAATGTTAATATTTTAAAAGATAATTTTAATTTAGGGAATTTTTTACTTAAAGTTAACTTAATTTTTTTAAAAGAATCCTTGTGAATTTTATTTTCAATAGTTGAATTAAATATTTTCTTTCCATTTACTATTTTAGCTGCACCACAATCTTCATGATTAATTACTATTAATTTACTTATATTATGCAACTTTATTGAAGTTGATAAATTATCCAAAAATGTTGATTGCCATTTTTTAAATTTTTTAGAAGTTACACCAATGGCTGCTCCAGCTATAGTAAATGAGCTATATTTTCCAGTTAATTTCTTTTTTTTTAAATAATTAAAAACTTTTGGCTGAAACCTTGGATCCATACATGACAAAACCATAGCTTCATATTTTTTCATTACGGTACCAACCAAGTATCTTTACTATTATCAATGTCAAATCTAGCTCTTCTATGACCTTTTGCAGCTAAATATAACCACTCAATAGATTTAATTTTACACTGTATAACAGTAAAGTTTTTATATCCTTCTTCGCTTTGTTCTTTTGTGTAATCAAAATTATCTAACTCAGGTTTTAAACCAGATGTTGGAATATCAGACTCTGTACCTGGTCCATTATCTACTAAGTAACATTTTCGACTAATATGTTGAGTTTTCTCCCAAGATTGTTTTGTTATATCATTATTGTGATTTATAATTGCTTCAACTTTTAATCTAACCTGTATTTTTTCATCTTTATCGTAGAATAACATCGATGAATTTGGGTTTTTTTCTAATATTTTAATTTTATCAGATCTAATATCACTGTGGAATTGTACTATATTATTTTGTTCATCTGATTTTCTAAGAACAACAATTCTACTTTCAATATTATCTTCACTTCCGCACGAAAAAACAGGTATTCTAAATGGTGAAGACCTATTAGTAACTGCATCAGTTAGCATTAACCAAATTTTCTTTTTTATTTCGGAAAAATCCTCGTAGTAGGGAACAGTGGTAGACACAATTACTTTTTCTTTTTTAATCTAGCTATTAAACTTGAGCTATCCCAACGGTTTCCACCCATTTTTTGAACTTCAGCATAATAACCGTCAACAATTTCAGTTACTGGTACAGGTGAACCATTTCTTTTTGCTTCTTCAATACATATTTTTAAATCTTTTCTCATCCAATCCACAGCAAATCCATAATCAAATTTATCTGCCACCATAGTTTTATATCTATTTTCCATTTGCCATGACTGAGCTGCACCTTTTGAAATAGTTTCCATAACTTTATCCATATCTAAACCTGCATTAATTCCAAAATTTACTGCTTCAGATAAACCTTGAACTAAACCACCAATACACATTTGATTAACCATCTTAGTTAATTGTCCACTACCTGATGGTCCGATTAAAGTTACTTTTTTACTATAACAATCAATTATTGGCTCTGCTTTTTTAAAATCACTATCATCTCCACCAACCATAACAGTTAATATCCCACCTTCAGCACCTGATTGTCCTCCAGATATAGGAGCATCTAAAAAACCAAATCCTTTATCTTTTGCAGCTTTATAAAGTTCTCTAGAAATTTCAGCAGACACTGTTGAATTATCTATATATACACTTCCTTCTTTAGCATTATGAAATAATCCATGTTCTCCTAAAGATACTTGTTTTAAATCATCATCATTTCCAACACACGTAAAAATAAAATCAGCATCTTTAGCAGCTTCAGATGGTGTATCAGCCATATTACCTTTGTATTCACCAATCCATTTTTCTGCTTTTGATTTTGTTCTGTTAAAAACAGTTACATTATGTCCTGCTTTTGATATATATCCTGCCATTGGATAACCCATTACACCAAGACCTATGAAAGCAACTTTAGAAGTCATATTTTTTTATGTTTAAAAATTTAAGTTTAAAAGTAATTGTATTTGGATTTATATTTACATTTTTTTCAAGCTTTGGACAGAGTTTTTTTCTTGGAATATTCAATACAAGTATAAGAGAGACACTATCGATAACTCATGGACAATTTGGCTCAATATATGCATCTGCAACATTGTGCAGTAGTTTATTACTTATATGGGTTGGAAAGAAAATTGATGATATAAATATTTTCCGATTTGCAATCTATGTAACATTACTTTTATCGTTTTCTTGTTTTTTCTTTTCAAAAATTTCATCAGTAGTTTTTTTATTCATTGCAATTTTCTTAATGAGATTTTCAGGTCAAGGAATGATGTCACATACTGCAACAACAACAGTTTCAAGATATTTCACAAAATCAAGGGGTAGGGCATTAAGTATTTGCTGGTTTGGTTTATCTAGTGCTGAATTTATTTTACCTGTTTTAATGGTATTTTTGTTGTCATTAACAACCTGGCAAAATATTTGGACTGTGATTGCAATATTAATTTTAATATTTCTACCAATTGCATCATTCTTTTTAGTTCGAACTGTTAAACTTGATACGAGAGAAAGCACTGAAGGTGAAGAATTTAAAGAGGAAAATATTAAGCAATGGAAAAGAATTGAAGTAATAAAAGATTATAAATTTTATATAGTAAGCATGAATATGCTGGCCATGCCTTGGATTGCAACTGGTGTATTTGTTTACCAATCATTTATTACCGAGTCAAAAAACTGGGGACCATTTGTAATTGCTCAGTCTTTTATGTCATATTCAGTATTTTCAGTAATTACACTTTTAATATCCGGTTTCTTAATTGATAAATTTACAAGTCGAAAACTTTTAATTTTTATGAATATTCCTTTATTTCTGTCGACTTTTGTAATTATTTATTTTGATGCACAATTTACTGCATTTATATTTCTAGGTTTAATTGGAATATCAAATGGTTTGGCAAACGTTTTGGGATCTTCTACTTGGGCTGAAGTTTATGGTGTAAAGCATATTGGATCTATTAAAGCTTTGACCACTGCACTTATGGTTTTTTCAACAGCTTTTGGAACAGCTCTTTTTGGAATTTTAATTGATTTTGGATTTTCAATTGAGAAAATTGCAATTATATCTGCAATTTATATACTTATTTCTTTTATTCTTCTTTTTTTAGTAAGAAAAAAATTAAATCCAATTTTAGTGTAAAAATACTTGATTTTGTTGATCTTGGAGTATATTTAATCGCCCATGGCAAGAGTTACAGTTGAAGACTGCATAGATAAAGTAGATAGCCCTTATGAATTAGTTTTGGTTGCTAAAGAAAGAGCTACTCAACTTAATTCAGGAATTGAACCTACATTAGATAGAGATAACGATAAGCACACAGTTATTGCATTAAGAGAAATAGCAGAGGAAACAATTAAAGTTCCAGATTTAACAGAAGCCGCAGTTTACAAACTAAGAAAACATGTAGAACAAATTGATGATACTGCTGAGGAAGATGAAGATGTTGGTGATGATTTTGAGAATTTGTACAAAGGTGAAATCTCAAAAAGTGGTGTCCCAATTCTTCCGTCTAAAAGAGCTAGAAAAGTACCTGAAAAAATTCAAGTTTCAAAAGAAGATCTTGCTGAACTATCACCATCAGCTCAACCTGATGTTACTGTAGAAGCTTCAAGTAAGGCTGAAGAAAATGATGATGTGTCACTAGATCAAGTTTCAGAAGCAGAAGAACAAGTTTCAGAAAACGTAAACGAAGAAGAAAATAATTCTTAGTTAAGAAAACTCTTTTAGTATTTTTTCCCTGTGTTCATCAAGATCAGGAATATCCCCTCTAGTACTTTTATCCTCGTATGAAGACATCTTTATTGGATTGCCTGCTAATCTAAAATCACCAACTACTTTATGATAGGCCTTAACAATCATGTTTCTCGCCTCTACTTGAGGATTTTCTACTGCTTCTTTAATATTAAATATTGGTCCACAAGGTATCTTTAATTTTTCCATTTCACTTACCCATTCAGAAGTATTTTTTGAAGAAAGTTTATCTTCAAAAATTGATTTTAGTTCATTCATATTTTCACATCTGAGTGAATTGGTATTAAATCTTTTATCACTGACCATTTCAGGTATTCCTAATACTTCACAAAGTTTTTCATATAATTTATCGTTACCTGCAGCAATGATTATATAACTATCTTTTGTTTTAAATGCCTCAAACGGAGCGATTGAAGGATGTCTAGATCCCATTGGTTTAGGAATTTCATTTTTAGATAAATATCTTGCAATTGCATTTTCTAAAATCGCAATTTGGCAGTCTAACATTGAAACATCTATAAACATTCCCTTACCTGTTTTTTGTCTATCATACAAAGCTGCATTAATTCCGATTGCAGTAAAAAGGCCTGCCGTAATATCACCAATTGATGTTCCAACTCTTGTTGGTTCACTATTTGGATGACCTGTAACACTCATCAGTCCACCCATTCCCTGAACGACCATGTCATAAGCCGGTAATTCTTTTAAAGGTCCGGTTTGACCAAAACCAGATGCAGATGCATATATTAACTTTGGATATTTTTTACTTACATCTTTCCAACCATATCCCCATTTTTCTAAAGTGCCTGGTTTAAAATTTTCTACTAAAATATCTGCTTTTGCTAAAATTTTATCAAAAATTTTTTTGTCATCTTCATTTTTTAAATTAAGAGCAATACTTTCTTTTCCTCTGTTAAGTGACATGAAATATGCTGAATAGTCTTTCACAAAAGGTCCAAACCTTCTTGAATCGTCACCAATTTCTGGTGCTTCTACTTTAATTACACGTGCACCGAGATCAGATAAAATCATTGTACAATATGGACCTACTAAAACCCTAGTAAGATCAACAACTAATAAATTTTTTAAAGGACCATCCATAATAATAAGTATGACATTTCCTTATATTGACTCTTTCTCTCAAGTTCAATTTAATAACTTCAATATAAATAAAAGGGGAAAACTATGTTAAGAAAAATAACATTATATTTGTCTTCAATAATTATAGCTTTTTCAATAGTAGGATCTGCATATGCAGTTACATTAAAAGCAAGTCACCAATGGCCAGGAACACCTAGAGCTGATGGCTCTTTTGACCCACGTCATGAAATGGTACAAATTATTGCTGATGAAGTTAAAAAAGCAAACGTTGATTTAGAAATTAGAATTTATCCAGCTAAGTCACTTTATAAGCCAAAAGAACAGTGGAAACCTATGACTACAGGTCAATTAGATATTTCTGCTTTCCCATTAGCTTATGCATCAAAATTCCATCCAGAGTTTGATGCTACATTAATGCCAGGAACTGTAAAAAATCATGAGCATGCATTGAGATTTAATAAAGGTCCAATGATGACTGAGATTAAAAAAATAATCAGTGATGCTGGTGTTGTAGTACTATCTGATGCATGGTTAGGTGGTGGTTTTGCATCAAAAACTAAATGTATCAAAAATCCAAGTGATGCTAAAGGACAAGTGATGAGAGCTGCAGGAAAAGCTTTCAACCAAATGTTAGAAGCTGCTGGTGCAGGTATTCAAAGTATGCCATCATCTGAAATTTATACTGGATTACAAACTGGTGTATTAACAGGTGCAAATACTAGTTCAGGAAGTTTTGTAAGTTACAAAATTTATGAACAAGTAAAATGCGCAACTCCTCCAGGAAAATTTGGTTTATGGTTTATGTATGAGCCAATTTTAATGTCTAAGAAAAGCTACAATGCTTTAAATTCTAGCCAACAAGTGGCTTTAATGAAAGCAGGTAAAGTTGCTGAGAAATATATGACAGCTCAAGTAGAAAACTTAGATAAAAAGTTTGAGGAAGCATATAAAGCTGCAGGTGTTAAATTAGTGTATATGGATGCTGATGATCATGCTGCATGGGTTGATATTGCAATAAAATCATCTCACAAAGCTTTTGCTGAAAAAGTTCCAGGTGGCGATAAGCTAATGGAAATGGCTTTAGCAGTTAAATAAAATAATATATAAAGAACCCCTATTTATTCTCTGTAAGTAGGGGTTTTTTTATGAAAGAAAAATACTTAAAATTCTGTGATTATGTTGCAAGAGCTTGTGGAGCTTTTGCAGTTCTAGCTTTACTGTTATCAATTCTTGTAATTGTAGAATTAGTTTTTGAAAGATACTTTTTTCAAAGAGCAATAACATGGCAAACTGAGCTAGTTACAATGCTTCTAGTTGCTTCAACATTTATTGGAAGTGCATATGTTTTAAGTGAAAAAGCTCATGTCAGCATGGAGTGGATCTATGATTTCTTATCAAAAAAAAATATATTAAGACTTAAAATTTTTACCTCATTAGTCAGTTTATTATTCTTCTTAATTTTATTCTATTTTGGTTTTTTAATGGTTGAGGAAGCGTTTACTAAAAATTATTCAACAGGAACTGTTTGGGATCCGCCTTTATGGGTACCATATTCTTCAATGATGATAGGGGCTGCGCTAATGATTTTGCAATATATAGCAGAGATTATTAAGCTTACAGACGAAAAGGATACTAACTAATGGATCCATTAATAATTGCAATAATCGTTGCTGTTTTTACTTTGATAGTTTTATTTTCAGGAATACCGATTGCATTCGGTTTAAGTTTTGTATCAATAGCTCTTTTAGTTGCTTTCGAAGGTTTTCAAATGCTAGATGTTTTTGCTGAAACTTTCTATGCAGGTTTAAATTCGTTTGTTCTGCTTTCAATACCAATGTTTATTTTAATGGGAATGGCAGTTGCCAATTCTCCAGCAGGAAAAGATTTATATACTGGATTGGACAGATGGTTATGGAGGGTACCTGGAGGTTTGGTTATCTCTAATATAGGAGCTTGTTCAATCTTTGCTGCACTAAGTGGATCAAGTCCAGCAACTTGTGCTGCAATCGGCACTATGGGAATTCCTGAAATGAGAAAAAGAGGATATTCAGATCAAATTGCAACAGGAACCATAGCAGCGGGAGGAACATTAGGAGTGTTAATTCCTCCAAGTATTGTTTTAATTGTTTACGGAATTGCAACCGGAACATCTATTGGAAGATTATTTTTAAGCGGGTTGATACCTGGATTTATGCTTGCAGGTATGTTCGCTATCTGGGCACTGATACACAGTTACTTTATTGACAAAGATTCAGCTAAAGCTCTAAAGAATAGAACGCCTCCAACTTTCAAAGAAAAAATTGAAGTGTTACCAAGGATACTTCCTTTCTTAGCAATCATTGCAGGTGTTTTATATGTTTTATATGGTGGTGTTGCTACTCCATCAGAGGCTTCAGGGGTTGGAGCTTTTTTAGTTTTTGTTTTGATTGCAGTTGTCTACAAAATTTACCAACCAAAAAAAATATGGAACATTGTTAAAGTTTCAATGAAAGAAAGTGTGATGATAATGTTTATCATTGCAGCTTCTTATCTTTTTGCATTTACATTGTCACAACTTTACGTAACCCAATCATTAGCCCAAAGCATGGTAGAGATGAGCTCTAATAAATGGGTGGTATTTATTTTAATAAATATATTTTTGTTGATTGCAGGTTTCTTTTTACCTCCAGTTGCCGTGATTGTTATGACTTCAGCAATATTATTGCCAGTTATAACTCAACTGGGATTTGACCCGTACTGGTTTGCAATTGTATTTACAATTAATATGGAAATTGGTCTTATTACGCCACCTGTTGGATTAAACCTTTATATAATCAAAGGCATTACACCAGATGTTAGTTTGTCAGAAATTTTAAAGGGATCTATACCATTTATGATAATTATGGCTTTAGCTATACTTATTTTATGTATTTTTCCTGAGATTGTAACTTGGCTACCTGACAAAATAATGGGTAAAAGTTTAGGATTTTAATATATAAAAAACACCATGTTAAATATAAAAAGAATATTTGAGACAATTGCTGATGCTGGTCAAAAAATTTTAGAGAAAAAATCTTTAAAAAAATTCTCAAAAAAAAGGGATTTGATCGAGCTATGTGATGACCTATTATCATCTAAAGGAGCAGCATTTGGAATTACATTAGCAAGGGATATTCTCTTTAGATATCATAACTTATCTCATGAAGATAAATTAAAATTCTTACTTCAGGTGAATGAAAAATATAAACCTGATACAGCAAATATTGACAATGCCATTAAAGATTATACAGAAAATAAAAATAGTAAATCAATTTTAAATTTATCAAGAATTACATCAGGAATTAGAAAAGAATTGTTTATAAGATTAAATATGGCTCCTAATGGAACAGCTGAGATTGTTTCTTTAAGAGAAGATCTACAAATGTTTTTATTAAAAAATCCTGAATTAAAAGAATTAGATTATGATTTGATTGATATTTTTAAAAATTGGTTCAATCCTGGATTTTTAAAATTAAGAAAAATAACTTGGGACACAAAAGCTGCAATATTAGAAAAATTATTAAAATATGAAAAAGTTCATTCAATGAAAGATATGAATGAATTGAAAATTAGATTAGGAGAAAACAGAAGATTTTTTGCTTATTTTCATCCAGCATTAGAAGATGAGCCAATAATTTTTGTTGAGATTGCGTTAACTAAAGGACTAGCTAAATCTATTCAAGAATTAACAAGACCCAATGATGGGAAAAAAGAAGATTATGATACAGCTACCTTTTATTCAATTAGCAACTGTCAAGAAGGGCTTTCAAGAGTTACATTGGGTAATTTTTTAATCAAAAGAGTTGTATATGAATTGCAGGAAGAACTACCTGATGTAAAAAATTTTGGAACCCTATCACCAATGCAAGGTTTTGCTGATTGGGTAAAATCATCAGAAAATGACAAAATAAGTGAGATAGTTCAAAAAGATAATTTTGTAAAAGTTGAGTTTTTAAAATCATTAGATCTTAAAATTGGAGATAGAAAATTTATAGATAATAAAGATTTACTAACAAAACTTGCTTTAAATTACTTAGCTGTACAAAAAAATGATCTAGGTTTTCCTATTAATGATGTATGCAGGTTCCATTTAAAAAATGGAGCTGAAATTGATGATATTGTAGTTAATGCTAATGTTTCAGATGTAGGATTTAAAAGGTCATTTGGAATTATGGTTAATTACAAATATGAACTTGGGAAAATTGAGCAAAATCATCAAGAGTATGTAAACGAAAAGAAAATTAATTTATCAAGCAAACTTAAAAAATATGTCTAGATTAAATAGAACTGTCTCTGTTGCTCCTATGATGGACTGCACAGACAAACATGAAAGATTTTTCTTAAGACTAATTAGTAAAAACGTTCTTCTCTATACTGAAATGATTGTCTCAGAAGCTATTGATAGAGGAGACAAAAAGAAACTATTAGAATTTGATATGAGAGAAAAACCTGTTGCTCTGCAACTTGGTGGTTCTTCTCCAAAACTATTAGGAAATGCAGCATATTTAGGTGAAGAATTTGGTTATGATGAAATAAATTTGAATTTAGGCTGTCCAAGTAAAAAAGTTCAGAAAAATAGATTTGGAGCTTGTTTAATTCAAGAACCTAATCTTGTAACTGATTGCTTAAGTTCCATGATATCAAAAACGTCACTTCCCGTAACTGTCAAAACTAGAATTGGATACGACAATGTTGATCAATATGAAAATTTATATAATTTTATAAATATTTTGAAAGATACAGGTGTTAAAACTTTTATAATCCATGCCAGAAAGGCAATGCTAGGAAAATTTACACCTAAACAAAATTTAAATATCCCACCATTAAAATATGAATATGTAAATAAATTAAAGAAAGATTTTCAAAATTTAGAAATAATTATAAATGGTGGCATAACTTCTACTGATCAAATTAAAGAACATTTAAATAATGTTGATGGTGTTATGATTGGAAGATCTATTTATCATTCTCCTTACATGTTAGCAGATATTGAAAATAAAATTTTTAACAATAGTGAAGTTTTGACAAGACAAGAAGTTGTTGAGAAACTAATTGAGTATGTAAAAGAAGAGATAAAAAAGGGCACAAGATTAAATCAAATTATGAGACATACCCTTGGTCTATTTCATGGCCAAACTGGTTCAAGTTTTTGGAAAAGATATTTAAGTGAAAATATGTGTGTAAGAGATGCCGATGTTAAGAAAATTGATCACATAATGGATAAAGTAAAGTTTAATCCACAAAGTATATCGGCAGGGCAAATTGAATAATACTCTTCTAGAGATTAATAATATCTATTTTATTTTTTTAATGATGGCAGCCGCTGTTCCGGTTGGTTTTTTTGCAGGTTTTTTTGGTATCGGTGGAGGATTAATTTCAGTTCCATTTTTATTTTTTGTATTTGAAGCATTTAACGTGGATAAAGATTATTTAATGCATTTATCTGTAGGGACAGCTTTCTCAATAACAATTTTAACTGCTACAGCCTCAGTATTAACTCATAGAAAATACAATGCTGTTGATTTTAATATTATTAAAAATTATGGAACATTTGTAATAATTGGAGTTTTCTCTGGAACATTGATGGCAGCATTGATGAATACTAAAACATTGTTATTCTTTTTTTCTGCTGTTGTTTTCTTTTTTGGAGCTTACTTGCTATTACAAAGTGAAAAGAAAAAAAAAATTAAGAAAAAATTTAATATTTTCCCAAGAATAATATTTGGATTTTTGTCAGGATTAATATCTGCTCCTATGGGCATAACAGGAGCAATGATGAATGTTCCTATATTAAGATACTTTGGTTATCCTATTAACTTAGCAATAGGAAGCTCTGCAGCCATTGGATTTATAATAGCTTTATTTGGATCAATTGGTTTTTTTACATCTGGCTTGATGTTGAAAGCCGATATACCACTCAGTATTGGATTTATTAATATACCTGCATTTATAATTTTTGTTCCAATAACCACATTCATGGCAAGGATTGGAGCAAAAACAGTTCAAGATCTAGATAGAGTTAAAACACAAAGGTTATTTGGTGTTTTTCTTTATGTTATTGGTACTTTATTTCTTTATAGATTTTTAGTTACTTAGGAGACGAGGTGGTTTCAGTCTCCCTCCGCCACCTCAGTTACATATTAAGCGATTCTCTAATTTTTTCTTAACTCTTTATAGTTGAATTTTAAATTTTTTGATCATAATCCCCAACTTTACCAGTTTGTTGAAGCAGATTATCAATAAAGTCAAAAATCTTCTTTTTTCTATCTTCAGAGGTTGGACTTTCAGTAACTACGACTAAAGAGGGTTTATTTGAAGATGCTCTAATTAATCCCCAAGACCCATCATCAAAAGAAAATCTTACCCCATTAACAGTCAATATCTCTCTAATTTCTTGATTATCTACTTTAGTTTTATTTTCTTTGATATTTTTCATTTCTTTAACTAAATTCTCAACTACTTCATATTTTTCACTGTCTTTACAATAAGGAGCCATAGTTGGACTTTGATAAGTCGTTGGTAATTCACCAAGTATTTCACTCATTTTTTTGTTATTTTTATCGAGTAACTTACAGACCTGTATTGCTGAATTAATTCCATCATCATAGCCATATCCCAAAGGTTTATTAAAAAAGAAATGACCACTTTTTTCAAATCCTGCTAAAGCGTTATCGGTATTTACCTTTCTTTTGATATGAGAATGACCAGTTTTCCAATAAATTGTTTCACATTTATTCTCATTTAATATTTTGTCATTGGAATAAAGTCCTGTCGATTTTACATCAACAATAAATTTACTATTTTGATGATCTTTTGAAAGATTTCTAGCAATTAATAGTCCTATTTTATCTGAAAAGATTTCATTACCTTTATCATCAATAACACCAACTCTATCTCCGTCTCCATCAAAACCAAATCCAATATCAGCTTTATTTTCTTTAACTGCTGAAGAAATTGCATGTAACATTTCTAAATCTTCAGGATTTGGGTTGTATTTTGGAAAAGTCCAATCAAGTTCACAATCAAGTTCAATTACTTCGCATCCAATACTTCTTAAAATTTCTGGCGCAAATATTCCTGCTGTTCCATTGCCACAAGCAACTACCGCTTTAATTTTTTTATTTAACGGGTTTTTTTTTATCAGATCATTTTTATAAACATTCTGAAAATCATCAATTTTTTTTATATTTCCCTCACCATTAATAAATTTTTGATTGAGAGTAATATCTTTTAGTTCTTTCATTTCTTCAGGTGCATGAGTAAGTCCTTTTTTGATACCCATTTTTACACCAGTCCAACCATTTTCATTATGACTAGCTGTAACCATAGCTATTGCATCTGAATTTAAATTAAATTGTGCGAAGTAAACCATTGGGGATAAAGATAATCCTATATCCTCGATTTTGCACCCAGTTGAAACTAAACCCTCTTTTAATTTTTCTTTGATATGTTCACTGTAAGACCTGTAATCTTGACCAACGATAATTCTTGGATTGTTTTTCTTTGTATGATTAATTATTTGAGTTCCAAGACCTTTGCCAAGTTGAACGATTCCATCGTCATCTATGTCTTTTTCGTATACCCATCGTGCGTCATATTCCCGAAAGCCGTAGGGATCAATTTTTCCCGAATTATTCATGTGGATATATGTACATTTTTTTAAAATTTTTATTGATAAATATTTAATAAGTTCTATAAATGTTCTATTGATTTACAATTTATATAGTATATCAGGTAAATTTACACACTATATCTAGTTATTTACTAGATTTTTTAGTATAAAGATAAAAAGGGAGTTTAATGAACAAAATATTGTCTCAGGCAATCAGGAAGGCTGTCTCTGATTATAAACCAGCAGAAAAAATCAGCAATAATGACAAAAGACCAGACTTATTTTCACTAAATAACAACACTGAGTTGTTTCAAAATTCTAAAGGGATAACTATTAAAATAGATAGATCTAGAGATAATAATTTAACAGATTTTGGAAGAGCAACACTAAGCGACAGATACCTTGGAGAAAATGAGTCTTTCCAAGATTTATTTGCAAGAGTTGCGAGTCATTATGCAGATGACAATTTACACGCGCAAAGACTTTATAACTACATTAGTAATTTATGGTTTATGCCAGCAACACCAGTTTTATCAAATGGTGGAACAAAAAGAGGTTTACCAATTTCTTGTTTCTTAAATGAAGCGGGGGATAGCTTAACTGGAATATTAGATCTATGGAGTGAAAATGTTTGGTTGGCTGCTAAAGGTGGAGGTATTGGAAGTTATTGGGGCAACCTAAGATCCATTGGAGAAAAAATTGGAAGAGTTGGAAAAACTTCAGGCATTATTCCTTTCATCAAAGTTATGGACTCTTTGACAATGGCGATCAGTCAAGGCTCTCTAAGAAGAGGATCTGCAGCTTGTTATCTTCCAATTGATCATCCAGAGATAGAAGAATTTATTGAAATGAGAAGACCAACAGGTGGTGATCCAAACAGAAGATCATTAAATTTACACCATGGCGTATTAGTTTCAGATGCATTCATGAGAGCTGTTGAGTTGGACGAACAATGGGCACTGAAAAGTCCAAAAGATCAATCAGTACAAGCAACCGTTTCTGCAAGAAATTTATGGATTAGATTATTAACTGCAAGAATTGAAACTGGAGAACCTTATATTGTTTTCATTGATACAGTTAATAGAATGATACCTCAACATCATAAGCTTGCTGGTTTGACTGTTAAGACATCCAACTTGTGTAGCGAAATAACTTTACCAACAGGAATTGATAAAGAGGGTAGAGATAGAACAGCGGTATGTTGTTTATCATCTTTAAATTTAGAAACTTATGATGAATGGAAAGACGATGAAAACTTTGTTCCAGACGTAATGAGATTTTTAGATAATGTATTAACTGACTTTACTGAAAAAGCACCCGAGTCATTTAGTGATGCAGTTTATTCAGCATTAAAAGAAAGAAGTGTTGGTCTAGGAGTTATGGGACTTCATTCATTCTTCCAACAAAAAATGATTCCTTTTGAATCAGTGATGAGTAAAGTTTGGAATAAAAAAATATTTGAAAGCATCCAAAAACAAGTTGATCAAGCTTCAAAAGATTTGGCTGATGAAAGAGGTGCATGTCCAGATGCTGCTGATTATGGTATTAATGAAAGATTTTCAAATAAAACTGCAATAGCTCCTACTGCTTCAATTTCAATTATTTGTGGTGGAACATCTCCAGGTGTAGAGCCAATTGCAGCAAATAGTTATACACATAAAACTTTGTCTGGATCATTTAACGTTAGAAATAAATATCTAAGTAAATTATTAGAGAAATATGGTAAAAATGATGATGAAACATGGTCAAGTATAACAACTAATCAAGGCTCAGTTTCTCATCTTGATTTTTTAACCCAACAAGAAAAAGACGTATTTAAAACGGCTTTTGAATTAGACCAGAAATGGATTGTGGAATTAGGTGCAGATAGAACACCTCATATTTCACAAGCACAATCAATAAATATATTTATACCTGCAGATATTCATAAAAGGGACTTACACCAAATCCATTTCCAAGCTTGGAAAAAAGGATTGAAGAGCCTTTATTACTGCAGATCTAAATCAATACAAAGAGCGGAAAATGTGAACGATGCAAATTCTACAGATGTAACTGCAAACGTTTACAAATCAAAAAAACAAGAAAATCAACAACCAGAATATGAGGAGTGTTTATCATGTCAGTAGAAAGCCTAAAAGATACAAAACAAAAAATTATAGAACCGAAAAAAATGGGTCTATTAGTTGAGAACCCCGTTTATAAACCATTCAGATACCCATGGTGTTATGATGCTTGGTTAACTCAACAGAGAATTCATTGGTTACCAGAGGAAGTTCCACTTGGTGATGACGTCAGAGATTGGCAAAAAAATCTTTCAGAGTCAGAAAAAAATTTATTAACTCAGATCTTTAGATTTTTTACTCAAGCAGATGTTGAAGTTAATAACTGTTATTTAAGACATTACACAACTGTATTTAAACCTACAGAAGTTTTAATGATGATGACTGCATTTGCGTCTATGGAAACAGTTCATGTAGCAGCTTATTCACATCTATTAGATACAATTGGAATGCCAGAATCTGAATATTCCGCTTTCATGAAATACAAAGAGATGAAAGATAAATATGATTACATGCAAAACTTTAATGTAAACTCAAAAGAGGATATCGCAAAAACAGTTGCAGTATTTAGTGCCTTTACAGAAGGTCTTCAGTTATTTGCAAGTTTTGCAATTTTATTAAACTTTCCAAGACACAACAAACTTAAAGGAATGGGTCAGATAGTTACTTGGTCAGTAAGAGATGAAACTCTTCATTGTAATTCTATGATTAGAATTTTTAAAGAGTTCATTAAGGAAAACCCAGAGATTTGGACTCCAAAGCTTAAAAAAGAACTTTATGAAGCTTGCAGAACTATAATTGAACACGAGGATGCATTTATTGATCTAGCTTTTGAAATGGGTCCAATGCAAGGTTTAACTGCTCAAGAAGTTAAAGATTATATAAGGTTCATTGGAAACAGAAGATTAACTCAGTTAGGTCTTGAACCAATATATGATGTTCAGAAAAATCCATTAACATGGTTAGACACGATGTTAAATGCAGTAGAGCATATGAACTTCTTTGAAGGTAGAGCCACTGAATATTCAAAAGCATCTACACAAGGTAACTGGATAGACGCTTTTTCCTAGGATTAAGTGATAGTAAGTCCCTGTATAAGTATTTGTAAAACTGATCCAGTATCAGGTCTATGTTATGGATGTGGAAGATCTGATGAAGAGAAAAAAATCTGGAAGGATCCCGATACAACAGATAATTGGAAAAATAATAATTTGAAAGAAATTGAGAATAGACTTTCAGGCTGGCAATTAGAAGGTTTTAAGAAATCATATAAGAATAAGGTCGAAAAGGGTATCTCATTATATAAAGAGAAACTAAAATCAAATATTTAGTTACTTTTATTTAATAATCGTATTTGGGTGTGGTCAAATGGTCCTTGTATTAGCAATTTCACTTTGATTATATAAATTTTAACTTTACGAGAGGAAAACAATGAAAAAAACGTTAAATTTGTTACTTAGCGCTATTTTAGTAGTTACATCATTCATTGGTTTGGGAAATGTTGCCGTTGCTGACGGTCATGGTTTTCCATCTAAACCAATTGAAGTTGTTACTCACGCCGGTTTAGGTGGAGGAACTGATACAACTGCAAGAATGTTGTTAATTAGAACAAGAAAAAATCTTAAAAATAACGCTTACATCACTCCAAAAAGAGGTGATGCAGGTAATAAGGCAATGGCTTACGTAAAATCGAAGCCTAGAGATGGTCATACAGTACTAGCTATTACGCCAACTCATTTATTTAGAATGGCTAGAGGACAAGCGGAGCTGACAATTGATGATTTTGTTGGTGTTGCAAGAACTACAGTTG
The DNA here is from genome assembly GCA_902545405.1 of uncultured Pelagibacteraceae bacterium. GTDB lineage: Bacteria > Pseudomonadota > Alphaproteobacteria > Pelagibacterales > Pelagibacteraceae > Pelagibacter. The sequence goes on from CACCFT010000007.1 coordinate 16,771, forward strand.
ACCCAATTGTAATATTTGTAAATGCAAAAAGTCCTTACAAAACAATTGAAGATTTAATTAAAGCTGGTCAAAAAAAACCAATTAAATATGGTGGTACTAACGTAGGAAGTGTTGATCATATTTCAGGATTAATATTCGCAAGGGAAGCAAAAACAAAAATTGCTTTTGTACCATTCGAAGGTGGTGGAGCGATAATGACTAGTTTAGTAGGAAATCAAATCGAAGCTGCTGGATTAAACCTAGATGAAGGTAAAGATCAATTAGATGCAGGTGAATTGAGAGTACTAGCAGTAATGGCAGATGAAAGAATGTCTGCATTACCAGATACACCAACTTTAAAAGAAAAAGGTATTAATGCATCTTTTGCTACAGTTAGAGGTGTTGTTGTGCTTAAAGGTACACCACAAAAAACTATTGATACTCTTGAAAAAGGATTCCTTAAAGCAATGAAACATCCAGTTTACCAAAACTATTTACAAGGTGCTGGTTTGGATGCATCAAGTGTTGCTGGAGCTAAAGCTTGGGATGCTGAAATTAAATCTATTTACAAAGAAGCAAGAGCTGCTTTAGTAAGTTTAGGTTTAGCTAAATAATTTCAATTACTTAATGGGGGTTATACAACCCCCATTTAAATCAAAATGATAAAAGATATAAAAATTCTAAGTATTATTATAATTATATCAGTCTCATTATTTGCATACACATTCACATTTGATGAAGTTCCTGAAATTTTAGCTCAGGGAATGCAACCTACAATGATGCCAAGATTAATTTTTTCTTTAATAATTTTTTTATCTATATTTCAGTTAATTCAGAATAAAAATTTAAAGTCTGATAAAAAAGAATTAATTCGAAGAAATGCTTTTGTAACATTTGCTTATACATTGTTTATAGTTTTAATAGCAGATAAACTTGGATTTTTAATTTCTATATTTTTGTTCACTTTAGTTACACCTATGTTATGGCAAAGGAAAGATTATATAAAAATCTTTTTTTATTCTTTAACTATATCAGTATTTGTTTTTGTTTTTTTTACACTTGTACTTCAATTAAAATTTCCTCAAGGGATATTAGAGGAATTTATAATTAGGAATTTTTATTAATGGAAATTTTATCAAATATCTCTTTAATTTTAAATCCAACAACATTTGGTTTAATACTAGGATCTACAATTGTTGGAGTATTGATAGGTGCTCTTCCTGGATTAAGTTCAGGAATGGCTATTGCATTGTTATTACCGTTCACAATATATTTAGAACCCAGTCAAGCGATTGCAGCTATGGCTGCATTATATTGTGGTGGTACATTTGGAGGATCAATCACAGCTATATTAATTAATGCACCTGGCGCCCCACCTGCTGCTGCAACAGCTTTTGATGGTTTTCCAATGGCTCAGAAGGGCCAGGCAGGTAAAGCTTTAGGCATGGCTGCAGTATCTAGCGTAGTTGGTGGAATTATTTCTTTGATAGTCCTAATTATTTTTGCACCAACACTAGCAAGAATTGCATATAAATTTGGACCTCCAGAATATTTTGCATTGGCAATATTTGGATTATCAATGTTAGCCTCTATAAGCTCAAAATCTCCTGTTAAAAATCTTATTGGAGGTTTGATAGGTTTATTTGTTGCAACAATCGGAGTTCACCTTACAACTGGTATTTCAAGATTTACATTTGGGGTTGCTGAACTTTTTGAAGGGATAAGCTTTGTTCCTGTATTAATTGGTTTATTTGCAATGTCAGAGATATTAGTCCAAGCATCAAAAAGTGAATTACTTTTAGAAAGAATTAAGTTTTCAGCAATAAAACTTCCTTCAATTTCAGAATTTAAGAGTTGTGTTAAAACAATTTTAAGATCATCGGGCATAGGAACTTTTATAGGCATTCTTCCAGCTGAAGGCGGAACAGTTAGCGCAATGATTGGTTATAACGAGGCAAGAAGATGGTCAAAAAATAAAGATAACTTTGGAAAAGGAGAAATAGAAGGAGTTGCAGCTCCAGAGTCAGCTAATAATGCTGCTACTGGTGGTGCAATGATACCAACTCTTGCTTTAGGTATTCCAGGTTCAGCAACTACAGCAGTAATTCTTGGAGGATTTCAAATTCATGGATTAAGAGCTGGACCATATTTGTTTGAACAGCAACCTGACCTGCTTTACACAATTTTTTATGGCATGCTTTTAGCAAACTTTATCTTTTTAATTTTTGGTTTACTTGGAGCTAAAATATTCTCAAGAATTTCGTTAATACCAAGGGGTTATTTATGGCCATCTGTATTTGTATTTTGTCTTGTTGGATCTTATGGATTATCTCAATCTATGGTAGATGTTTACATAATGTTAATTTCAGGTGTTGTTGGATTTTTCTTAAGACGGTCAGGATTTTCTCCAGCACCAATAATTATGGGAATTGTACTAGGCGAATTAGTGGAAAATTCATTAGCGCAATCAATCATAATATTTGACCAAAATATATTTATGTTTTTCACAAGGCCAATTGTACTTGTATTTTTTACATTAACTTTTTTAAGTTTATTTTACAGACCTATTAAAAATCTAATAATGAAAGGAAAATAATGACTAAAGCTTTTACACCTAATATTAAATCTAAAAGAGGAAAAGACTTAACAAAATACGTTGCTAACTTTGTTCACAAAACAAAATTTAAAAATATTCCAAAAGAAGTTGTTGAGTTAGCAAAAAAACATATTTTGGATGGTTTTGGTTTAGCATTATCAGGCTCTGTTGCAAGAACAGGTAATTACTTATTTGCACATATCAAAAAAAGTTCAGCAAAAGGGAAGGCAACAGTTATTGGTTCAAAAATGAAGGTTCCAACGCACTTTGCAGCTTTGGCAAATGGTGTAGGAATACATTCTGACGATTACGATGATACGCAATTAGCTGTAGCAAAAGATAGGGTTTATGGTTTATTAACACATCCTACCGCACCTTGCTTGCCAAGTGCTTTTGCGGAAGGTGAAGTAAATAAAATTAATGGAAAAGATTTTTTAAACTCATATTTAATTGGTGTAGATGTAGAATGTAAAATATCTGAAGCCATGTCTCCACGTCATTATCAACATGGTTTTCACTCAACAGCAACCTGTGGAACTTTTGCTTCTGCTTCTGCTGCAGCTAAAATTAGAAAATATGATCATAACAAAATTTTAAGATCTTTAGGGATTGCGGCCTCTCTTAGCGCTGGATTAAGAGAAAATTTTGGAACAATGACAAAACCACTGCACGCAGGTAGAGCGGCAGAGAGTGGGGTGATAGCTTGTGATCTAGTAAGATATGGGTGGTCTTCAACTGATAAAATTTTAGAATCTCCTAGAGGTTTCTTTCAAGCTCATGGAGGTGGTTACGATATAAACGCGTTAAAAGGTAAACTTGGAAGACCATGGACATTTAAATCTCCAGGCATTTCTATTAAACCTCATCCTTGCGGTTCTTTAACCCATCCTGGGATGACAAAGATGTTAGAGTTAATTAACAAGTATGACATTAAGCCTGAGCAAGTAGTTAAAGTAGATGTTGGCACAAACCATAACATGCAAAATGCTTTGATACATCATCAACCAAAAAATGAGTTTCAAGCTAAATTTAGTATGGAGTATTCTATGGCAATACTTTTAATTGATAGAAGAGCATACATTCCTGAATATCAAGATAAAAGAATCAATAAATCTGATGTTCAACAAATGCTTAAAAAAGTGAACTTTTATAAAAACAAAATAGCTGAAGCTGCAGGCTACGATAAAATGACAACTATAATAGACATATATTTAAAAAACGGAAAAAAAATATCTGGAAGAGGTGATTTTGGAAAAGGTAGTCCTGCAATACCAATGACTTACGATGAAGTTGCAGATAAGTTTCTTGGTTGTACAGAATTTGCTAGATGGCCTTTATCTAAATCTAAAAAAATTATTGAAACAGTAAGGAACTTAGAAAAAGTTAAGGATATTAGAATATTAGGAAAGTTACTATCAAAATAGTTATCTTTGATTTAAAAGCATAACTTTTCGATATTTGCTACCTTTGTATTTAGCTAATGGTCTAATCAATTTATTAGATGAATGTTGTTCCATTATGTGAGCTGACCAACCTGTAATTCTTGAAATTACGAATATTGGTGTAAAGAAATCTGTATCAAAACCCATTAAATGATAAGTAGGTCCCGTTGGATAATCCACGTTTGGATGTATATTCTTTTTACTAATCATTACTCTTTCAACAATATCGTAAATCTTTAAAAACTTTTTATCTTTTTTAATTTTAGCAACTTTTTTGAAATACTCCTTCATGGTTGGAACTCTAGAGTCTCCACTTTTATAAACTCTGTGCCCAAAACCCATCACAACCTCTTTTTTCTTTAATGCATTATTGATCCATTTTAAAGCATTCTCAGGTTTTTTGATTTTGTTCATCATATGCATAACTTCTTCATTAGCTCCACCATGTAATGGTCCTTTTAAACTAGCAATAGCACCTGTTATAGCGCCATGTATGTCAGATAAACTACTTGTTATCGTTCTTGCTGTAAAAGTTGATACATTAAAACTGTGTTCTGCGTATAAAATTAAAGATACATCAAACGCTTTTACAATTTCCTTTTGAGGTACTTTTCCAAAACACATATAGAAAAAGTTTTCTGCAAAAGTTAGCTCTTTTTTTGGTTTAATAATTTTTTTACCTTTTCGAATTCTATAAAAAGCCGCTAAAGCAGTTGGAGTTTTAGCTAAAATTCTTAAAGCTTTTCTTGTGTTTGCTTCCTGAGAATTATCTGTAGTTTCTTTATCTTCTAATCCCATAACACTTACTGCTGTTCTAGCGACATCCATAGGATGAGATTTCTTTGGCATGTGTTTAATTATTTCGTAAAGATTTTTCGATAAATCCCTATGTCCTCGTTCAATTTTTTCAAATTGTCTTAACTCTATACTGTTTGGTAAATCACCCTTTAAAATAAGATATGCAGCTTCTTCAAATCTACAAAATTCACACAGATCTTGAACAGCATAACCCCTATAGGTTAATGAGTTAATTTCAGGCATAACTTTAGAAACTTCTGTTTCATCAACAACAATTCCTAATAAACCTTTTTTTACTTCTTCACTCATTATTCATGTCCCTCTGTACTAAAATTATATATTTTCTCATCTAAAGAGTTGTATTTTTCATACTCAACTAGATCATATAATCTTTTTCTGGTCTGCATCTTATCTATAATATTATTTTGATGTCCATCCGCAAAAATGGCACGTAGACCATCCTCAACACTTTTCATCGCTAATCTTTGTGTAGTAACTGGATAAATAACAATATTATAACCAAGTTCTTCTAATTGTTTAAAATCTAGCAACTTCGATTTACCAAACTCAGTCATATTAGCTAGAAGATAACAATTTAATGATTTTCTAACTTTTTCAAACTCAGCTTCGTCTTTTAATGCTTCTGGAAAAACAACTTCTGCACCAGCATCAATATAGGATTTGCAACGATCGATCATTTTATCAATACCTTCTACGCTTTTAGCATCAGAACGTGCAATGATTTTAAATTGTTTGTCTGATCTTGCTTCTACGCATTCTTTAATTTTTTTTGTCATATCCTCTTTTGATATCAACTCTTTATTGTCTAGATGGCCACATCTTTTTTGTTCTATCTGATCTTCTAAATGAATTGCTGAAATACCAAAATTTTCAAATGTTTGAACAGTTTCTTTACAAGATTTAAAACCTGTATCGACATCAACAATGGTCGGAAGATTTGTAACACGTGCAATTTGTTTCGATCTGTTACTGACATCATTAAGAGTTGTTAATCCTATATCTGGATAACCTAAATCATTAGACATAACACCTCCAGATACATAAACTCCATCATATCCAATTTCTTCAATAACTTTTGCTGTTAATGGATTATATGCACCTGGTATTCTTAAAATTTTATTTGATTTTAGTTTATTATCTAAATCAATTCTTTTCTCTTCAGGTTTTTTTTCAACAAAGTGCACTAGAATATTCCTTTTTTATTATTAGATTTTAAGTATTTTTTACTCACTTCTATATTTAGTTTTGTAAGCTGATTATTTTTTAATTTTTTTAAATTTTGAACATCTTTTAAAAATCTATCACTTTCTTTTTTAGAAATAATATTTTCTGTTAAAATTTTAAATTTATTTATATAATCTTTTCTTTGAAAAGGTCTTTTGCCGTAAGGATGAGCATCTGCTCTTTCTAATTCCTCAATAATTTTTTTCCCATTATTTAATGTTACTATAACCTTTGCACCAAAAGATTTCTTTTTTGGATCAGGATCATGATATTTCTTAGTCCACTTCTTATCCTCATGAGTTTTAATGCATCTCCATATTTTAATTGTACTTTTTTTGTTAGCTCTTTTTTTAGTATATGACTTTACATGATGCCAATCTGCATCTTCTAAAGCTACTGCAAAAATATACATTATTGAGTGATCTAAAGTTTCTCTACTAGCATTTGGATCCATTTTTTGTGGATCATTAGCTCCAGTCCCTATTACATAATGCGTATGATGACTTGTATATATATCTATTTTTTTAATTGTATTTAAATTATCAATTTTTTTATTAAGTGCTTTTGCAATATCAATTAATGCTTGAGCTTGATATTCTGCAGAATATTCTTTTGTATATGTTTCGAGAATGGCTTTCTTTTCTTCGTTTTTTTTAGGCAAAGGAACAAAATATTTAGCATTTTTTCCATCTAATATTCTTGCAATTACACTGTCTTCACCTTCATAAATAGGACTCGGAGCTCCTTCACCTCTCATCGTTCTATCTACAGCTTCAATTGCCAATTTTCCTGCATGAGCTGGAGCATAAGCCTTCCAACTTGAAATCTCACCTTTTCTTGATTGTCTTGTTGAAACACTCACATGTAATGCTTGTTGAACACCTTGATAAATAGTTTCTGTATTTAATTTTAACATAGATCCAATACCAGCAGCAACACTTGGTCCCAAGTGAGCGATATGATCAACTTTGTGTTTATGAAGACAAATAGCTTTTACAAGATTAACTTGAACTTCATAAGCAGTTATAACTCCTCTTAATAAATCATTTCCATTTTTTTTTAATTGTTGTGCCACTGCTAAAAGAGCAGGAATATTATCACCAGGATGGCTGTAATCAGCCGCTAGAAATGTATCATGAAAATCTAATTCTCTAACAGCAGTTCCATTTGCCCACGCAGCCCATTCACAATCAAATTTAATTTTTGAATTTATGCCAAAAAGATTAGCTCCATTTTTTCTAACATGTTTTTTTGCCATTTCTCTTGCAGATATTACAGGTCTTCTATTTAAGGAAGCTATAGCAACAGAAGCGTTATCAATAATTCTATTAATAACCATTTCTATTGAATTTTTATTTAATTTAGCATTATCACTTGCTATCTCTGCTATTTTCCAAGCAAGCTGTTTCTTCTTTGGAAGATTTATTTTTGATGGATATACTTTAATTGTATGAAATAACAAAATAACTCCTAATTTGTGATTTTGTTTTAATAGTTAAATTAAATTAATCAATATTAAAGATATTGAGATACAATTTTTTCAATACCTACAAAGTCTTTTATTAAGTGATTATGATAAATTTCATCAATATTTTTTTCAGTATATCCATCCTCTAATAAAATCATTGGAATATCTGCTGCTTTAGCTGCATTTGCATCCGACTCACTATCGCCAATCATAATTGATTTATTTTTACTACCATCTAAAATTTCTATGATTGTTGTTATATGTCTTGGATCAGGTTTACAATAATCAAAAGTATTATAACCAGCAACATACTCGAAGTAATCATATATCCCAATTTTTTTTAAAAGATCTACTGCAAGATGTTCCGTTTTATTCGTACATACAGCCATTGATATATTTTTTTTTTTACACCAATTTAGAAAATCTTTTACACCAGGCATCAGGGTACTTTCATTTAAAATATTTTTTCCATAATAAGAAATAAATTCATCTGTCATTTTGTTTTTAATTTTTTCATTAATCGAAGTTAATTCTTTTTTAGCCTGGCTCCATATAGATCTACCAATCATTGCTCCAGCTCCTTGACCAACAGTATTTTTAAGTTCATCAAGAGATTTTGTGGGGTATCCAAATTTCTTCATAACATGGTTATGAGCAAGCATTAGATCAGGTGCTGTGTCTACTAACGTACCATCTAAATCAAAAAGAACTGTGAATTTTTGTGTCATTTAAAAAGTATTAATAAGAAATAAATTGTGAATTAATTAAATTAATACCCAGTTATATACAACTATCTAATGAATAGTCAAAATTTACAAAATAAACTTAGAGATAAATTTTTAAAAAAAGGTGTCAAAATGAAGGGACCGGAGACAGTTTTTTTTTCTAAAGATACAAAAATTGGAAAGAATGTAGAGATAGAACCTTATGTTGTCCTTGCTGACAAAGTTCAAATAGGAAACAATGTAAAAATTTTATCGTTCTCTCATCTTGAGGGTGTTAAAATAGATAATGATGTGAGTATAGGTCCATATGCCCGTTTAAGACCTGGAACAAAAATTAAATCCGGATCAAAAATTGGAAATTTTGTTGAGGTAAAAAAAACTATAATAAATAAAAATTCTAAAGTTAATCATTTATCATATATTGGCGATGCACTAGTGGGGAAGGACGTTAATATTGGAGCTGGGACAATAACTTGTAATTATAATGGAAGAAAAAAAAGTAAAACAAATATTAAAGATAAAGTATTTGTTGGTTCAAATACATCTTTAGTGGCACCGGTTACTTTAAATGAAAAAAGTGTTATAGGCGCAGGTTCAGTAATTACTAAAAATGTAAGCAGAGGCTCATTGGCATTAACTAGATCAAATCAAAAAGAAAAGAAAAATTACAAAAGGAAATAATAAGCAATGTGTGGAATAGTTGGAATTACAAGCTCCAAAGAGGTTACTCCAAGAATTATAAGTTCGTTAAAAAAACTTGAGTATAGAGGCTACGACTCCGCAGGTTTAGCAACTCTTTCAAATGGAAATATAAATGAGGTCAAATGTGAGGGTAGAGTAGACGCTTTAGAGAAAAACATAATACGAACTAAAATATCTGGCTCTATTGGTATCGGACACGTTAGATGGGCCACACATGGTAAACCTAGTTCAATAAATGCACATCCTCATTCTTCAGAAGATGTATCTGTAGTTCACAATGGTATAATTGAAAATTCAACTATTCTAAAAAAGTTATTAGAAAATAAAGGCTATAAGTTTAAATCCCAAACAGATACAGAAGTAATTGTTCATTTGGTAACTGATTATTTAAAAAAAAATAACCTTAAAAATACAATTATAAAAGTTTTAAAAAAATTACATGGTAGTTTTGCATTAGGAATAATATTTAAAGATCAACCAGATTTAATAGTTGGGGCAAGAAGAGGCTCTCCACTTGCAGTTGGTTATGGTCCAAACGAACACTATCTTGGTTCAGATTCTTATGCATTAAAGTCTATGACTAATAAAATTTCATATTTAAATGATGGAGAGTTTTGCATATTAAAAAAAGACCAGGTTGAATTTTTTGATGCTGATGGAACCAAGGTTAATAAAAAAATTTTAAATCTTTCTAAAGATGATCAAAATTATGAAAAAGGAGATTACAAATATTATATGGCTAAAGAAATAGACGAGCAGCCGATAACTTTAAAAAATTGTGTAAATGAGTACATTGACAAACATAATAAAGAGATAAATATTTATAATTTTCCTTGGAAAATAAGTGAAATTTCATCAGTGATTTTAATTGGATGTGGAACTGCATATCACTCATGCCTTGTTGCTAAGTACTGGTTTGAACAAAATACAAGTTTAGATGTTAGTGTTGATATAGCCTCTGAGTTTAGATACCGAAAAATTAAATTTAAAAAAGATTGTCTTTATGTGTTTGTTTCTCAATCAGGAGAGACTGCAGATACATTTGCAGCATTAGATTTGTGCAAAAAGAATAATGTTAAAACATGTGCAGTCGTAAATGTTGTAGAAAGTTCAATTGCAAGAGATGCTGATTTAGTTTTACCTATTCATTGTGGTCCAGAAGTGGGTGTTGCATCTACAAAGGCTTTCTTAGGACAAATGTTAGTTCTTTATTTATTATGTACTAAGCTTTCTTATGAACAAAAATCAATTAACAAAAAAGATTACCAAAAAAAAATAAAAGATTTAATGTCTTTATCTAAATCTGCAAAAAATACTCTTAATATTGAAGATAAAATTCAAACACTTGGAAAAGATTTTGCTAATTCTAAAGGATCAATGTTTCTAGGTAGAGGATATTCATATCCAATTGCGCTTGAAGGTGCTTTAAAACTAAAAGAGCTTGCTTATGTTCATGCCGAAGGTTATCCAGCTGGAGAAATGAAACATGGACCTCTTGCACTTATAGAAGAAGGTATGCCAGTCGTGGTAATTGCACCACGAGACGAGCATTACAAAAAAACTATTTCAAATATGCAAGAAGTTATTTCTAGAGGTGCAAAAGTTTTACTAATAACAAATAAAAGTACTGATGAAATTTATTCTGAAAATATATGGGAGCAGATAGAAGTTGATGCCATATCTGATGAACTTATTCCTTTTTTGACCACTATACCTTTGCAAAAGTTAGCATATTACTCTGCATTAGATAAAGGATACGATATAGATAAACCAAGAAACTTAGCTAAATCTGTCACTGTTGAATAAATAATAAAGTCTGTTAAAACAATTCTGAGTTGAAATGAAAAATTGGAAAATAAATAGCTGGAGAAAATATCCTGTCAAACATATTCCTCAATATGAAGATGAGAAGGAATTAGAGATGGTTTTAAATAAATTGAAAACCTTTCCTCCATTAGTTTTTGCGGGTGAAACAAGACATTTGAAAGATCAGTTGGCAATGGTCAATGATGGTAGAGCTTTTCTTTTACAAGGTGGTGATTGTGCTGAAAGTTTTGCAGAATTTCATCCTGACAATATAAGAGATACCTTTAAAGTTATTCTTCAAATGGCTTTAGTGATGACTTACTCAGCTTCTTTACCTATTGTAAAACTTGGAAGAATTGCTGGACAATTTTCAAAACCAAGAAGTGCTCCAACTGAAAAACAAGGTGATAAAGAATTACCAAGTTATTTGGGAGATAATATAAATGCGATAGATTTTAATGAAAAAGCTAGAAGACCTGATCCAAAAAGAATGTTTAAGGCTTATTCTCAATCTGCTTCAACTTTAAACCTTTTAAGAGCATTTTCAAAAGGCGGTTTTGCTGACTTAAATAAGGTTCATTTATGGAATTTAGATTATATTAAGAAAAGTCCTCAAGCTAAGAAGTTTAAAGAATTAGAAGATAAAATAGCAGATGCATTAGCTTTTATGGATGCTTGTGGAATTACATCTGATTTTAATAATAGATTATACACAGTTAACTTTTGGACTTCCCATGAAGCTTTACACTTACCTTTTGAAGAAAGCATGACAAGAGTAGACTCAACCACGGGTGAATATCATGATACTTCAGCTCACTTTGTCTGGATAGGAGATAGAACAAGACAATTAGATGGAGGACATGTTGAATTTTGTAAAGGAATAGAAAATCCAATTGGCATCAAATGTGGCCCAACATCTAAACCTGATGAGATTGCAAAAATATGTGAAGTTATAAATCCTAAAAATGAAAAAGGAAAAATAACTTTAATCTCAAGATTTGGTCATCAAAACGTTGAAAAATTCTTACCAAAATTAATTAGAGGGATTAAAAAAGAAGGATTAAATGTTGTTTGGTCATGTGATCCAATGCATGGGAATACAATTAAATCAACTACTGGTTTTAAAACTAGACCGTTTAATGATGTTGTAAGCGAAGTTAAAAATGTATTTGCAGTTCATCAAGCTGAAGGTTCTTATGCAGGAGGTCTTCATGTAGAAATGACGGGGCAAGATGTGACAGAGTGTACTGGTGGAGCAAAAAAAATATCTGATGCAGACTTATCAAGCAGATATCATACTCACTGTGATCCAAGATTGAACTCCGACCAAGCTATAGAATTAGCATTTCTAATTTCAGATGAGATAAAAAAGAATAGTTTGTATTCTAAATCTGCAATTAAAGCGGCATCTTAACAGTTTAAAAATAAATTTTTTTTCTTATATTTGAATTATGACACCTAAAGATAAAGTAAATCATATCAAAAACTGGATTTCAGATTATGTGAATTCTATGCCAAAAAAAGCTCAATCTTTAGTGATTGGTATTTCTGGTGGAATAGACTCTTCTGTCTCAAGTACATTAAGTGCAATGACAGGTTTAAAAACAATTGTTTTATCAATGCCTATAAAACAAAAATCTGCACAACATGATTTAAGTTTGGCACATCAAGAATGGTTAAAGAAGAATTTTAGCAATGTAGAGGGACACACATTAGAATTAGATAGTTTATTTAAAACATTCGAGGGAACACTAAATAATTTTGGTAGTGAACATGGAATGGCAAATTCTAGAGCAAGATTAAGAATGACAACGCTTTATCAAGTAGCTGCAGCAAACAATGGGATAGTTGTTGGAACTGGAAATAAAGTAGAAGATTTTGGAGTTGGTTTTTATACAAAATATGGTGATGGTGGAGTAGATATTTCTCCGATAGCAGATTGTAATAAAACTGAGGTATGGGAACTTGGTAAAGAACTTGGAATTTTAAAAGAGATTATTGATGCTCCTCCGACAGATGGTTTATGGGATGATGGTCGTACTGATGAGGGACAGCTTGGTTTGTCATATAAAGAATTAGAAGAAGCAATGGATAATGAAAATTCTGTAAATAGAGATAAATATAATTCAATTCGAAGTGCAAATTTGCATAAAATGGAACCAATTCCAGTATGCAAAATTCCTAATTAATCAAATAGATTCACAAATCTATAATTTAAGTATATTCCTAGTTGTATGGCTAAAGATATATTTTTAACTAATAGTCTAGGTGGTAAGAAAGAAAAATTTACTCCCAAAAATGAAAAATCCATAGGCATGTATGTTTGTGGTCCTACAGTTTATGATGATCCACATATTGGTAATGCTAGACCATTAGTCGTTTTTGATATTCTGTATAAAATTTTAAAAAATAGATATGGATCAACATCTGTAAAATATATCAGAAATATTACAGACATAGATGACAAAATAATCAAAGCATCTAATGATCAAAATATTTCTATAAATGACTTAACTTCAAAAATTACTGAAAACTTTCATGAAGATTGCAAGTACTTAAAATGTGAAACACCAAACAGCGAACCAAAGGCAACAGAAAACATAAAACAAATGATTGAAATGATCATAGAACTAGAGAAAAAAGGGTTTGCATATTCAAAGGATAAGCATGTTTATTTTGAAGTAAAAAAATTTAGTGATTATGGAAAACTATCTAATAAAAAGTTAGATGAATTAATAGCTGGTTCACGAGTAGAGGTTTCAGAAATAAAAAAAAATCCTGAAGATTTTGTATTATGGAAACCATCAACAGATAAAGAGCCTTCATGGGAATCTCCTTGGGGCAAAGGCAGACCAGGTTGGCACTTAGAATGTTCGGTTATGTCTAAAAGATATTTGGGTGAAGAATTTGACATTCATGGGGGTGGTAGAGACTTAATTTTTCCTCATCATGAAAACGAGATTGCTCAATCAAGATGTGCAAATGAAACAAATTCTTTTGCAAATTATTGGGTTCATAATGGATTTATAACTCTTTCTAATGAAAAAATGGCAAAATCTCAGGGAAACATATTAAAAATAAAAGATTTTAAAAAAAAATATAATGGCCAAGTTTTAAGATTAGCATTAATTAGTGCTCACTATAGACAAGGATTAGATTGGAATGAAAAACTAATATCAGAATGTGAGAAGACTTTAAGCAAATGGTATTCAGCCTATTCTGATGTTCATAAAAGTACAATATTACCAGACGAATTATTAGATCCTTTATATGACGATTTAAACACCCCAGGCTATATTGCTAATTTACATTCTTTATATAGTAAAGCTTCAACTGGAACTAAGGAGGATAAAGCAACTTTTGTAAAAGCTTGCAATTTTATAGGTCTATTAACAGATACTTCAGAAGAGTGGCTACAAACAAAAAAAAATACAATTTCTCTTTCAGAGGATGAAATTAATTCAAAAATAGCTGAAAGAAATAAAGCAAGAGATGAAAAAAATTATCAATTAGCTGATAAAATTAGGAAAGATCTTTTAGATAAGGGTATTTTAATTGAAGATAAAGATGGTACAACCTCGTGGAAATTAAAATGAGTAAAGAAAAAATCTATATATTTGATACAACACTTAGAGATGGGGCACAAACTCAAGGCGTTGACTTTTCATTAAATGAAAAAGAAAAAATCGCTAAATCTTTAGATAACTTAGGAGTTGATTATATCGAAGGGGGCTGGCCAGGGGCAAATCCAACAGATACAGAATTTTTCAATAAGGATCTAAATTTTAAAAATGCTAATCTTACTGCTTTTGGTATGACTAAAAAATCAGAGCATAGTGCAAAAAATGACCCTATGTTGTCATCTCTGATTAATTCAAAGAGTTCATCAGTTTGTTTATTTGGTAAAAGTTGGGATTTTCATGTTGATGTCGCCTTGGGTATTTCAAACGATCAAAATTTAGAAAATATAAGGGAGAGTGCAAAGCATATAGTTAATTCAGGTAAAGAATTTATGTTTGATGCTGAACATTTTTTTGATGGTTATAAATCTAACCCTGAATATGCAATATCATGTTTAAAAGCTGCATATGATAGTGGTGCAAGATGGATTGTATTATGTGATACCAATGGAGGAACATTGCCTCACGAAGTTTCTAAAATTGTTGAGGAAGTAACAAAGCATATACCCGGAAAAAACCTTGGAATTCATGCCCACAACGATACTGAAAATGCAGTTGCCAATAGTTTAGTAGCTGTGCAAGCAGGAGTTAGACAGGTTCAGGGCACAATAAATGGACTTGGAGAAAGATGTGGTAATGCAAATTTAATGTCTTTGATCCCAACTTTTTTTTTAAAAAAAGATTTTTCAGACAAATATGAAATTAATATTAAACCTGAAAAAATTAAAAATTTAACTCAATGTTCAAGATTATTAGATGAAATATTAAATAGAAAACCGAATAAACATTTGCCTTATGTGGGTGCATCTGCATTTTCACACAAAGGTGGAATGCATGTATCAGCTGTACAAAAAGATCCGAAAACTTATGAACATATTAATCCTGATGAAGTAGGCAATGCTAGGAATATTGTTGTTTCTGATCAATCTGGACAATCTAATATAATGTCTAGATTAAATGCAATTGGCATTAATATTAAAAAAGACGATCCAAAAATTAAAAAACTTCTTCATGAAGTAAAAGATAGAGAGTTCATAGGATATAGTTACGATGGTGCTGATGCATCTTTTGAACTATTGGCTAGAAGATTGATGGGGGAAATACCAAGATATATTTCAATTAATGAGTATGATGTTTCTGTTAAGAAAGATTCAACTGGTGAAGTTGTATCATTTGCAAAAGCAAAACTTGAAGTAGATGGTCATGAAATACTATGTGAAGGCGAGGGCAATGGACCCGTTAATGCATTAGATAATGCTATAAGAAAAAATGTAAATAAACTTGAAAAATATTCAGAATATTTAAAAGATTTAAAGCTAGTTGATTACAAAGTTAGAATTTTAAATACAGGAACTGGAGCCGTTACTAGAGTTTCCATAGAAAGTGCAGACTCAAAACATGGTAATTGGTTCACAATAGGAGTTTCTCCAAATATTATTGATGCATCTTTTAAAGCTTTAGTTGATAGTTTGGATTATAAGCTTTTCAAGGATAATGCTCCTGCTAGTACTTGATGTCATTAAGAAATATAACTTTTATTTTACACAAACCTCAACTATCAGAAAATATAGGAGCCTGTGCTAGAGCTTTAAAAAACTTTAATTTTAATAATCTATCAATTGTTAATCCAAAACCCTCATTTCCAAATGATAAAATTATTGCAACATCTGTAGGGGCAAAGGATATTGTTAAAAAAGCAAAAGTATATGAAAATTTAGAAACCTCATT
Source organism: uncultured Pelagibacteraceae bacterium (assembly GCA_902545405.1). Classification (GTDB taxonomy): domain Bacteria; phylum Pseudomonadota; class Alphaproteobacteria; order Pelagibacterales; family Pelagibacteraceae; genus Pelagibacter. The sequence continues at coordinate 32,940 of CACCFT010000007.1, forward strand.
AAGTAATTTGGATATATTAGTTGCAACATCTGCAAGATTTAGAAATAAAAATATTAAACATATATCAATAACTGATCTAAATAAGATTAATTACAAAAAAAAGGTTGGTTTTCTTTTTGGATCAGAAGCATCTGGATTATCAAATAATGAAGTTAGTTATGCTGATTATACTTTACAAATTCCAAGTAATAGGAATTTTAGATCTTTAAATTTGTCTCATAGTCTAATTATAGTAGCTCAAATAGTAAGTGGACTAATTTCAAATAAAAAGTTTTCCTTTGAAAAGTCAAAAAAAATTAAAAGTGCAAATAAGAATGACATTCAAAGAATGTTAAATTTGTGCATTAATAATTTAGAAAATAAGAATTTTTTTCACCCACCTGAAAAAAAACCAATCATGATGGAAAATCTAAGAAGTATTTTCTATAAACTCAATCTTTCAGAAAAAGAAACTCGTATTTTATCGAGTGTATTTGCTGGTTTAAGTAAGGAAAAGGTTGATTGACAAAACATAACTTAGGCTTATAAGACCTCATACTAATGACAAAAAGATTAAACTCTAAACATAAAGTAGATAGAAGATTAAAAGTAAATTTATGGGGGAGGCCCAAAAGTCCTTTTAATACAAGAGCCTATCCTCCAGGACAGCATGGACAAACAAAAGCTGGCAAACCTTCAGACTACGGAATTCAACTTCAAGCAAAACAGAAATTGAAGTCTTATTATGGAAACATGAATGAGAGACAGTTTAGAAATGTTTACAAAAAAGCAATTATGAAAAAAGGCGATACAGCTGAAAATTTAATTGGATTATTAGAGAGAAGATTGGATGCTGTAATTTATAGATCAAAGTTATCAAACACTATTTTTTCATCAAGACAGCTTATTAATCATGGTCATGTTAAAGTTAATGGAAAAAAAGTAAATATTGCGAGTTATCAGGTCAAAGAAGAAGATACGATTGAAATTAGAGATAAATCTAAACAACTTGCTTTAATTGATATTGCTCTTGCTAACAAGGAGAGAGAAGTTCCTGAATATCTACAATTAGATGAAAAGAATAAAAAAGTTAAATTTGTAAGAGTTCCATCTTTCGAAGAAGTTCCATACCCAGTTGTGATGGAGCCAAACTTAGTAATTGAATATTACTCTAGATAATTAATTCTTAGCTTTAAAATTTATTCCTTTAGACTCAAAAAGTTTAGCGAGTTCTCCACTCTCATACATTTCTTTTACGATATCACATCCACCAATAAACTCGTTTTTAACATATAATTGAGGAATGGTTGGCCAATCACTAAATACTTTTATACCTTCTCTTATCTTTTGATCTGCTAAAACATTTACACCTTTAAAATTTACTTCAAGAACCTTCAAAATATTTGAAGTTGCCATTGAAAATCCACACTGAGGTGCATCAGGTGTACCTTTCATAAATAGACATACATCGTTATTTTCAATTTCACTTTTAATTAAATCATTTGTTTCTTGTTCCATTTAAATTTCCTTTGTTTTAATTGCTAAAGCGTGAAGCTCATTTCCCATTTTACCTTTTAAAGAATTATATACCATTTTGTGTTGTTCTATTTTACTTTTACCTGAAAATTCAGCTGATGTCACTGTAGCAGAATAGTGATTTCCATCACCCGCTAAATCTTGAATTTCAACTTTTGCGTCAGGTAATCCTTCCTTAATTAAACTCTCAATTTCTTTTAAATCCATTGCCATTAGCTATCCATATACTTCTTTAACCAATATTTATGTGCATCTGCCAATTCTTCAATAGGCAAATTGATGTCATCTTTATACACGATGGATTGTCCATTAACTGTCCCTAATTCATCGAAATGTACAGAATATTTGTTTAAAATATCATTTACTTTCTTCAAACTATTTTTAGGTATTTCGATAATATAACGAGCCTGATCTTCACCAAAAAAATATTCATATTTATTTGTTAAACCCTTAAGTGTATTAATTTTTATTCCTTTTTTTCCTTTAATACACATTTTTGATACTGCGATTAAAATTCCGCCTAATGATACATCGTGGCAGCTCACAATAAGATTTTTTCTAGCTAAATCTAATACAGTCTCACCAATGTTTTTTTCATTAAATAAATTAACTGTTGGTGGTGGACCTTTTTTTTCATTTAATATCTCTCTTGCAAAAATACTTTGATCTAAATGCCCATCAGTTTTACCAACTACATAAACTAAGTTTCCTTCAGTTTTAAAATCCATTGTAAGCATTTGTTGATAGTCAGAGATTAGTCCAACACCTCCAATTGTTGGCGTAGGCTTGATACCTTTATCTTTTGTTTCGTTATAAAATGATACATTCCCAGATACGACTGGAAAATCTAGATACTTGCTTGCTTCTGTAATTCCTTCAACACATTCTACAAATTCACCCATATTTTTTTCTTTTTCTGGGTTTCCGAAGTTTAAACAATTCGTAATAGCAATAGGTTTAGCTCCTACCGAAATAAGATTTCTATAGCTCTCACAAACTATTTGTTTTCCTCCAGTTAATGGATGCGAGAAACAATATAATGCAGAAGAATCTACTGATGCGGCTACCGCTTTATTAGTCCCATGAACTCTTACAACGCCAGCATCACCACCAGGTTTTTGAATTGTATCACCCATTACTGTATGGTCGTATTGATCCCATATCCACTTTTTATCTGAAATATTTGAATTACTTAAAATTTTCTTTAGACAATCCGACAATTTTAAAGATTTAAATTCGTCTTTATCAAATTTTAATTTTTGGGGTAATTTAGTTTTTTTCCAAGGACGATCATATATCGGAGCATTTTCAGCAAGCAGATCAATTGGTATTTCAGCAACTTTTTTATTATCAAATATTAATTCTATTTTTTTTGAATTTGTTGTTTTACCTATAACTGCAAAATCTAAGTTCCATTTATCAAATATTTTCTTAGCGTGATCTTCTTTACCTTTTTCAAGAACAATGAGCATTCTTTCTTGGCTTTCAGACAACATTATTTCGTAAGGTGTCATTTTTTCTTCTCTACATGGAACCTCACTTAGATTTAATTCAATTCCAAGATTTCCTTTTGAGGCCATTTCAACACTAGAAGAAGTTAATCCTGCTGCACCCATATCTTGAATAGCAATAATTGAATTATCAGCCATTAATTCTAAGCATGCTTCAAGTAATAGTTTTTCAGTAAATGGGTCCCCAACTTGAACTGTTGGTTTTTTTTCTTCAATTTTGTCATCGAATGTTGCGGAAGCCATACTGGCACCATGAATTCCATCTCTCCCAGTTTTTGAACCTACGTATATTACTGGTTTATCTAATCCAGCTGCTTTTGAGTAAAAAATCTTGTTTTTATTTACTAACCCAAGTGTCATGGCATTTACTAATATATTTCCATTGTAAGACTCATCAAAAGTTGTTTGGCCAGCAATAGTTGGAACTCCAATACAATTTCCATATCCACCTATGCCTTTAACAACTCCTCTTAATAGGTTTCTTGTTTTTTTATGTTGTGGTGAACCAAAATGAATTGAATTTAGATTTGCTATTGGTCTTGCTCCCATTGTAAATACATCCCTCATGATCCCACCAACTCCAGTTGCCGCACCTTGATAAGGTTCAATAAACGAAGGGTGATTGTGGCTTTCAATTTTGAATACTATTGCATCATCATCTCCAATATCAATAACACCAGCATTTTCTCCAGGTCCTTGGATGACCTGTTTTCCTTTTGTGTGCATTTTTTTTAAATGTTTTCTTGAGGACTTATAAGAGCAGTGTTCGTTCCACATTGCAGAAAATATTGCAAGCTCAGTTAAATTAGGTGTTCTATTAAGAAGTTCACATATTTTAGAAAATTCTTCTTTTTTTAATCCGTGGTCTATTGCAACTGCTTCTGTGACTTCCATTATTTAAAATTATCTAAAATATTTTTGAAAAATAATGAACCATCTTCACCTGATAAATATTTATCTATCATTCTCTCAGGATGTGGCATCATTCCAAGAACATTTTTATTATTATTAAAAATTCCAGCTATATTTTTAATTGCTCCGTTTGGATTAGTTGTTTCATTTTCTGTACCATCTTCTCCACAATACGTTACAGCTATTTGATTATTATCCTCTAATGATTTTAATTCATCATTGCTGCAAAAATAGTTTCCCTCGTTGTGTGCAATGTGAAGTTCTAAAACATCCTTTTTTAAATCTTTAAAATATTTATTTTGTTTATCTCTAACTTTTACATAGACATTGCTGCATATAAAATTAAGAAACTTATTTTGTTGTAAAATTCCATTTAGTAGGCCTGTTTCAGTTAATATTTGAAATCCATTGCAAATTCCCAGAACTAACCCCCCTGAATTAGCAAAATCAATTACTGATTTTATAATTTTTGATTTAGAAGCAATACTTCCACATCTTAAATAATCACCATATGAAAAGCCACCCGGCAATACTATCAAATCTGATTTTGGAATAGATTTATCATTGTGCCAAACCATTTGATTTTTAAAGCCAAATTTTTTTAGAGCCACATCCATGTCTCTATCACAATTTGATCCTGGAAAAATAATGACTGATGATCTCATTTATTAAACTATTTTGTAATCCTCAATAACAAGATTGGCCAATAGCTTTTTACACATATCATCTACTAAAGACTTTGCTTTTTTTTCATCTTTCTCTTTAACTTCAATTTCAAAATATTTACCTTGTCTTACATCTTCTACATTCCCAAAGTTCATTCCATTAAGTGTTTGTTGAATAGCCTTTCCTTGAGGATCTAAAACTCCGTTTTTAAGAGTTACTATTACTTTAATTTTCATTACTTCTTTCTAATCTTTACTGCTTGTGGCTTGGTGTATTTTAATGGTCTTATATTTGATTGTTCATGAAGTATATCTAATCTTCTAGCAACTTCTTGATAAGCCTCAATTAGATTACCAAGGCCTTTTCTAAACCTATCTTTATCTAATTTTTTATCACTATTTATGTCCCATAGTCTGCATGTGTCTGGACTTATTTCATCTGCAAGCATGATCTCTTTTTTTCCATTTTTTTCATATCTTCCAAATTCTACTTTAAAATCTACAAGTTTAATTCCAACACCCCTAAACATACCTTGAAGAAAATCGTTAATTCTATTTAGTTCTTTATTAATTATTTTTAATTCATCTTTTTCCATCCACTTAAAAGCCAAAATGTGTTCAGTACTTACTAAGGGATCTCCTAAATCATCATCTTTTAAGCAATATTCTATTAATGGACTATCTAAGACTGTCCCATCTTCAATACCCAATCTTTTAGTTAATGAACCAGTTGCAATGTTTCTTACAACAAATTCAATAGGTATAATTTCAACATGCTGAACGAGTTGCTCTCTCATATTTAAACGTTTTACTAAATGATTTTTGATACCAACATTATTTAATTGAGTTAATATATGTTCAGATATTCTATTATTTAAAATTCCTTTACCATCCATTACAGCTTTTTTTTGATTATTAAATGCAGTTGCATCATCTTTGAAATGTTGGATAACATATTTTTTATCATTACTTGCAAAAATTATTTTTGCTTTACCTTCGTATAATTTTTTTCCTTTTTTCATTATTTAAATACTCTTTTAAATATATAATTTACATTTTTTAGGTGTTTGTCATATGTAAAGATTTTATCTAATCTTTTTTCACTTATTTTACCATTGATAGATTTATCATTTTTTAAAAGTGTTAATAGATTTGTATTCTTTGCAAAACTGGCTTTCGCATGAGACTGAACCAATCTATACGCTTTCTCTCTAGCCATTCCTGACTTAGTAAGTTCTAACATTACCTCTTGAGAAAAAACAAGACCTCTTGTTAGGTTTAAATTTTTTATCATAGTTTTTGGATAAACAATCATTTTATCCAAAATTCCTGACAATCTAACTAAAGCAAAATCTAAAGTTATATTTGCGTCTGGACCAATATTTCTCTCAACACTAGAGTGAGAAATATCTCTTTCATGCCACAAAGAAATATTTTCTAAAGCTGGTATTACATAACTTCTCACCATCCTTGCAAGTCCCGTAAGATTTTCACTTAATATTGGATTTTTTTTATGAGGCATAGCAGATGAGCCTTTTTGATCTTTTGAAAAGTATTCTTGTAATTCATAAACTTCCGATCTTTGTAAATGCCTTATTTCTGTTGCAACTCTTTCAACAGTTCCAGCAATAATCCCAAGTACTGAAAAATAATGCGCATGCCTATCTCTTGGAATAATTTGGGTTGAAATTGGCTCAGCTTTTAATTTTAATTTTTTTGCAACATAAGTTTCGACTTTAGGATTTATATTTGCAAACGTTCCTACAGCTCCTGAAATTGCACATGTTGATACATTTTCTATTGCATCTTTTAGTCTTAATTTATTTCTTTTAAATTCTTCATAAAATGAAGCTAATTTTAGTCCAAAAGTAATTGGCTCCGCATGAATTCCATGACTTCTTCCAATGCAAGGAGTCATTTTATATTTTTTAGCCTGTTTTTTTAGAACAGATAAAATTTTATCGATATCTCTTAATAAAATGTTTCCTGATTGAACCAATTGAACATTTAAAGTTGTATCTAAAACATCAGATGAGGTCATACCTTGATGAAGATATCTTGCTTTAAGACCAGCTTGTTCTGTAATTGATGTCAAAAAAGCAATTACATCATGCTTAACTTTTGCCTCTATATCATGAATTCTTTTAACTTTGATTTTACCTTTTTTTTTTACTAATGAAGCAACTCCTTTAGGAATAATTTTATATTTTTCCATTGCCTCAGCTGCAGCAATTTCTACATCTAGCCAAATTTTATATTTGTTTTCTTCAGACCAAATACTGACAAGTTCTTTTCTAGAATATCTTGATATCATTAATTATATGGGGGCCTCGTATAACCTTTAACAGATTCTGTGAAAATTTCACATGAATCTTCTGTAATACCAACAGTATGCTCAAATTGTGCTGATAATGATTTATCTTTAGTTACTGCAGTCCACCCATCATTTAAAACTTTTGTGTCATATTTTCCATAATTTATCATTGGTTCAATAGTAAAAGTCATTCCAGGAGTTAATTCTTTACCAGTATTCTTAGATCCATAATGAAGTATATTAGGAGGTTCATGAAATACATTACTTATTCCGTGACCGCAAAAATCTCTAACAACTGAATAACCTTTGCTTTCAACATAAGATTGAATTTCAAACCCTATATCACCAAGTTTTTTACCTGGTTGTAAAATTGATATTGCTTTCATTAGTGAGTCATAAGTTGCTTCGATTAAATTTTTTGCCTTAACAGGTACATTTCCAATTTCATACATTCTGCTTGTATCCCCATAATAATTATCTACGACTGCTGTTACATCAACATTAACCGCATCCCCATCTTCCAAAACTCTATTAGAAGGTATTCCATGACAAACTACATGATTAAGTGATGTACAAAGTGATTTTTCAAATCCTCGATAAAATAATGGGGCTGAATAGCCTCCATTATCTTTTATAAATTCATAACCTAATTTATCTATCTTATCTGTTGATACTCCTGGTTTAATATAATCTGTAAGCATGTCTAAAGTTTTAGACGCAATCTTTCCGGCTACTCTCATCTTTTCAAATTTTTCTTTATAATCAGTCATCTAAAATATTAATTTTTTTTTCAATTTTAATCTCTTTAGAACTCAGTTTGCATCTATAAGCGAGAAATTTTACTCCAGCTTTTTTTGCTTTATTGTAATTTTCAAAATAAATGTGGTCAATATCTTTTGCAATTCTAAAATTATTTATATTTTGAATTTGCGTTAAAAATAAGACATACGGTTTGTATCCTTTTTTAATTGATTTAATTAACATATTTAGATGCTTTGTACCCCTTGATGTTACGGCATCAGGAAATTCTGCAATATCATTTTCTCTAAATAATGTAACATTCTTTACCTCTATTAAATAATTATCACATAAAAAATCAAATCTTGTATCTTCGCTAAATTTAAATTCTGGTTTGATATTTTTAATAGTTTTAAATTCCGATATTAATTTGTTTTCTAATCCATGATTAACTATTTTGTTAGCTCTATGAGTATTTACACCAACGTATCTTTTTTTTGCTTTAATAATTTCTAATGTAAATTTCAGTTTTCTTTTTGGATCATTATGTTTTGTGACTAAAACTTCATTATCTTGATCCAATAGGCCTTGCATAGATCCAGTGTTAGGACAATGTGCCGTTATAATCTTGTTATTTACTTTTATATCAGCGAAAAATCTTTTATATCTTTTTAATAATTTTCCTTTAATAAGGCTATTTGTAAATTTCATATAGATTTACTTATATTTACATATGCAAAATAAAAAAGAGATAAATGCTGGTATTTTAATTATCGGTAACGAAGTTCTATCAGGCAGAACAAAAGATGTTAATACAAGCACTTTGGCAATTTGGTTAAATTCATTAGGTATACCTGTTGCAGAAGTTCGTGTAATTCCTGATGATGAAAGTATTATAATAAATACAGTAAATGAACTTAGAAAAAAACATTCATATATATTTACAACAGGAGGAATAGGGCCAACTCACGATGATATTACAGCACAATCAGTTTCTAAAGCATTTAATATTGAATACGGGTTCCACAAAGAGGCTTTTTCAATATTAGAAAATTATTATAAACCAGGTGAATTTAATGAAGGCAGACAAAAGATGGCCAAAATGCCTGTTAGTGCAAATTTAATTTTAAATCCATCTAGTGGTGCACCAGGCTTCTATGTTGAAAACGTATTTTGTCTTCCAGGAGTTCCATCAATTATGAAAGCAATGCTTGGAAGTTTAAATAATCTTTTAGTTGGTGGAGAGCCAATATTAAGCGAAACAATTAATTTAAGAACTGTTGAGAGTGAAATAGCTAAATCTTTAACAGAGGTTCAAAATAATAATACTGAAGTTGAAATCGGAAGTTATCCATTTTTTAAAGCTGGAAAATTAGGAGTATCTATTGTTGTTCGATCAGTTGATAAAACAAAAATTGATAAATGCAATTCAGAAATTCTTAAATTTGTAAAAGATAAACAAATCGAAATAGTTGAGCGTTAATTATGCTTTATTTTGCTTATGGAAGTAATCTAAATCATTTTCAAATGAAAAGAAGATGTAAAGACTCAAAATTTATTAAAAAGATAAATTTAAAGGGATATACTCTTAATTTTAGAAGTAAGTATCGTGCTGCAGATATAGAAAAGAAAAATAATTCTATTGTGCCAGGTGGATTATATGAAATATCGAAAAGTGATGAAAAAAAACTTGATATTTATGAAGATTATCCAATTCTATATAAAAAAAATGTATTTCAAGTATTACAACAATACTGTGATGACTTATATAATGCCTAAAAAAACAATTTTTAGATATCCAACCGAAAGATATCTAAATGTTGTCAAACAAGGCTATAAAGATTGTAAATTAGATCAAAAGTATCTCAAAAAAGCTTTAGTAAATTTTTAATTAATGCTTTCAAAATCTAAAATATTTTTTAAAGGTACAGCTGCTGTTTTACCTCATATGTTATCGGTTATTCCTTTTGGAATAATAACTGGAGCTATTGGTGTTGAATTAGGTTTTGATCCAATTTTGGTTTATGCAACTTCTTTAATTATCTTTGGGGGCGCTTCACAAATAATATTTATGCAACTATTGTCAGGTGGAGCCTCATCATTAGTAGCTATTACATCAGTTGGAGTAATTAATTCGAGACATTTATTGTATGGAGCAGTTTTATCCGAATATCTTGAAAAACTAAGTATTATAAAAAAATTATTTATATCTTATTTTATTGTAGACCAAGGTTTTGCAGAGTCTAATAAGTATATAAAACAGAATAAAAATTTATCTAATCCTCATTATTATATACTTGGTACAGGTGTAACCCTCTGGTTTTGTTGGCAATTATCAACAATCAGCGGAATTATATTAGGTTCATTTATTCCTGAAGAATTGGGCTTAAAATTTGCAATTCCTCTTACCTTTTTAGCAATAATTGTAAATGATTTGAGAAAATTAGATCATGTTTTTGTGATGTTGGTATCTGGATTTGCATCATTAATTTTATTTGATGCTCCATTCAAATCTTACATAATATTATCTCCAATAGTTGCTTTAATTGCAGCTTTTATAATGTTGAGGTTTAAAAAATGACTTGGTTTTCAATTATCGTATCTGGAATTGTTACCTATTTTTCTAGAATGGCGATGGTAGCTCTAATTGATAGAGATATGCTTAACTCAAAAGTTAAAGAGGTTCTTAGCTATGTTCCTGCAGCTGTATTTCCTGCAATAATATTTCCTGGAGTATTTTTTAATGATTTTGGTTCATTTGTAGAATATTCAAATCCGAAAATTTACGGTGCAATAGTTGCATTGATCATTGGATTTTACTCAAAAAATGTAATTGCAACTATTTTATGTGGATTGTTATCTTATTGGATAATAATTTTTTTTATTAACCAATAACAAATGAAAGATTTTTTTATATATAGAAGAGATATAGACGGTCTAAGAGCAATTGCTGTTCTGCCAGTAATTTTTTTTCATGCAGGATTTGAGATTTTCAATGGAGGTTTTATTGGTGTTGATATTTTTTTTATAATTAGTGGCTATTTAATAACTTCGCTAATATTAAAAGATTTAGAAAGTAACAGTTTTTCTTTATTAAAATTCTATGAAAGAAGAATAAGAAGAATTGTACCTTTATTATTCTTTGTAGCTTTGATTTGTATCCCTTTTGCATGGTTATGGATGTCTCCTAAGCAATTTATTGATTTTTCTCAAAGTATTGCTTCTTTGAGTATTTTTTCATCAAATTATTTATTTTGGAGAGAGAGCGGATATTTTGATTTATCTGCAGAGACCAAACCTTTGTTGCACACTTGGAGTATATCAATTGAGGAACAATATTATTTAATTTTTCCAATTTTATTGATTGCAATATCTAATTTAAAAAAATTTAAACCAGCTATATTCATTATTTTTTTATTTATAATAAGTTTTATTCTTAGCGAGTATGGTTGGAGAAAATATCCATCCGCAAATTTTTATTTAATTTTTTCACGTAGTTGGGAGTTATTAATAGGTTCAATGTGTGCATTATATATAAAAGACAAAGGTTATTTAAATAATACTTATTTACCTTTTATAGGTTTTTTAATGATAATGTTTTCAATAATAATATTTGATGAGACTACACCAACGCCTAGCTACTATATATTAATACCAATAATAGGGACTATATTTATAATTTTAAATTCAAATAAAAATCTAATAATTACAAAAATATTATCCAGCAATTTATTTGTGGGAGTTGGTATATTAAGCTATTCATTATATTTATGGCATCAACCAATATTAGCCTTTTCAAGAATATATCTTTTTGAACAGGTTTCAGTTCTAACTAAAATAATTATAATTTCATTAACATTCATAATTTCAGTATTTAGTTGGAAATTTATAGAGCGCCCATTTAGAAATTTAAATTTCATCAGTCAAAAAAATATTATTATATTTTTTGTATTAGCATCCTCTTTTCTATTTATTTTTGGTTACATAGGACATGTAAAAAAAGGCTTTCCTAACAAAATATCCAAAAATAATGAAATTTCTGTAAAAAAAATATTAAATGAAAATATATGGCTGATAGGCGACTCTCACGCAAATCATTTAGTTACTGGAATTAAAATTATAACAACAGGCAAAATATTTAATAACACTTCAAATGGATGCATTCCTTTAAGAAATGTTGATAGATATGACGATAGATTTTTACCTTATCAATGTTCTAATTTTATAAATGAAACACTAGATAATATTATTGCTAAAGATCCATCGGGATATATTTTACTCTCTAGTATGGTACCAGTTTATCTTGAAGGGAAAACTTTTAGGAACAAAGATTTAAAGAGAATCAAAGGTAATGAAGTTAAACTAATAAGTAATTTAAAATTAGATAATAAGTGGAAAATATTTGAAATAGGACTTGAAAATACCTTTATGGAGTTATCAAAGTTAAAAAATACTAAGACTATATTTGTGATAGATGTTCCCGAGCTAGGAATTTCATTTGGTTGTAAAAAAAAGAGCAAAATAATTCAAACCAATTTTTTTCAACTAAAAGATAATGTAGAAAATCAGGTTGCAAAAAATTGCTCTGTTCCAAGATCTGTTTATGATGATCGTAATAAAGAATATAAAAGGATTGTACAAAAAGTATCTAAAAAATTTCCAAAAATAAAAATATATGATCCAACAAACTCTTTTTGTAATACAGTAAAATGTAATGGATATTTAAATAATTATGGTTATCTTTATCATGATTACGATCATTTAAGTCATAATGGAAGTAAATACTGGGCGATTAACTTTGCTAAATGGTTGATAGATAATTAAATAATGTCTAATTTAATGTGTGTATTTATATTCAAAACTCCAAAATATTAAAAAACCTATAAGAATTGCATTTATTGGTTGTGGCAAATTTGTTTCGATGTTTCTTGCACAGTACAATCAATTGAACAAAATTTTAATAGATACGATTGTTGAACTTGATATTGAAAGAGCAAAAAAAAATTGTTTAAATAGTGGATTATCCAATGAAACTATAGAGAATATAAATTTTTCAGACAATTTAGACAAAGTTTTAGATAGAGAAATTGATGTATTTATTGAGGCCACAGGCAACCCGATAGGCGGGACTATTCACGCAAAAAAAATTATAGAAAGCAAGAAACATGTAATAATGGTTAATGTTGAAGCAGATGTTTTATGTGGAAAATATTTATCTGATTTAGCAAAGAAAAATAATGTGATCTGTTCCATGGCTTATGGTGATCAGCCATCATTAATATTAGAACAAATTGAATGGGCAAAACTAAATGGATTTGAAGTTATATGTGCGGGTAAAGGAACAAAATATCATCCATCATTTGAATATTCGACACCAGAAACCGTTTGGGGACACTATGGTTTAACTAAAGAAAGAGCTGAAAATGAATCTGGGATGAATCCTAAAATGTTTAATAGTTTTTTATGTGGGGATAAATCATCAATTGAAATGTGTGCTGTTAGTAATGCTACAGACTTAAAGTGCCCAAATAGTGGATTAACTTATCCTCCAATAGGAGTTTACGATATTGCTAAAAAATTAATTCCAAAATCTGAGGGAGGATTATTAGATTATTCTGGTCAAGTAGAAGTGATTTCAAGTATTGATTTAGATAAAAAAGATATCCCTAATGATCTTAGATGGGGAGTGTATATTGTT
>CACCFT010000008.1 GCA_902545405.1 uncultured Pelagibacteraceae bacterium
TTCATGCTGTAAATTTCCCAGGCGATCCTTATCCAATTCATATTGATGCAACCTTTACCCCAATTAAAGAAGGGTTAATTATTAATAATCCACAACGAAGACTTCCAAAAGAACAAAGAAAATTATTTGAAGATAATGGATGGGAAATTATTGATGCTGCACAACCTGCTCATAATACTCCACCACCACTTTGTTACTCTTCAGTATGGTTATCAATGAATGTTTTAGTTCTTGACCCTAAAACTGTATGCGTTGAAAAAAGTGAAAAATATCAAGCTGAACAGTTAGATAAATTAGGTATGGAAGTTATCCCTGTAGAATTGAGAGATGCATATGCTTTTGGTGGAGGCCTTCATTGTTGTACAGCCGATGTTTATAGAGAAGGTACTTTAAAAGATTATTTTCCAAAACAATAAAATGAACGCAAAAATTAATACAAAACGTAAAAGAGTAAAATTTGCTTCAGACAATGTGACAGGAGCTTGTCCAGAAGTTTTGGATGCAATTATCAAAGCAAATGATGGTATTGCTCCTCCGTATGGTAACGATGAAATTTCAGGTGTGTTACAAGAAAAATTTTCTAAAATTTTCGAAAAGGATGTAATTGTTTACCCCACAGCATCAGGAACTGCATCAAATGCTTTAGCACTTTCTGCTATTTCTCCATCATTTGGAAATATTTATTGCCATAAATTTTCTCATATCAATGTTGATGAGTGTGGAGCCCCTGAATTTTATACAGGTGGAGCAAAACTTGTTCCATTAAACGGTAAAGACGGTAAAATAACAGTTGATGAGCTAAATGATAATATTGGAGGGTTTGGAATTGTGCATCATACTCAACCATCTATTGTTAGCATAACTCAAGCAACAGAAACTGGTGAAGTTTATACTTTAGATCAAATTAGAAATATCTCTGAAATTGCACATAAAAAAAAATTAAAAGTACATATGGATGGTGCTAGGTTCGCTAATGCGCTTGTTTCACTTGATGTTACACCTGCAGAAATGACATGGAAATCAGGAATTGACATATTATCTTTTGGGGCAACGAAGAACGGATGTATAGCAGCTGAAGCAATTATTATATTTAATAAGGAATTAGTTGGCAATTTACCTTTTTTGTTAAAAAGATCCGGTCATTTATTGTCTAAAATGCGTTTTGTTTCTGCACAATTAGATGGATATATCTCAAATGATGTTTGGTTAAAAAATGCAAGACATGCAAATCTGATGGCAAAAAAATTAAGCGATGGTTTAGTTTCTAGTAATCAAGTTAAACTTGAATATCCAACTGAGGCAAACGAAGTTTTTGTTAAACTGCCAAAAAAGATGGTTGAGCATTTAAATTCAGAAGAATATATGATGAGCAATGAGGAATTAGGCGGTAAGACGGTTAGACTTGTTACAGCTTGGAATACCAAAAGTAGTGAAGTAGAAGAGTTTCTAAAAACTATATCTAATTAACTAGGATTTTCTTTTAAAAATTTAATATAGTTGATTACTTCATCAAATTTGTCATCAGGAATATCTTTATAAGTAGAATTAAATTTGTTTTTTACACATATTGCTACATGAGCATATGGATTTCTTCCTTTTGGATGATTTGGGTGATCAGGAAGTTGACCATCCAAATAATCGCCAGCTTCCTGAATAAATTTCCAGAGTTTACTTGTATTTTCCTTGTTCATACTGCTTCAAACTTTGTTTTATCTCAAAAAGTTCTAGGATTAATTAGATTAATAGAGATTCAACAAATTCCCAATCTATAAGATTATCAACAAATTTATCTAAATATTCAGGTCTTCTATTTCTATAATCAATGTAATATGAATGTTCCCAGACATCACAACCAAGTATTGGTTTTAAGTTATCAATTAAAGGATTAGCAGCATTAGCTGTTTTTGTAACGACCAATTTATCATTATTTAAAGATAACCAACACCAACCTGATCCAAATTGAGTTATACCTGCTTGTTTAAATTGATCTTTAAATTTTTCAACGCTTCCAAAATCTTCTACAATTTTTTTCTCAAGTTTTGACGGAATATTCCCACCACCTTTTGGCTTCATGCACTTCCAAAAAAGATTATGGTTCCAATGCTGGCTTGCATTATTAAATATTCCAGCTTTTGAGTTATCTTTTGAGCTTTTAACAATTATATCTTCCAATGACATTTCAGCCATGTCCGTATCTTTTATAAAATTGTTAAGATTTGTTATGTAGGTTTGATGATGTTTTCCATGATGTAATTCTAATGTTTCTTGTGACATTATTGGAGACAAAGCCTCATTAGAATAATCTAGTTTTGGTAATTCAAATGTCATAGTTATTTTTTATAATATTTTCTTGTAAATAAACTTAATTAAGTTGACGCAATTAAATACAAAATTAGTTTTCTAAAGCGTTTTCTTCTCTCATAAGAATAGGTCGACCATCTTGAGCAGTGTTTAAAGGTATAATCTTACCATTGTATCTTGCGCATAACGTAGGTGCACTTCTCACTTGTTCTCCCAAATTTACTTCTAAATCTGCTATAACTAATTCAACCCCTTTCAATATACTCAATATCTTCATTATTCCTCCGTTTTATGATGATGGCTTAAATATTAAACACAAGCCGTTATTACAATATCTCTTTCCTGTCGATCCAGGACCGTCTTCAAAGACATGTCCGTGATGAGCACCACATTTTGCACAATGGTATTCAATTCTTTTCATGCCAAAGCTGTAATCAACCTTAGTTTTAAAAGCTCCAGGAAGCGCCTCTGTAAATGATGGCCAACCAGTTCCACTATCAAATTTCGAGCTAGACTTAAATAGTTTAGCTCCACAATTTGCACAGTGATAAAAACCTTCTCTTTTCTCATAATTAAGAGGGCTTGAGAATGGTCGTTCGGTTGCTTCCTCAAACATTATTTTTTTTTGGGCTTCTGTTAAATTTTGATTAATTATTTTTTTGGTTTCAGCTAATGAAATTTTGTATGGAAAAATACTGTATAATAATGATCCAAATATAGATAATTTTATAAATTTTCTTTTGTTCATAACTTTCTTAATAGATCAATATTACTTTATTTGAATGAGATATTTTGACAGTTTCGATTTTAAATTGGTAGCTCCATAATTAATGAAGCTACCAGTTATATTATTGTCCAGGAGCTTTATAGCCACTTGATACTTTTGTTGCATGATTTGCAATTTCATTCATTGGTGTTTCCTCACAAACGGCGATATTTTTAAGTGCACCACTTCCCTCAGTAGCCATTTTTATAGCAGCCATTTGCTCAAATGTGCCATGAGTTTCAACTATAAAGTCATAGGGTCCTCTTAAATATGTGTAAGATTTCATTTCAGCACCAACACTTTCAGAACACTTTCTAGCAACCTCAGATCTATCTGATCCTGGATCTTTTAAAAAGCCTGCGAATGCTTTCTCTGTAAAATTTCCCATTAAAAAAAATTTAGCCATAGATACCTCCTTGAAATGTATTATAGCACTTAAATAATTTTTTTTAATATTTTATTACTTTATAAAAAATTTATTCTCGTCCAATTTGTAATAATTGAGGTGGTTCAAATACTCCACTTTGTATTTCGCTGTTTGATATATTTATCATGGATTTGGCAACTATTTCTGCATTTATCGATTTATATTTTTTTAAATCTCCAACTAAAATTGGCGATATACATTTCATGGCGAAAATACCTATTTTTTCTCCCAATCTTTCCTCTATTCTTTTTCCAATTAAAAATGAAGGTCTAATTACAATAAATTTTTTAAAGTTTAGTTTTCTTAATTCTTCTTCAGCCATACCTTTATTTTTTAAATACAAATTTGTTTTTTTTGAACTGGCACCCAATGAAGAAATATAAGTAAAATTTTGTACACTATTATCGCTACAAATTTTTCCAATTGTTACAGGTAAATTGTATTCGGTGTTTATATAATCTTGTTTGTTAGGTGTTTTTTTTCTTGTAGTTCCAATGCAAAAAAAACAATCATCGCCTTTTATTTCTGATTTAATATTTTCTAATTTTGTAAAATCTGTTTGAACAACTTCTATTTTGGGATCAATTTTTGAAGTAGAAGATCTTACAAAAACCTTAATTTTTTTATATTTTTGATCATTAGTTAACAGTTTAAGTAATATTCCACCAATTAATCCAGTTGATCCGAATATTAATGCTGTTTTCATAATTTTGAACTTACACTAAATTTTCTTAAATTCGTTCAAATTATTTGGTTCATCTATTGGTTCAGTTGAAGGATTAAGTTCTATACCGGCTGGAGTAATTGTTTGAGGCATAGGTGCAAATTGTGAATCTGGGTTATCTCCAGATTCTCTAATTTGCATTCTATATATTCCAAATAAACCAATAAATGAATGAAATATAATTAAAAAAATAAAAAATCCATTTTCTCCTAAAAATTCCATAAATAATGAGCACATAAAAGGACCGCAAATTGCACCAAGACCAAAAACAAATTGTAATCCTGCTCCTGCTGCTACAAATTTTTCTTTTGGTATAAAATCATTTGTGTGTGCAAAAATTAATGCAAACATTGGTAGACTACAAAAAGAAAAACACATTATACAGATATAAAAAAATAATTTTGATGTAGCTAAACCTGCAGGCATATACATTTGACCCGAAGAAATAATCGCCAAAAAACAAAATAAAGCTGCTCCAAATGTTGTATAAATAATTACAATTCTTCTATCCAAAACATCTGATAATTTTCCAATTGGCCATTGAGATATAGCTCCAGATATCGCAAATAAAAATGTTACTATTGAAACTTCTAAAATACTAAAATTCATCGATGTAGCATAAACTGCAATCAATGAAAAAACAGCAGAATGTGATATTCCAATTAAAAACGAACTTACAACACCAAATGGTGATGATTTATAAACTTCCTTGAGTTTCATACCTGATATTTTTTTAAAGTTTGGAGCCTTTCTTTTTGTTAATAATATTGGAACAAGAGACAATGACATAAATAAAGATATCAATATAAAAGGTTGAAAGTTTTCTGGTTTACTAAAGTTTATGAAAAACATTCCAATCGCCATAGAGGCATACATAACAATCATATAGATTGATAAAACACTACCTCTATTCTTATTTGTAGATCTATCATTTAACCAGCTTTCAGCAATTGTATAAAGGCAAACCATGCTAAATCCAGAAATCATTCTAAGCACGAACCATGAAATAGGATTTACAAAAATAGAGTGTAACAAGACCACAATTGAAGTGACAGAAGCAAAAGCCGCGAATACTCTAATATGTCCAACTCTATGAATTAATGATTGTATAATTTTTGCTCCAATAAAATATCCAACAAAATATCCAGAAAACAAAAAACCTGTCGAGGATAGACCAAAATTTTCTTTAACTGCTCTAACACCTAAAAGAGTACCTTGAAAACCATGAGCTAGCATTATAAATGCCATACCCATAAAAAGAGCCCAAGAGTTTTTAATAATTTTGTTCATAAAATTAGCGGTGTTTATGGGCGATCTAATTTTAAATCAAGACAAATTTGTGACAAAAAGAAAAATAATTTACTTAGAAGAAGATTTTAATTTTAGATAAGAGTGAACAGCTATAGTGAATATAATTACAAGTCCACCAACTATTGTCTCTAGACTAGGCTGTTCTTTTATAACTAACCAAACCCAAATGGGTCCTAAAATGGTCTCAAGAAGAAAAAAAAGATTCACTTCCTCGGCAGGTATAAATCTTGGAGCAATCGTCACCAAAACGAATGGTATTGCAACACACAAAATACACATTAAAGGTATATAAATCAGGTCTTTTTCAACTAACTCATAACTTTCAACAAAAAAGAGAGCAAATAGAGCTACTGTAAGCTTACCGATAACTGCTGAAGGTAGTAAATCTCTATCTTTTGCCGACCTGATTATTACCGCGTTGGTGGCGAGTCCAAAAGCTGTTGTTATACCCATAAGATCACCAAATAAGTTACCCATCTCTAGAGAGTCGTAGAATATATATATTACAGCTACTAAAGTAATAGCTATAGCTATCCAAGTCTTCTTATCGGGAACCTCTTTTAAAAATATTGCACCAAGGATTGCCGAAAGCATGGGTGCCATTGCAATCATTATTAATGTATTTGCTACATTCGTATTTTGGATTGAAATTATAAATGTGATGTTACAAATCGAAAAACTTATAATATAAAAAATACCAGCATAACCAACATTCAAAAATGCTTTAATAAAGTTTTTTTTATAAAATATAAGAAGTCCAATTAATACAGCTACAAATGGTATCGCACCTCTATAAAACAATAATCCCCAAGTATCTATAGAAGATAATCTTATAAAAAGTGAATCTGGTGTGATAAACATCACAGCTATAAATGCAAGAGATGATCCTTTTTGCTGATTTGATAAGTTTTTCAACTATAAACCTTTCCAAAAAGTCTTAGCCAAGTTTATCTGAGATAAATCAAAGTATGTTTTTATACCTGTTGGTGATGTTACATTTATATCTCCATTTAACTTTCCATCAATAAAGTCTATTCCTGCAAAGTAAATTCCGTCTTTCTTAATTTTTTTTGCAATTATATTTGAAATTTTTAGCTCTTTATTACTTAAAAATGCGATTTTAGGTTTTGCACCTTTGCTCATATTGCTCAATATTGATCCTGATTTTGGAACTCTAGATATAGCTCCGCAAACCTTACCATTTATAATAAAAACTCTTTTATCTCCAAACTTAATTTTATTTAAAAATTTTTGACACATAATGTGACCGTGTTTTTTCAATATTTGCTTTATTTTAAGTAAATTAAGCTTCCCTGAAATAAGATTTATATCATTACCACCATAGCTATGAATAGGTTTAATTATTATCTTTTTATGTTTTTTGAAAAATTTTTTAATTTCAATCAAATCTTTAGTAAATATTGTATCCGCCATATAGTTTTTAAAATTTAAAGAATAAAATTTTTCTGAAATATTTCTTACTGAAGTAGGATCATTAATAATTTTTGTTTTATCTTTGATTCTATCTAGCATTAATGTTGTAGAAATATATTCCAAGTTAAAAGGTGGATCCTGTCGGATTAAAATATATTTTGCAAAGGATAAGTCTAATTTTGATTTTTTTATAATTTTATAAAATTTCTTTTTTGAATAATCAATTTTAATAAAATATCCTTCACTTACAGTTTTTCCTCTTATATTCGATAAATTTTCTGGATAATAATAAAATAATTTATAACCCTTGTTTTGAGCTTCATTAGCTAAAAAAATAGTAGTATCTGTTTTGATATTTATTTTTTTTAAATTATCACCTTGTATAGCAACAATTTTATTGGTCATATAAATCATTCAAATTTTCGGAATTTGAATACTTACTTGTTATATTATCAGCATTTGTTTTTTTACTTTTTACAATTTTTTCTAAGTGATCTAAAAACTTTACTTCACTTAATTTTTTTCTATTTAAAAAGTCTCTCTTTTTTAATCCTGATTTTGATATGTCTAATAGTCTCTCTGCCCAATACGAAATATCCTTGCCCATCAAATTAGTTTTCAAGCCGTTTTTAGGGGCATTTTTATAAGCTGAAAGCACTTCATTAGCTTCCCAATTTTTAATTAAATCCAAAGCTTCTTCAAGATTTCCATAAAGTAATCCAGTGAATAGGGCAGGACCAGCACATAAACACTCCCATCCACACGCATCCATTGATCTTAATTCGATATATTGTTTTAATCTGTTCTCTGTAAATATTGTTCCTAAATGTGTATCAAGATCGTTAGTACTAGGAATTTTATTTCCAATTTCTTTAATTTCTCCATTCATAAAGTTTTTAAATAAATATTTTTTTCCAGATATATAATTACCTTCACTTTGTAAAAATAAGATTGGATAATTCATAATATAATCTGCATATTTTTCAAAATTTACATCTTTTAAAAAAAACTCAGGCAATCCACCTCTAGATGTTTCTTGCCAAACTTTAGATCTGTAAGATAAGTATCCACTATTACTTTTTTCAACAATAGAGGAATTTGCAAAAAGTCCGATAGATATTGGAACTAAATTATTTGCCAACTTAAATTTTTTTATAAAATCTTCTTCTGAGGTATAATCTAAATTTAATTGCGTACCTGCAGTTTTATACATCATATCCAAACTTAGTTTTCCTCCAACAGGCATATCTTTGGTCATAACCACATACCTTTTTTTTGGATTATTAGGTATATCCTCAAGTTTAGATATAGGATCATATCCAGCGCTTACTATTTTAAAATCTAATTTTTCAATGACCTGATTTAACTCAAATAAATATTCATGAGACTCAGCACAAGCTTCGTGAATATTATTTAATTTTGCTCCAGATAACTCTATTTGATTACCAGGCTCTAAAGTAATACTTTTACCATTCTTAGTTAACGCTATTGGATTTTTTTGCTCAAAAATAGGTTTCCAGCCAAACTCATATAAATTTTCAAACATTTTCTTGATTTTGGAATAATCAATTCTCGTATTTGTTTTTTTATCAAAAATAAATTTTTCATGCTCAACTCCAATCTTTAAATTAGATTTATCCTTTGAGCCTGACTTAAAATGTTCTATTATTTGTTCCTTTGTCTCTATCATTAGCTTATATTGTTTCTTTTTAGATAATCTTCAATTTCCTTTATATTACTTAATTTGTTAGAGCAAGTTTGATTTTTACATATAACAATTTTTGCCTCTTTTACTTCATTATCTAGATATTTAAATGTAGCTCTAGTAAAAAATTTTTTTTGCAAATACTTTTTTATCTTAGGATCTAAATTTTGCTTTCCATGAATTGTAAAAGATATACTTTCATTACAAATATCCAATGATTTTACAAAACTAAACATTTGTGCAAAGTTTGAGTTTAAAACTTGGTGGAAACTCTTTTTTAAAATATCAATTTTTTCAAACCATATTTTATCGCTAGTTATAATATATATTTTATTACATAAGTTTAAATATACGCTATTTCCATTTGGTATATTATTATCATTTAGATCTACTGGTTGTACAAATAGATCATTGTCTAATATTTTATTTTTCTGCATTAAGCCTGATTTTTTATCAAAGAAGTATTCCCAGGTTTTTATTAAAATATCTTTTGCTTTTTCGATGTATTTAACGTCACCATCTAATTCATAAATAGTTATCAAAAGACTAGAATAGTATACGTAATCTTCCAAAAAAGCGTCAATCTCCGTGTCTTGATAGCAATGGAAAATTTTGTCTGATAAATATTTTTCCAATATCTTTATACTAACAAGAGTATTTTGTTTCAGTTCTTCATTGTCAGTTACTAACGATGAAAGAAGAAGTGTTTCTAATAAAAAACAATTTTGATCAGTTTGAGATTTATCATCAAATAATGGTTTAGTACGTTTATTTCTTTGATCTAATAACGTTTTTTCTGTGTTTGAGATTTCTTTAATCTCATCATCGGAAAGTTTATTATGAGTTTCTATTAAAATATTATTACCTTCAAAATTTCCCTCTTCATTTAAATTATATTTTTTTGCAAATAAATTAAATTTAGAACCCAGAGTATTTTTTAGTTCTGAATAATTCCATACATAATATTTTCCTTCAACACCATCGCTATCGGCATCATATGCAGACCCATAAAGATCAAAATCATTTTTAAATTCTGAATTGATAAAATTTATGGTTTGCTCTAACTTTCCTTTATAATAAAGATTATTAGTTTTTTGAAAGAACTTATTTAACAATCCTATATATTGAATATTATCATAAAGCATTTTTTCGAAGTGAGGGATGATCCAATTTTCATCAACAGTGTATCTTGCTATACCTCCAGCTAGATGATCATACATTCCTTTTGAAGAAATATTGTAAAGTAAAGTTTCAACAGGTTTAAAGTATTCTTCTTTTCCTGTTTTTAAATAAAAATAAAACATTGCATCAAATAAATAAAATTGGGGAAACTTAGGAGCTCCCTTGAAACTTCCATTATCTTTATCAAGGTGCTGTATAATTTTTTCTAAAAACGGTTCTAAAGGTTGATTTAATACTGCTGATCTTTGATTAATTTTACCAAATATTTCTTGCATTTGGGGCGCTTGATCAAGAATTTTCTCTCTATTCTTATTATATACGTCAGAGACATTATTTAGAACTTTTTGAAAATCTGGTCTTCCATGCAT
The DNA here is from genome assembly GCA_902545405.1 of uncultured Pelagibacteraceae bacterium. GTDB lineage: Bacteria > Pseudomonadota > Alphaproteobacteria > Pelagibacterales > Pelagibacteraceae > Pelagibacter. Next base: position 10,219 of record CACCFT010000008.1, read on the forward strand.
TTCTTTTGGTGGGAAATAAGTTCCACCAGTAAAAGGAACTCCATTTTCATCAAGAAACATCGATAAAGGCCAACCTCCTTGGGTTCCTGTTAAAATAGATAAACTTCTTTGAAAAACATAATCTAAATCAGGTCTTTCTTCTCTATCAACTTTAATATTTATAAATTTTTCATTCATTATTTTAGCTGTTTGATCATCTTCAAAACTTTCATGAGCCATCACATGACACCAATGACAGCTCGCATATCCAACACTAAGAAATATTGGTTTTTTTTCTTTTTTTGCCTGTTCTAAACTTTCTTTATTCCAAGCAAACCAATTTACAGGATTGTCTTTATGCTGCTTTAAATACGGACTTTTCTCTTCCTTAAGTTTGTTAGTCATGATTTCTTTTAAAATTAGTGATGATAAAAGGGTTTTCGATCAAATATCTTTTTCACCATTGGTTCAAAATCTTCTAGAGACATAGATTTGTAATTAGGATCAAAAGAAGACTGATCGTATTTTTCACAAAAATCAACTGTATCTTGATAGTATTTGTGATCCTTGAATCTATCTCTAGCGTTTCTATCACCTCCTAAATGATGAGCACTATAATATGTTTGAAAAAGTCCATGATGAAGTATTATCCAATATGTTTTTTCTGAAACATATGGTCTTATTATTGAAGCCGCATATTGAGAATGATTCATGGGTGCCAAGTCATCTCCTATGTCATGAAGCAAAGTTGCTACTACCATCTCTTCACTTTCTCCATTTTTGTACGCTCTTGTTGCTGCTTGCAAAGAATGCTCTAATCTAGTTATTTGATAGCCTTCAAGAGTTGTAGTTTGACTTGCAAGATACTTAAGTAATCTATCTGCTGTTTTACGTTCAAAATTTTTTTCATACTTTTCTAATAATTCATAATCTTCTTTTGAACCATTTTTCATTTCAGTAAAATTTACTTTTTTCATCAATTGCTTGATCCTGTACTTAATAATGATAATTGTGTAACTTTATCCTCTCCAAGTTCATCAATTATTTTTATTGGATAATCACCAGTAAAATGATGATCAGTTAATTGTGGATAAGCATCATTTCTCTCATCAAAACCCATTGCTCTATACAAACCATCTAAAGTTAAAAATTTAAGTGATTTTGCTTTTATAAACTCTTTTATTTCATCTACTGATTTGTTTGCTGCTAGTAATTCTTTTTTTGTAGGTGTATCAACTCCATAAAAATCTGGGTATTTTATTTCTGGACTTGCTATCCTCACATGTATTTCTTTAGCGCCATTATCATATAACATTTTTACAATCTTTGATGAAGTGGTCCCTCTAACTAAAGAGTCGTCAACTAAAATTATTTTTTTATTTTTTATAACTGAAACATTTGCATTTAATTTTAATTTAACTCCTAAACTTCTAATCTGTTGTGACGGCTCTATAAAAGTTCGACCAACATAATGATTTCTTATTAAACCTAAATCAAAATTTATTTTTTTTTCCTCAGCGTAACCCAATGCAGCTGCATTACCAGAATCTGGTACCGGCACAACCAAATCAGCATCTAAATTATCCTCTTTTGCTAATTCAGCTCCAAATCTTTTACGATATTCATAAGCTGTTTTGCCATTTAAAATACTATCTGGTCTTGAAAAATAAATATATTCAAATACACATGGTCTTACTTTTTTTTGAGGAAATGGCTTAATACTTTTCAATTCATCATTTTCTACATAAACAATTTCACCATTATCAACTTCTCTAACAAACTTTGCGCCAATAATATCAAATGCACATGTTTCAGATGCAAAAACATAAGAATTTTTAAGTTTTCCTATAACCAGAGGTCTAATTCCATAAGGATCTCTTACACCAATAAGTGTATTTTGTGTCATCATAACCAATGCATACCCTCCTTGAATTTGAAACAGAGCATCAATAACTTTATCAATTGTCTTTGGTCTTTTTGATTTAGCTATAAGCTTTACTATAGTTTCTGTATCTGATGTTGTGTAAAAGATTGAGCCTTCTTCAACCATTTTATTTCTAAGTGTTATCGCATTCGTTAGATTTCCATTATGTGCAACCCCAATTCCACCTGAATTAGTATCAGCAAAGAACGGTTGTACATTTCTTAAAGCAGTTCCGCCAGTTGTAGAATATCTATTGTGACCTATTGCATAATTTCCTGGTAAGTTTTTTAAAACTTTTTCATCATTAAAGTTGTCACCAACTAAACCAAATCTTTTTTCAGAGTGATATTTTTCGCCGTCAAATGATACAATTCCACAACCCTCTTGTCCTCTATGCTGTAACGCATGAAGTCCTAAAGCGGTTAAGGTCGATGCTTCTGGTGTATTACTTATACCAAAGACGGCGCATTCCTCTTTTAATTTAGGGTTATGCATCTTGAACTTTTTCTTTAGCGTCTTCATATTGTTTTTGATTTGGAAATACCTTTATAAGATAGATACTACCTTTTTCAACCAAAGGAAATGTTAACGAATCTTTTAAATTTAACGGCCATTTTTTGCTATCGTAGACTACGTCAATAGCTGTGAATAAACAAACGATTAGAGTATAGCTCTTAGCGATTCCAAAGAAAAAGCCAAAAACCTTATCTACCGAACCTAGTCCGGTGTAGGTTACAACTTTACTTATTGCTTTATTTCCTAAAAGAATAAAAAATATTATTAAGATAAACAATATTACACCAACAATTATATCAAGAACATATTTGCTATCTAAAATACCTTCAAAATACGGCTTTACTTTCGGAAATAAATAAATTGTTAAAATATATGCCAATACCCATTTAGCTGCTGACAATAAACTTAAAACAAAACCTTTTCTCGATCCTTGAATTAAAAAATAAACAGTTAATACAAAAAATATATAATCAAATAATGTTACTTGTATTAAAAATTCCTGAATAGCCTCAATCATTAATTGAATGGTTTAATTTTAAGCAATAAAGAAGGCAAAAGTGTTAAAACGGAAACCATTGCAAGCAACATAGCAATCCCTGTAAATACACCAAAGTAAATTGTTGGTATAAAATTAGACATTACTAAAATTGAAAATCCAAAAACTATTGTAATAGATGTATTTAAAATAGCTTTACCGACTGTTGAGTGACATAATTTTAATGTTCTATTGTAATTTCTTAACTTTGCATACTCTTCTTTAAATCTGTAAATATAATGAATACTATTATCTACAGCTATACCTATAGTTATGGCAGCTATTGTAATTGTCATCATATCAAGTGGAATTCCCAACAATCCTATCAATCCTAATATAAAAAAAGCTGCTATAAAATTTGGAACAACACCTATTAAAGCTAATTTTAAATTTTTAAAAAGAATTATAAACATTATAAAAATTCCAAGCATAACAAACCCAAGAGTTAAAATTTGAGATTTGAATAAACTTTGTAAAAGATTGTTAAATAAAATTAATACTCCACCTAATTTGTATTCATCCTCTTTTAAATCTAATTTATTTTTAAGGTCAGAATTTATTTTAATCAGTAAATCATTTCTCCTTAAATTATCTAAAGAGTCTTTTATTCTTAAACTTATCCTAGCTTCGGAGTCTTTTATTGAAATATACGGATCTACAATTTCTTTTTTTATATTATCCGGTATTTTGGTATATAAGACGCCCATTTCCAAGGAACCGAGTTCTTTATTGTTATTCAATTGAGTGGCAACATCAATAATTGAAGAAAAAGAAAGCACTTTTCCAATTGGCTCTAGAGAGTCCAAATAGTTATGGACCTTTTTTATCTTATCAATTTTGTCTTTAGTAAACCAATATTTTTCATCATTCTCATCTTCATCACCCCAATCGTCTTCTTCATCCTCAGATTTTTGCTCAGTATCATCTTGTTTTTGAAATTTTAAAATAACTTCAAGTGGTGTTGTGCCACCTAACTTTTCATCTATAAGTTTCATACCTTTATAGATTTCAGTATTTTTATCAAAATAATTTATAAAACTATTTTCTACTTCAAGCTTTGAAATTCCTAGTATACTTAAAAATATAATTATTAAGGTTGTACCAAATATTGTATTTTGATTTGAAACTGAAACTTTACCGAAAAGATTAGTAATACTGGTACCTTTTTCCTCTTTTAATGCAACTTTATTAAAATTAAATAAATTAATTAATGTTGGCAATAAACTAAAAGTAATAAGAAATGAAACTATTAGACCAAAAGTCATCATAAATCCAAAATCTATTATTGGTTTTATTTCACTAAACACCAGAGACAAGAAAGCAAATATAGTTGTTAAAGCTGTATACAAAATAGGCCAAAACATTTTACTCGTTGTCAAAGAAATAATTTTAAATTTATTTAACTTCGGAAATTGTTTTGAAAGCTGAAGATATCTTGTACTAATATGAATATTCATAGCCATTGTTAATATCAACATTAAAGCTATAAAATTAGATGATATTACAGTAACTTTCCATCCTAAGAGACCAAGAAGTCCTGTCATTATTATAACTGAAAAAAAACAACTACTTATGGGTACAATAATCCATATCAATCTTCTAAATACATACCAAAGAGTTGCTACGATAAATAAAAAAACTCCAAGTCCAAAAACAATTATATCATTTTTAATAAAAGTCATCATATCATCAGCAATCATTGGAATGCCACCTAAATGAATTTTGCTTTTTGAACTAAAATTTTTTATTACTTGTCTTATTTCTAAAATATTTTGATGATTTTGTTTTTTTAATTTATCTTTATATATCTCTTCCTCTTTTTTACTTTTAAAGTCCTCTATTTTATCTTTAGACTTTAAATAAACTATAATGCCAGATGTTTTGCCATCTTCGCTAATTACGAAATTCCTGAAAACAGGACTATTTAATATTTCATTAAATCCTCTTTCTTTATCAATACCCCGTGAGCTAAGTGTAGAGTAGTTTTGCAGTCTCTCTATAAGTGGTTCATCGGAGCTGCTAAGCAAAGGAATATCTAATAGTGTAATTACACTATGTACCCAATTAAGTTTTTGAATTTCTTTTTTCAATTTTATAAGATTTTTGATAGAATTTTCTTCTATCATTCTCTCTTTTGGTGTGTAAGTGAGAACTAAAAATTCTTTCGCACCATATCTTTCGTTTATTTCATTTAAATATTTTAAATCAGGATCACCTTCAATTAATAAAGTTTCAGATGATGCATCAAGTCTAAAATTTTTTGAAAAATACCCAAAAAAACACAAGCAAGTTAATAATACAACTAAAATGAAACCTGGTTTTTTTAATACAATATTTTGATAAAATTTGGCTAACATCAATTATTAGATTTATAATTTAATTTAATTATTTTGAATATCTTTAAATTTGGTAAACATTGCCTCAAATTCAAGCATTACATTTCCAGTTGGTCCATGCCTTTGTTTTTGAATAATTAATTCCGCTAAATGCGAAACCTCATTCATTTTTGCTTGCCACTCAGCATGTTCTACTGTTGCTGGTCTTGGCTCTTTTCCTTGTAAATAATATGCTTCCCTGTAAACAAACATTACTACATCAGCATCTTGTTCGATTGAACCAGATTCTCTCAAGTCTGATAATTGAGGTTTTTTATCGTCTCTTTGCTCTACAGCTCTTGATAATTGAGAAAGAGCCAAAACTGGAACGGCTAATTCTTTAGCTAAAGCTTTTAATCCTTGTGTGATTTCAGATATTTCCTGAACTCTACCATTATTAGAATTGGAGGCTCTCATCAACTGAATATAATCAATAACGACCATGTCAAGACCATATAATCTTTTGATTCTTCTTGCTCGATTACTGAGTGCAGCTATTGTTATTGCAGGTGTTTCGTCAATATATAAGGGGAGCTCAGATATATCTTTTGATGTTTCTATGAATTTATCAAATTGTTCCTCAGAAATTTTACCCCTTCTTATATCGTTTGATTTAATTCTTGACTGTTCAGCTAAGATTCTAGTTGAAAGTTGTTCTGATGACATTTCAAGTGAAAAAAAAGCAACAGAACTTTTTTCACCCTTTTCTTGAATTTTTTTTGCAGCATTAAATGCTATATTAGTTGCTAATGCAGTTTTTCCCATCGAGGGTCTTCCTGCAATTATAACAAGATCAGATTTATGTAATCCTCCTAGCCTGTCGTCTAAATCTCTAAGCCCCGTAGGCACTCCAACTATACCCTCTTCATTTTTATATGCATTTGAGGCCATTTCTATAGTTTGTCTCATTGCCTCGTCAAATTTAATCAATGATGAGCTAAAAGATCCCTTCTCTGCTAAATCAAATAGAGATTTTTCATAATTTTCAATAATTTTTTGACCATCAATATCTAAATCATTTAATTTTGCTTGATCAATTACATCTCCAGAAATTTTTATTAGTTCTCTTTTTACAAACAAATCAAAAATTAATTTAGAATATTCTATTGCTTGTCTTGATGAGGTAGAGAATTTAGTAATCTTAACTAAATATTCTGGAATATTTAAATCATCTTTTTCTTTTTCAAAATAATTTTTTAAAGTTATAGGGTTAGCTAATAAACCACTATAAATTAATTTTTCTAACGCTTCAAAAATTTTTTTATGAACAGGATCGTAAAAATTTCTGCTTGAAATTATAATACTAATATCATCAAATATTTCATTAGCCAACAAAACAGAACCTATAACTGATTGCTCAGCTTCTATATTATTTGGTAATTCTTCTAATTTACTTTTTACGATGTTTATAGATTGAGACACAACTAATAATAAATAATATATTACAAATAACAAAAAAAATCTTATACTGGGGAAAAAAATGTATAATTATGAATTTTCTTCTTGCGATATTACTTTTATTTTAATCTCAGTTTGTATTTCTGAATGCAAATTTAATATTACATTGTAAACACCCAATGATTTGATTTCTTTTGCTGGTTGTATCAAAGATGGGTTGATAGAAATACTTTCTTTCTCTTGAAGTAATTTTGAAATTTCGGTTGGTTTAACAGACCCATATAACTCTTTATTCTCGGTACTTAATTTCTTAATTTCAAATTCTTTGTTTTTTATTCTTTCACTGATTTCCTTAGCTTGATTTTTTTTATCTTGATCTTTTTTGCTTAACTCAGTTTTTAACTTTTCAACTTCTTTAACATTTTCTTTTGATGCAAAAAGTGCTTTTTTTTGTGCTATCAAATAATTTCTAGCAAAACCTCTTTTTACGTCAATAATTTCACCTATAGATCCAATCTTTCTTATATTTTCTAATAATATAACTTTCATAATTATATTAAAGCTAGGTTTCTAGCTCTCTTGATTGACAGTGATAAGTCTCTCTGTTTTTTTTGACTTACAGATGTTATTCTAGAAGGAAGAATTTTTCCATTCTCTGAGATATATCTTTTTAATAATTTTATATTCTTGTAGTCTATTGCTGGAGCTCCTTTGCCTGATAAAGGACATTTTTTCTTAAATTTATATTTTTGATTTTGAAAAACACTTAACTTAGAGAAATTGTTTTGATTATTTTTTTTTTTTATATTTCTTTTTTTCATAATAGGATTTATTTTTCTAATATATCTTCTTTATTTTTTTTAAAATAATCTGTCTCAAGATCTAATTTTTTTACTTTAACTGTTAAATATCTCAATAAATTTTTATCAATCTTCTCATTTTTCTCTAGTTCTTTAATTGTCTTACCATTTCCTTCTATTTTAAAATGAAGATAATTTCCTTTTTTGTTTTTCTTTATTAAATAAGAAAGCTGCATTATTCCCCAGCTTTCAAATTTAACAATATTACCTTCATTACTCTCAATAATTTTCGTATATTTATCTTGAAGTTGTTTAATTTGGCTTGGAGAAGAGTCTTGTCTTGCTATTAATGTATGTTCGTAATAGTTCATATTTTCTAGAAAAAATGAGGATATACTATTATAAGTTTTTAATTACAATATAAAAATACGTAAAATTTATAAAGATTTCTATGTTTTCAGTAATTTTTCCAGGCCAAGGATCTCAAATTATAGGAATGGCTAAAGAATTTTATAATAATTTTAATTATGTAAAAGAATTTTTTTTCTTAGCAGATGAAATTTTGAAGAAAAATCTGAGTAAAATAATTTTAGAAGGCCCAAAAGCAGACCTAGATCTAACAGAAAATACTCAACCTGCAATATTTTTAGCTAGCTACTCAATATATAACGTAATAATGAACGAGACTAAATTTAAAATTAAAAATGCAAAATTTCATGCCGGTCATTCTCTGGGAGAATACTCAGCATTATGCTGCGCTGACTCAATAAATTTTGATCAAACTATCAAATTACTAAAATATAGAGGTCAAGCTATGCAAAACGCTGTACCTATTGGAGAGGGAGGTATGCTTGCAATTTTAGGAGTTGAAATAGACTCAATTAATAAACTCTTATTAGAGAATAAAGATAAATTTAGATGTTATATTGCAAATGATAATTCTGTCGGTCAGATTGTAGTTAGTGGTACAACAAACTCTTTAGATAAACTTGAAAAAGAGTTAAAAAAACAAAATATGAAACATGTTAAGCTTCAAGTAAGTGCTCCTTTTCATTGTCCTTTAATGAAAAAAGCAAGCCAAGAAATGAAGCAGAAATTAATTGATACAGAATTTAAAAATCCAACAATTGATATAATTTCAAATGTGACAGCCATGCCAGAGAATAGCTCTGATAAAATTAAAAATCTTCTAATTGATCAAATAGAAAATCCAGTGAAATGGAGAGAAAGCATTAAAAACATGATTAAATTAGGTGTCAATAGTTTCATAGAAATTGGTCCTGGTAAAGTCTTGTCTGGATTAATAAAAAGAATTGATAGAAATGTAAAATTAAATCAGGTAAATAAATTAGAAGATCTAAAGGTTCTGACAAATGATTAATTTAGAAAATTTAAATATTATTTTAACTGGCGCAACAGGTGGAATAGGCAGTGCAATATTAGATAAATTATACAATTGTAATGCAAAAGTAATAGCAACAGGAACAAATGAAGAAAAGTTAGAAAATATAAAAAAAAAATTTGAAAGTGTAATTACTAAAAAATTTGATATTTCCAAACATGAGTCTATTGAAAATTTCATAAATGATTGTAACGATATATTTGAGAACAAAATTGATATCTTAATAAATAATGCAGGAATAAATAGAGATAATTTAACTATTAGAATGAAGGACAGTGAATGGAATGATGTTCTAAATTTAAATCTGACATCAACATTTTTGTTAAGTAAAAATGTAATAAAAAAGATGTTAAAAAACAAAAAAGGCAAAATAATTAATATAACTTCAGTAGTAGGACATACTGGAAATATAGGCCAAGCTAATTACGCAGCATCAAAATCTGGTTTAATAGGAATGTCAAAAAGTTTAGCATTAGAATACGGAAAAAAAAATATCAAAATCAATTGTATTTCTCCTGGTTTTATAAAATCAGAGATGACAGATAAAATAAGCGAAAGTTTTAAACAGATATTAGAGAGCAAAATATCTCTCGATAGATTTGGCAATCCAGAAGATGTAGCAAACGCAGTAATTTTTCTAAGTTCTAATTTATCTGACTATATTACAGGAGAAACTATCCATGTTAATGGTGGTATGTATTTTAGTTGACAAAATAATATAAATATCTATTAAGAATTTTAACTAATAAGGAAAAAATGTCAGAAGATATTTCAAGTAAAGTAAAAAAAATTGTTGCAGACCACCTAGGAATAGATGAGGCTAAAGTCACAGAAGAGTCAAGTTTCATAGATGATTTAGGTGCTGATAGTCTGGATACTGTTGAGTTAGTTATGGCTTTTGAGGAAGAATTTGGCTCTGAAATTTCAGATAGCGACGCAGAAAAAATTCTTACTGTAGGTGATGCAGTAAAATTTATTGAAAATAAAGCTAACTAGTTTTTTAAACAAATGTCCAGCTTCAAAAAAGGTGGATTGTTTATTCTATCATCACCATCTGGTGCTGGGAAAACAACTCTAGTAAAAAAAATTTCTAAACATAAAAGTTATTCAGTTTCTATTTCACACACCACACGACTTCCTAGACCAAATGAAAAAAATGGAAAAGATTATTATTTTATATCAAAAAACGCATTCAAAAAACTTATAAAAAAAAATGAATTTTTAGAACACGCTAAGGTTTTTGATAATTATTATGGTTCATCAAAAAAACTTGTTACTAAAAAACTTAAGGAAGGAAAAAATGTAATATTTGATATTGATTGGCAAGGAACAAGACAAATTAGAAATAAAAAACTAAAATATAAATTGCTAACAATATATATATTGCCACCATCAAAAAAAGAATTACTAAGAAGACTAAACAAAAGAGAAAAAAAAAATCTAAAGACTGTAAAGAAACGAATGAAGGAATTTAAAAAAGATTTATCGCGTTGGAAAGAGTATGATTTTGTTGTAATAAATGACAATCTAAAGTCATGCTATAAAAAAATTATGAGTATAATCAAAAGTAATAAAAAAATTTCATTTGATCGCAATTTTATTAATAAACATGTAAAAAGATTAATGATTTAAATTTTCATAAACTTTACAAATTTTTAAATAATCCTCTATTGAAATATTTTGTGGCCTTAAATCTAAATTTAATCTTAATTTTTCTGATATAGAATAAAAATTCTTAAATAGTTGTTTCATCGGTTTTTTGATTTTTTTTCTTCTTTGATTAAAAAAAATATTAGTAACATGTTCAAGATTTTTTATTTCTTTTATTTTTTCAAATTTTGATTTAGGCTTTAGAGTGATTAGTGTACTCCAAACTTTTGGAACGGGGTAAAAATATTTTGGGTCAATGTCATTTATTTTTGAAATATTCAATTTCCAAGAAGATACGATTGATAATCTTCCATAATTTTTTGTATTTTCCGATGCTAAAATTCTATCTGCAACTTCTTTTTGAAAAACAAAAATAAATTTATCGAAAAATTTGTTTAAATTTTTCATTTTAATAAATGATACTAATATTTTAGTAGATATATTATATGGTAGGTTTCCGAAAACTTTTATAGGTCTTTCAAATTTAAAATCATTATAACAATCAAGAATATCTTTATTTATAACCTCAACTTTTCTTCCAAATTTTTTTTTTAGTAATTGCGATAACTCTTTATCTTTTTCAACTACTAAAACTTTATCAGGTTCTTTTTCAATTAATTTTTTTGTTAGGTTCCCTGTTCCAGGGCCTATTTCTAAAACAGTATCTCCTTTTACTAGATTGCCACTATCAACTATATTAGATAAAATATTTTCATCTTTTAGAAAGTTTTGTCCTAATTTTTTTTTTGGTTTAATTTTCATCTAATTTTTTCAGCAAAATTCATTGCATAAAAAAAAGAAGATGGGTCAGATTTGTTTTTTCCCAACATTTCAGTATTTGGTCCATGGTCGGGTGAAATTCTTATGAAAGGAAGGCCTAATGTAACATTTATTGCACTGAAATTGTAAAGTGTCTTAATAGGTGTTAAAACTTGATCATGATACATACCCAAAACTATATCGTATTTATCTATATTTTTTTTTAAAAAAAAAGTATCTGCAGAAAATGGTCCATCTATATTTATACCTTTACTTTTAAGCTTTTTAATTGCTGGAATAATTATCTTATCTTCTTCGCTAAATTTATCTAAAGTTTCACAATGTGGATTTAAACCTAAAACAGCAAATAATGCCCTTTTTTTGAGTATTTTTTTATAAAAATTGTACAAGTTAATCACATTCATATATATTTTATTTTTTTTAATTTCTTTTGCTACATTTTTGATTGGTATATGCGTTGTTAAAGGTGATACTGATATTTTACTATTATAAATCAGCATTGTTTCATGTGATGACTTTGTATTTTTCGCTAGATATTCTGTTATACCTGAAAATTTCTTATTTAAAAAAGTTTTTTTAGATACAGGACCATTAATTAAAATTAAATTATTTTTTTCTTTTTTAATAATTTCTAAAGATTTTTGAAATGAATTTTCTATATAATTGTTCGATTTTTTTGAAATTTTATCAAATATTTTTTTGTGTTTAAAATTTATATTAATTATATTTATTTTATTTTTTTTTGCTTCATCATAATTATTTATTTCATTAATTTTTAATTTATAATTTAAGTATTTTAGTTGTTTTTCTAATAGATTCTTATTTCCGATTATTATTATTTTTCTGTTGAATTTTTTAATCTTTGAAAAGTATTTTCCAATGATTTCTGAAAATGTGCTGTAAGGTTCTCCAAGAACTATTAATATATATTTAATATTCATTTATTATAGTGCTTTGTTTTAGTTTTTTGTAATACATTAAAGAAAATTGATTTAATTGATTATTTCTCTCATATTTTATTAATTCATCCAATTCCTTCTCAATATTAATAATATTCTCAATTTCTTTTTTATTATTGATTTTTAAAATCAAATAACCATTGGGTGTTTTTATAGGTTTCGAAGTTCTGCCAATTTCAATTTTACTTAACAATTCAACTAAATCTTCAGATAAAAATGTATCTTTTACCCATCCTATTTGTCCACCTTTGTTTGAAGTGTCTGATATGCTATACTTTACAGCGGCAGTTTTAAAATCATTTACTTTTATAAATTCTTTTATTATTTCATATTTATTATTAAAGGTCTCATCAACTGATATTTCAAATAACAGCTCAGAAAGATTGTATTGATAGCTTTTTTCATTAGTTTTTTTTTTGATTAGTTGTTCTTTAAGCTTTTTTTTATCGGTTTTTAAAAAAGAATTATATTTTTTAAAAACTAATTCATTCCATAGTCCCTCATATTTCATTTTCTCAATAATTTCTTCATATTCAATATTATTATTGTTCAAAAGAATTTTTAATTCTTCCTCATTATTAACACTTTTAAACTTCAATAAATTATTTTTAATTTCATCAATAAATCCAATATTTACTGTTTTTGTGAATAATCTGTCGATTTCTTTTTTTTTAATTATTTCTCTAATTATTGAGTTTTCAGATATTTTAATTAATTCATTTTCGCTGATTTTACCTAGATTAGGTCTAAGAAATACTAAATAATTCATTTCATTTTTAACATCTATGTTAGTTATAATCTCTTCACCTACTTTAAATCTTATCTCTATTTGTGAATTAGCTTTTGAGTTGAAAATCAAAATTATTATAAAAATAACAAAAATTTTAATCTTTTTCATTTATTTTCCAATTATATTTCCAAAATTTGGAACCCCTAATTCTGTAAATGGAATAATTTTAATCAAAAATGATAAAGTTTCATCAGGCTCTAAACTTCCATCACTATAAAAAGACTTATTGTAATTAAAATTTATAGCAAGACAATCTGTATTATAACTATAAATTAAATTATAATATTGAGTAAAGTTTTCTCTTAAATTTTCTGCAGTGCTAAAAATAAATCTAGTTTCATCATTTATTTTAATAGTGCTACTATTTGTTAAATTTTCAGTATCCCCGAAATCATGATCTTCTGTAAAATAATTAAAATTAGTAAAAAAATTATTTACATTAAATCCTAAATTAATCACATCTAAGTTAGAATACTTTAAATCCTTGTCATAAGAAAAAGTATAACCTAAATTTAAATTTTGATTGACTTTATAATTTATATCGCCAAACACATCAGATCTTTTTTCATTAAGTTTAGATTTTGTGGGTAATTTAATATTTTCTTTAGGCTTAATAACATTGCCCACTCTGGCATCAAACACCCTTCCAACTTCAGCATTTTCTCTCTGAAACTCTAAACCAATACTAATTGACTCGCCTCCTTCTACTTGGGAATTAGTACTTATTCTATTTAAATTAAACAAATTATTATAATTCAATGTTAGTTCTTTAGTAGAAATATCATTATTACCATTAGGACTATATAAAATGGATACTCTTGGTTTTAAGTAATTAGTATAAGTCTCAAATTTTTTTCTTAAAGGTAGGCTTAGGTCAAATTTTAAAGCTTGATATAAATCATAATCTTCATTTTCCTTCAAGTTTGGAGAATTGTTAGAATAACTATTAGAATTTTTTAATAATAGATTATAATTAGTCAATAATCCTTTTTTATTAATAAAATTGTCAGATTCAAATAAAACATTATTAATCAAAACGCTTTCAGTTATATTTGTATTATAGTTTTTGTTATATCCATCTGCATTGAAAATAAGAGATCCATTATAATTTTTTGGAATATTTATATTCTTTTCAAAACTAAAATCTGGAAAAATATACTGATATCTATCATGATAATTTCTAGATAAGTCTTCATACATTCTGAATGAGCTTTTCAATTTCGCATTATTGAATCTCCAATTTACATCAAAGTTTGATAACAAAATATTGTCATTTGTAATTAAAGGAGATGTATTAAGTAATTTATATTTTTTTAAATAGTTATCACCTTTTACGTCTTGTATATTTAATTTGTAAGAAATATTTTGATTAAAATCTCCCAATTGATTATAAAAGAAATGAGATTTTGTCCCTGCTTCTCCTATTAAAAAACTGAAATCACTTAAAACATAAGAATTTTTGAGCGCCTGCCTATATTCGTTCTGAAATAAAAAACTTTTATCAGCATAATACCTTGGACTAAAAGTCATATCTTTATCAGAGCTTATTATCTTAAAATATGGAAATATAATTGAAGTTCCTAAACTTTCAGAGCTTGAGTATGATGGAGTTAAAAACCCTGACTTTCTTTTTATAGTAGGGTCAGGATGATTAAAGTATGGCATAAAGAAAACTTTATAATCAAATATTTTTAGCCATGAATTTTTATACTCATAAATTTTTTTTTCTTTATCGTGATTAAATTCCTCAGTTGAAAGCTCCCAACCTCTACAATCTTTATTTTCTATATTACATGTACTAAAAACAGCTTTATAAACTTTTAATTCTTTATCATTAGAATATCCACCCTTACCTTTTAAAATAGGATCATTATTTTCGTTACCAAAGTATGACTTCTTAAATTCAACCTTTATTTCTTTACCAACAATTTCTTTTATTTTTGTATTAATTATCAAGTCTTCAAAAAAATACTTATTTTGATTATTATCTATTACTATAGCGCTTTTTGATTTTATGATTTCATTTTTAGTATTTAAATTAAATTTATCTTTTAAAATATAAAAGTTTTGATCATTATCTTGTATAGTTGTTTCTTGATCACCGTAAATTAAATTAGATTTTCTATTAAAAAAAATATTTTTAGAATTAATAGTGTAACCATTTTCAAATGATATTATAGTATCTTTAATACAATGAATTAGATCTTCATTTTTATCGTATGTAACTTCATCACTTCTTACTACTAAATTATTTTCGTTATCATAAAATTTTACGTTTCCAGTAAATATAAAAAAATTTTTAATTTTATCGTACTTAGCTTTATCTGATATTATCTTAACTTTTTTTAAAGGTATTTTGGCAGTAGATTCATATGCAAATATTATATTTCCATTTTCTAAAACCTCCATATTTGAGGTTTCGAAGTCAACCTCTTTTGAAAATAAGTATGGTATGAAAGTTATTAAAATTATTATATTTACAATTAATATTTTAGTTTTCATTTATTTTTAGAATTCCAATATTGCATATTAAAAATAATATTAAGAGTGGCAACCACACCGACAAATAAATTGGTAAAGCACCTTTGTTACCCAACACACTTGAAAAATAATTCAAATAGTAAACTATCACAGATACAGATATACCAAAAATTACTACAAAAAACTTAGATTTTATTTTTTTTAATTTATTTATAATTATGAATCCTAATACAGTCATCAAAATATAAAATAAAGGCATACTGTAAATTTTATTTAAATGTATTTTAATATCAGTGTTTGAGTATCCAATTTTAAGATAGCTATTTGACAAGTTATGCAATTCGTAAATATTTAATGAATTTAAGTTTGAAAATAAATTTGAAATTATTTCGCCATTAAATGATGAATTGTAATCGTAATTTTCCAAATTAGTTCTATTTCCACTATCATTTAAAATTGAAACATTATTTAGTTTCCAATTTTTTGAAACTATATTAGCGCTTTCAGCACTTATTGTATTTTTATGATTATAATTTTTATCTGTTCCTGTAATTGTGATTGACTTTAGTTGATTCTTGTCAATTTTTTCTGCATGAATGATATATAAGTTTTGGTCTATCTCTTCTTTGATCCAAAGACCATCATCATTAACTACTGCCAAATATTCATTAGTATTTGAGTATCTATTTTTAATTTCCAAATATTTACTTTTTAAATTTGATGAAAAAGAATAGAAAAAAAGTAATAGAACGACGCCTAACAGACCAGCAATAATTGACAAAATTGTTACTATTTTAAAATTACTTATTCCATTTGAATTAAAAATTGCCAATTCATCTTTGTCCACCAAATTAAGATAAAAAAACTTTACAGTAATCAAAAATATAAATGGAAAAATTTCAAATATTGATGAAGGTGCATTAATTAATGATAGATAAACAGTATAATATATCTCAGTGCCGTATTTTTCAGAAAATTTAATTTCTTCAAAAAAGTTAATTATAACTATTACGCAAAAAAATATAAAAGTAATAAGAATAAATTTTTTTATAAAAAGTGAATAAATATAATTTTGATAAACTCGCAACATTATAAATAGCTAATCCTAAATCTTGTTTTTAAAATTAAGTATATGTAAAAAATAAATATAGAAATTAACGGTAAAATTAAAAATATTAATTCAAAATAGAATGCTAGTGTAATAAACTTATAACTTAGTTCGGAAAATAGAATTATAACAAATCCTAAAGTAAATAAAAAAAATTTATAATAATTTTGCATAAAATCAACTTTTGGTTTTAAAATAATAAGTGAGCTAATTAAAGACAGAACAATAATATATATTGGATTAACTATTCTTTTAAAGGTTTCTTGGTATATATCTTTTAATTTAAATTGATTTTCTGTACCACATTTTTTTTGATCATCTTTTCTACTTTGAATATATTTCTCTAAACAAGAAATCAAAAATAAACTTTCTACTTCATCAATTTTATTTAATTGCCTGGTTTTTGAATTTAATTTAGACAATTCATAGACCGTTTCTTTAAAACCTATGTTGAAATTTCCATTATTTACAATATTTGTAATTTTTCCATCTATTAATTTGAATTTAAATCCATTTTCTTCTTTCAATAATTTTCCTTTACTCGCAATTATGATTTTGTTATCGGTTTTGTTAATTTTTTCTTTTATATAAATTCCTTTCAAATCTCCATTTTCACTGTAACCATCTACAAAAATTGTTAAATTTTGTCTAACATTAGAAAACTTTTTTTCTTCCAAAAGTTTAGGAAAAAATTCCATAGATGAGTTTCTTAAATATTTTTGAGACAGATCTTGAGTGTATGGTACTATTAATAAATTTAACGATAATTGAATCAAAACGAAAAAAAAAGATAGTTTTGCTATGAAATTTATAAAAGAAATTTTTTTAATTCCAACAGTCCAGAAAACTAAAATCTCATTATTCGATTCATATCTCGTCAAAACAACAAATAATGTTAAAAAATATGTAAAAATTAAAATTTTACTGAAGATTTTAGGAATATTAAGCAATGAGTAAATAAAATATACACTAATTGCATGACCTTTTTCTGTGACAATATCTAGAAGATTAACACCTTGAATAACCCATATTATCAAACTAAAGGCAATAGATGATAATAAAAAAAACGCCAAGATATCTAAAGATAGTTTACGAAATATTAATTTATTCATTGAAATTAGTAATTTAATAAATATACAACATTATCTATTAAATATTTCAAAAAAATGAAGCTAAAATTAGATTTTGTAACTAAAGTACCTAAAGTAGCCAAAGATAATGAGGTTATTTTATTGAATAATAAAACCACTCAAAACAAAATTGTTAAATCTTTAAAAAAATCTTTATTTTCTAATAAATTATTTTTAGAGAGAAAATTTCTAATTCAAAATATAAATGAAAAAATATATATTTTTGTAAATTGCACAAAGTCTAAAACTTCTTTAGATTACGAGAAACTTGGATCCAATTTATTCCTTTTTCTAAAGAATAATAAAATTGAAAAATCTTTTTTTGAAACAAATTTATCTAAAATTACTAATGTACAATTAGAAAAGTTTTTACATGGTGCACAACTTAAATCATATGAATTTAATGTTTATAAAACTGATAAATCAAAAAACTTAATAACAAACTTATATGTGGTTGGGCATAAATCAAAAAAAACAAATTTGTTGAGAAATAAATTAAATTCACTTTTGGAAGGTGTCTTTCTTACTAGAGACCTTGTGTCGGAGCCAGGAAATGTTTTACATCCAGATGAATATGCAAGACGTATAGTTAAATTAAGAAAATTTGGATTAAAAGTTACTGTATATAATCAAAAAAAATTAAAAAAGATGGGTATGAACGCTTTATTGGGTGTAGGCCAAGGAAGTGTAAGAGGTTCATACTTAGTAACTATTGAATGGAAAGGCACACAAAGTAAATCTAAACCCTTAGGATTTGTCGGAAAAGGTGTATGCTTTGATACTGGAGGCTATTCTTTAAAACCTGCAAAATTTATGGAAGATATGACCTATGATATGGCAGGATCAGCTACTGTTGTTGGTTTAATGAAAACTCTTGCTTTAAGAAAATCAAAAATTAACGCTGTTGGAGTGGTAGGACTTGTAGAAAATATGGTAAGTGGAAATGCTCAAAGACCTGGTGATATTGTTAAATCTTATAGTGGAAAAACAATTGAGGTTTTAAATACTGATGCTGAAGGAAGATTAGTTTTAGCTGATGCTTTAACATTTACAGAAGAAAAATTTAAGCCACAATTTATTGTTGATTTAGCAACATTAACTGGAGCTATAATTGTTTCTCTTGGCTCAGAATATGCAGGTCTATTTTCAAATAATGATAAATTATCTAAACAATTAATTGATGCAGGTGAAAGTGTTGAGGAAAAACTTTGGAGAATGCCTTTAAACGAAAACTTTGACAAATTAATAAATTCAAAAAACGCAGATATGCAAAATATTAATTATGTAGGTGGAGCAGGCTCGACTACAGCAGCACAATTTTTACAGAGATTCATAATAAATAAAACTCCTTGGGCTCATTTAGATATTGCTGGTATGGCATTTTCAAAATATGGAGGAGCGCTTAACTCCGGTGGTGCAACTGGTTATGGAGTTAGATTGTTAAATAAATTAATTGAGGATAACTATGAGTAATATTGAGCAAACTCTATCGATAATTAAACCAGATGCAGTTGAAAGAAATCTGCAAGATCAAATTAAGCAGGAATTTACAAATAAAGGATTTGAAATAATAAAAGAAAAAAAAATTCATATATCTAAAGAGGAAGCTGAAAGATTTTATAAAGTACATGAATCCAAACCATTTTATAACGATTTGTGTGCTTACTTATCATCAGGTCCTATTGTTGTCATGACTTTACAACGAGAAAATGCAGTCGCGGAAAATAGAAAGTTAATGGGGGCAACAAATCCAATTGATGCAGAGGAGGGCACTTTGAGGAAAAAATATGGTATTTCAATTGATAAAAACTCTGTTCATGGTTCAGATAGCCCTGAAAATGCTAAGATTGAATTAGATTTTTTTTTTAATCACTAGTTAATAATTTAATAATTGCTTTCGGGTATATTTTATGCTCAATTTTTAAAACTTTTTTTTCTAAACTTTTTCCACTTTCTGATTTTAGAATTTTTACTTTTTTTTGTAATATAATTTTACCTGAATCCAATTTATCATTAACAATATGAACTGTAGCTCCAGAGTATCTATCTTTATTTTGAATTGCTCTATTATGTGTATTTAGTCCTTTATACTTAGGTAGAAGAGAGGGGTGAATATTAAGTATAGTTTTATTTAATTTTTTTATAAATTTGCCTGAAAGTATTTTCATAAATCCAGCCAAACAAATCAAATCAACATTATTTCTTCTTAATAATTTAAACAAACGATCTTCAAAACTTTTTCTATTAGAATATTTAATAACGATATTATTGATATTAGATTTATTTGCATAATTTAATCCTTTTGCACTAAAATTATCAGAGACAACCAGTACAATTCTAATTAAAGATTTTTTTGTTTTTGAATATTTTATTAATGATCTTAGATTGCTGCCCCTACCACTTATTAATACCGCAGTATTTTTTTTACCAGATGACTTTTCCACTCAACTTTACTTTTTCTGAATTTTTTGTAATTTTTCCAATAACATATGGTTTAAATTTTTTTGGAAAAAATCTAATTATTTTTTTGTAGTTTGAAGGTTTTACTATTAAACAAAAACCTACACCGCAATTAAAAGTTTTTAACATTTCTTGATCTCTAACTCCTTGACTTTTTAACCATCTAAATATTTTTAATGTTTTTATTTTTTCTAAATTTATTTCAGCACAATAATTGTCTGGTATTATTCTTTTAATATTATCATTTAAGCCACCCCCTGTAATATTTGCACAAGCATTCAAATATTTTTTTTTAACTAATTCTAATACATGCATTACGTATATTTTTGTTGGTACCAATAATTCTTTTTTTAAAAATGAATTTTTTTTTAAATTAATTTGCTTTTTTTTTATAATATGTCTTACTAAGGAATATCCATTTGAGTGTAGACCACTAGAAGGAATTGCTAACACTAAATCATTTTCTTTTATTTTATTTAATAATATTTTATCTTTATCTACTAGGCCTAAAGAAAATCCTGCAATATCAAATTTTCCTTTAGAATATGTTCCAGGCATTTCTGCAGTTTCTCCACCAACTAATTCACAGTCAGCTAATTTGCAGCCTTTAATAATTCCACTAATTATTCTTTTAAGTTTTTTAGTATCGATTTTTTCAACTGATATATAATCTAAAAAAAGCAAAGGTTTTGCTCCTTGAACTATAATGTCATTTACACACATAGCCACAAGATCTATCCCTATTGTATCAAATTTACCTAGTTGATTTGCAACTTCGATTTTTGTACCAACTCCGTCTGTACTAGTTACTAGATATGGATTCTTTAAATTACTTGGAAGTTTTGTGAGTGCTCCGAATCCTCCAATATTCTTAAAATGACCACTTTTTTTTGATTTTTTTGTACTTGAGGATATAAATTTAATAAATTTATCTGCTTTTTTTATGCTTACGCCACTTTTCTCATATGTAAAATTTTTCGATCTCATGTTTAAATTATGTTTTTAATCAAAAATAAAATTAATATTTACTTATACTTTTTTTTTTTACTTTTCATTTTAGTTTTTATCAAGTTTTCCACAGCTATAGTTCTTGCAGATAATTACATAGTTAAAAATATTAAAATTAAAGAACAATACGACATAAATTTTAACAAAGATAAAGTTATAAATAAGGGTTTTGAAAAAGGATTTAAAACCTTAATTTTTAAAATTGTAGAAAGCAAAGATAAAAAATTATTTAAAGATATACCAAAAAATAAAATTAGTTCATTGATTGATAATTTTTCTATAACAAATGAAAAATTTGTAAATAATAATTATGAAGTTGATTTTGAGGTTAAGTTTGATAAAAAAAAATTATTATCATTTATTAGAGAAAAAGATGTTATTTCTTCTGTTCCAAAAGACACAGATGTTCTTTTTATACCAATTTTAATTGATACACAAAGTAACGAGATTAAGTTTTTTGATCAAAATTATTTTTATAATAATTGGAACAATGTTAATAAAAATTATTTTTTATTAAATTATAATTTACCAGATGAAAATATTGAAAATTTTCGTTTTTTTCAAAGAATAAAAAATAATATTGAAAACAATGATTTATCTGAGATTACAAATAAGTATAACTTCGAAAATATTTTTGTAGTAATATTTTACAAAAATAAAAAAAATTTACAAATATTTTCCAAAATCAGTTTTTCAAATTCAAACTTCAAATTTAATTTAAATCAAAAAAATATCAATTATGAAGATTATAAAACATTAGATCAAATTATTTTAAATTTAAAAAATTTATACGAAGATAAGTGGAAATTAATTAACAAAATCAATACTTCAATTACAATACCTTTAAAAATTTCAATAAAAAATAGCAATTTCATAAAATCTGACAAATTAGAAAATATATTAAATCAATCTGATTTTGTATATGAATATGAAATAGAGAAAATGAATAGTGAGGAAATTATATATAAAATAATTTATAATAATAATCCTGAAAAATTTCTAAATACTTTAAAAGTAAATGATATAAATATAAATTCATCCAGTGATATTTGGTATATAGAATGAGGGAATTAGATCAAAAACTCTTAGACTTTGGAATTAGTGAAAGTTTTGATGAAAATGATTATTATGTGTCTAAAAGCAATTATTTTGCAAAAAATATCATAGAAGCTTGGCCTAAATGGGAAAAAAAAATTGTCAATTTAACTGGAGATAAATATTCTGGTAAAACACACCTATCAAATATATTTAAAAAAAAAAGTAATGCATTGTATTTATATAGCAAGAATATAGACGATAAGATTTTAAAAAAAATTAAACTTTCAAATAATATAATAATTGAAGACTTAGATGAAAGTTTTGACGAAAAACTTCTTTATTCGTTATTTAACTTAGTTGAACAAGACAATAAGTATTTGTTGATCTCTTCAAAAAAACCAATAGATACAATGAAGTTTACACTTCCAGATTTATTATCAAGATTAAAGAATTGCATAATAGCTAATATAGAGCAACCAGACGATGAGTTGATTTACGCAATAATTTTAAAAAGTTTCTCTGATAGGCAAATTAAGTTAGATAACAAAATTATAGATTATATTATAAAAAGAATTGCCAGATCATATAGCAAAATGCATGAATTTATATATAAGATTGATGAATTGAGTTTAAAGAAAAGAAAATCTATTAACTTTAAAATAATAAAAGAGATAATAAATTGAGTAAATATAGAACACACACTTGTGGAGAGCTAACTTTAAATAATAAAGATCAAACAATAAAGTTATCAGGCTGGATAAATAAGAAAAGAGATCATGGAAATCTATTATTTTTAGATTTAAGAGATCACTATGGACTAACTCAGTGTGTAATTGACGAAGGTAAAAAAATTTTCAAAGAAATAGAAAAGCTTCCATTAGAAACTGTACTACAAGTTGAAGGTAAAGTTTTAGTCAGAGAAAAAGATACAATTAACAAAAATTTAAATACTGGAGAAATTGAGGTAGGAATTGAAAAATTTAAAATACTTGCAAAAACTAAGGAATTACCACTACCTGTTTTTTCAGATCAAGAATACTCTGAAGAAATTAGATTAAAGTATAGATTCTTAGATTTAAGGAGAAATAAAATTCATAATAATATTATCTTAAGATCTAAAATTATTTCATTCATTAGATCTGAAATGCAGAAATATGGTTTTCTAGAGTATCAAACACCTATATTAACTTCATCTAGTCCAGAAGGTGCAAGAGACTTTTTAGTACCAAGTAGACTAAATCCTGGTAAATTTTACGCTTTACCTCAAGCGCCACAACAATTTAAACAATTAATAATGGTATCTGGTTTTGATAAATATTTTCAAATTGCACCGTGTTTTAGAGACGAAGACGCAAGAGCAGACAGAAGTCCAGGTGAGTTTTATCAACTTGACTTGGAAATGTCTTTTGTAGAACAAGAGGATGTATTCAAAATAGTTGAGGAGTTATTTGTAAATTTGTTCAAAAAATTTTCTTCTAAAAAGTTAATGCATGAAAAATTTCCCAGAATTCCTTTTGATAAGGCTATGCTTAAATACGGTTCTGACAAACCAGATTTGAGAAATCCTTTGGTAATAGCAGATATTACTGAAATTTTTAAAAGAGATGATGTTAACTTTGAGATATTTAAAAAATTAGTAAGTAAAGGATCGATAGTTAGAGGAATAGTTACAAAAAATACATCTCAAAAACCAAGAAGTTTTTTTGACGGAATTGATAAATGGGCAAAAGACGAAGGATCATCTGGTCTTGCATATTTTTCTATAGAAAATTCTGACAAATTAAGCGCTAAAGGACCTGTGGGGAAATTTTTTTCTGACAAATCCCTTAAAGAGATAATGACAAAAATGAATGCTGAAATAGGTGATACAATATTTATGTCTTGTGGAAATAAATCTGAAGTTGAGAAATTATTATGTAATGCAAGAGGTAAAATAGCAAATGAATTAAACTTAATTGACGAAAATGTTTTTTCATTTTGTTGGGTAGTTGACTATCCAATGTTTGAAATAGATGAAAATACTAAAAAGATCGAATTTAGTCACAACCCTTTTTCTATGCCGCAAGGGGACACTGATAATTTGGATCTTTCAGAACCCCTTAGACTAAAAGCTTTTCAATATGACATTGTATGTAACGGAATTGAATTGTCTTCAGGAGCTATCAGGAACCATAAACCTGATTTAATGTATAAATTATTTGAAATCGCTGGCTATTCCAAGGAAGAAGTGGATGAAAAGTTTAGCGGTATGATTAATGCTTTAAGCTATGGCGCACCTCCCCATGGGGGCATTGCTCCCGGAATAGATAGAATCGTGATGTTATTAGCAGAAGAAAAAAATATTAGAGAGGTGACTATGTTTCCAATGAACCAAAACGCACAGGATTTAATGATGAATGCACCATCTGAAGTAGACGAAAATCAACTAAAAGAACTTTATATTTCAAAAAGAAAAAAATAATTATTTTTTTCCTTTAAGATTTATTCTAATATCTGATAAATCAACCAGTTTCTTTTTATAATCGTTTCTAACAAATCCTTTACTTGTAATATCTTTTACAAGCTTGATTAATTGATTCTGATCTTCACTTTCTTGACTTTCACTTGTGTCAGAATTACCAGCTATAGATGGGGTGTGAGCTAAATCTTCTCTATTTAAATAGGATATCGCTAGCTCTCTAAAAATATAATCTAATATTGAACTTGCACTCATTATTCGATCATTTCCATAAACTTTACCAGAAGGTTCAAATTTTGTATCTAAATATGCATTTACAAATTCATCTAGTGGAACTCCATATTGAAGACCTAACGATATTGCTATTGCAAAATTATTCATTAGAGCCTTCACTAATTCACCTTCTTTACTGGTATCGATAAAAATTTCTCCTATTTTACCATCTTCATATTCACCAGTATGCAAATATACTTTATGATCACCTATTGAGGCTTTTTGGATATAACCTTTTCTTCTATCAGGCATACTAAATCTTTTACCTATATTTTCAGTTATATTTTTTTTAAAATTCTCATCAATTAGTTTGGATTTACTACTACTTTTAGTATCTTTATTACTAATTGGTTGTGAAACAATTTCCACTTTACTGCTTTTAGTATCTTGAAGGTTTTTTGTTTTTCTATTATCTAATTTGACATCAATAATTTCGAATTTTCCATCTTCATTTTTCTCTAAATTGTTAAGATTTTCCTCATTTATATCATCTAAATAATGAGATACTTTAAAGCTACACGTATAATATGTTTCTACTAAGTATTTTGCCATTTTAATCCTATTTGTAAATTGAATCTTGGTAAGATTTATATATATACATTTTTCGATTATAGTCTAATTGTAAATTTACAATTATTAATTGAAAATAATTTGAATAAAATGATTAAAGAAATTTTTACTTGGTGGAACAAACAAACATTTGGCACAAGACTAAATACAATTTTATTTGGAAAATTAGTTGGTGAAGATAATTCAGGTAACAAATATTATGAGAGCAAGTCAGGAAAAAGATGGGTTATTTACAACGGGGAAGTTGAAGCATCAAAAATACCTAGCGAATGGTATTCTTGGATGCATCATACGGGAAATAAAATTGAAAACAGCCATGAATTAGACAAATATAATTGGCAAAAAGAGCATATGCCAAATCAAACAGGAACAGAAAATTCCTATCATCCAAATAAAAACAAAAGTAAAAATGCTTCAAACAAAAAATACACCTCTTGGAAAAGCTAAAGTTTATATACTTATTTTTTTTTCGTATTATTTGTTAATAACCAATTCTTTAAGTGAAAATAATTCACGATCAGAAAATTACGCTGTTTTAACAATATTAGACAAAGTAAATTCTCAGAGTGATGTCATAGAGATTGAGGTTGGGATGGAATATAAATTTAAAAATCTATCTATAAATATTCTTAAATGCAATAATTCAAAATTTGATGATGATCCGGAAGTTACAGCATACATGCAAGTAAGAGATACAGTAATTAAAGATGATAATATGGTTTTCATTTTCAATGATTGGACATTTGCTTCATCTCCATCAATTCGACCATTCGATCATCCCGTTTATGATATTTGGTTAAAAAAATGTTATTCTTAAAGTAATTTTTCTTTATCAAGCCAACTCACGTTAAAATCTGAGTCTAAAAACTTTTTGTGATTTAAAAGTATTTTATGTAAGTCTACCGTTGTTTTTATACCTTCGATGACAAATTCATCTAAGGATCTTCGCATTCTTTGAATTGCTTCAGTTCTATTCCTTCCATGACATATTACTTTACAAATCATACTATCGTAGTATGGAGTTACCTTATATCCCTGAAATATTGCTCCATCTACTCTAGTTCTGAAACCTGATGGTTGATGACACATAGTAATTTCACCTGGCGAAGGTTGAAAATTTTTTCTCACATCTTCGGCATTTATTCTGCACTCAATTGCATGACCTCTTGGCTTAATATCTTCCTGTTTTAATGCAGTATTGCCATCATACGCAATCCAGATCTGTTCTTTTATTAAATCAATTCCTGTTACTACTTCTGTTACTGGATGTTCAACCTGTATTCTTGTATTCATTTCTAAAAAATAAAATTTTCCATCTTCAAAAATAAATTCTACTGTACCGGCTCCTTCATATCCAATTTGACTTACCATTTTGACAGTTTTTTCAAAAAGATCTTTTCTTATCTGATCATTTAGCAAAGGACTGGGAGTTTCTTCAATTAGTTTTTGATGTCTTCTTTGTATAGAACAATCTCTTTCATGAAGATGTACAGTTCTATTTTTACCAGATAATACTTGAACTTCGATATGTCTTGGATTTTGAAAAAATTTTTCAATATATACCTCATCATTACCAAAAAACTTTTTTGCCTCAGTTTTTGCAGTCAAAAATAAGTTTTCAAACTCATCTTCTTTTGTAACAACTTTCATACCTTTTCCACCACCACCACCAGCTGCTTTTATCAGTACTGGATACCCAATTTCTTTACATATTTTTTTTGCTTCATCAAAATTAGATACACCCCCATCAGATCCTTCAATTACTGGAAGACCATATTTTTTTGCAATTTTTTTTGCTTCAATTTTATCACCCATCATTTTAATTAATGAAGACGATGGACCAATAAATTTAATTTTGTTTTGTTCAAGAATTTTTGCAAATTCATAATTTTCAGATAAAAAACCATATCCTGGATGAACAGCTTCAGAATTTGTCAATTCAATAGCTGACATTATGGCAGGAATGTTTAAATAACTATTTGCTGCTTGGTGTGGACCTACACATATACTTTCGTCAGCTAATCTAACGTGCATACTATTTCTATCAACATCCGAATGAATGGCGACTGTTTGTATACCCCATTCTTTGCAGGCTCTTATAACTCTAACAGCTATCTCACCTCTATTTGCAACAAGAATTTTTTTGAACATTATTACTCAATTATCGCTATCGTATGTCCATATTCAACAGGTTGACCATCTTCGACGCATATTTTTTTTACAGTACCTGCTATTGGAGATGGTACGTGATTCATTGTTTTCATAGCTTCAACAATCATTATTGTATCACCTTTGTTAATTTTTTT
The DNA here is from genome assembly GCA_902545405.1 of uncultured Pelagibacteraceae bacterium. Lineage (GTDB taxonomy): Bacteria > Pseudomonadota > Alphaproteobacteria > Pelagibacterales > Pelagibacteraceae > Pelagibacter. The sequence goes on from CACCFT010000008.1 coordinate 38,159, forward strand.
ACCGACTTCTACAAACTTTTTACCACCAGGTTCTGGTGCTAAATAAGCTGTTCCTATAATAGGCGATGGAACTTCAGTCCCACTAACTTTATCTATTTTAATATTTTCTTTTTTTATTTCTGATTTTATTTCTTTAATTGATGCTAAATTTGAACCAGAAGATTTTGATACTCTAACTTTTATATCTTTTTCAGTGTATTCTATCTCTGTAAGATTAAATTCATTTAAATATTCTGTAAGCTCCTTAATTAAATTTTTATTTATTTTCATTTAACATCTCATGCATAGAATTTATGGCTAAAATATATCCATTTATTCCTAATCCACAAATTATTCCTGTAACAACACCACTTATTATAGATTTATGACGAAATTCCTCTCTTTTATATATATTTGATATATGAAGTTCAATTATCTTGCCTTTAAATATATCTAGTGCATCTCTAATTGAAACTGATGTGTGGCTATATCCGCCTGCATTAATTATAATTCCATCGAATTTGTTTCTGGCACTTTGAATAATATCTACGATTTCTCCTTCAACATTTGATTGTTTCATTTCAAGAGTTAAATTTAATTCTTTAGATTTTTTCTCACAAATATCCCCTAGGAATTTATAATCTTTGCTACCATATTGTGATTGTTCTCTTTCACCTATTAGATTAAGATTGGGACCATTAATGATTAATATTTTACTCACGAATTCTTTATAATATATGAATATTAAAAATAAAATAAAAATAACTGTAAATGGCAAGCAAATGCAAATAATTCCTAAATTTACACTTAAGAGCTTGATTACAAAATTAAAAATGCCATTAAATAAAATAGCTATAGAACTAAACAAAAAAATTATAGACAAAAATAGAATTTCTAAAATTCAATTAAAGAAAGGTGATAAAATAGAAATTGTTCATTTTATCGGTGGTGGATAATGATTGACAAAAGATTTAAGATAGCAAATAAGATTTTTAAATCTCGGTTGATAGTTGGAACTGGAAAATATAAAAGCTTCAGTGAATGTGCTAAAGCTATTAAGACTTCTGGTGCTGACATAGTGACAGTTGCAGTCAGAAGAGTAAACATATCTAATAAGAATAAAGCTAGATTAATGGATTATATAGATCCAAAAAAGATAACATATTTGCCTAACACAGCCGGATGTTTTACGGCAGAAGATGCAATTAGAACTTTAAGATTAGCAAGGGAAATAGGTGGATGGAAATTAGTAAAATTAGAAGTTTTGGGAGACAAAAAAAACCTTTTTCCAGAAATGATAGAAACATTAAGATCTACTGAATTATTAACAAAAGAGGGTTTTAAAGTAATGGTTTATTGCAATGATGATCCATTAATGGCAAAAAGATTGGAAAATGCAGGTGCTGTTGCAATTATGCCTCTTGCTGCTCCAATTGGTTCAGGTCTTGGAATACAAAATAAAGTTAATATTAAAATTATTAGAAAACAAACAAAATTACCTTTAATTATTGATGCTGGAATAGGACAGGCATCTGATGCTACTACAGCTATGGAGCTAGGATGTGACGGCGTTTTAATTAATACAGCAATTGCAAAAGCAAAGTATCCAATTCAAATGGCAGAGGCTATGAAATATGCTGTAATCTCAGGAAGAAAATCTTTTTTATCAGGAAGAATTAATCCAAGTTTATTAGGATCGGCCTCAACAACAAATAAAGGAATTATTTAGATTTTTTTTTAAAAAATTTTTTTCTAAACTTTCTTTTTTTAAAAACTTTCCTTTCTTTGCTTTTACTTACAATTTCTTCTTTTTGTGTATCAACACTTATAGCCTTAAGTTTTTCTACTTTTTCAATTTTATCTAACACTTTTTTTGTTTTTGACTTAAATTCAATTATGTAATCTTCCAAATTTAAATCATTATTTATTGTTAATGATAACTTAGCTTTATTCTTCTTTTCAAAATATTTTACTACATTCTGATAATAATCATTGATATAATTTTCAATTTTACTATTGATAGTTAATTCAACTAATTTCGCGTTATTCTCCAGCGATTTTACTTCTATTAATTTAAGTATTTTTAAAACAAAAGTTTCATCAGTAAGTTTAATATGCCATTTAATATTACTTTCCCTCAATCTTTGTCTAGACATCTCAAGTAATCCAAAGTTACTTATTCTACCAATTTGAATTCTTGCTCTATCATTTCTACATTTTTCTTTTAAGCGCCTTTCAACCTGTTTCCGATTATTGAAATTTAACATATCAATAAAATCAATTATAATTAGACCCGAAAGATCTCTTATTTTTATTTGTCTTGCAATTTCTTCTGCAGCCTCAAGATTTGTATCATAAGCTGTGCTCTCCACATTTTTTTGTTTTATTGATTTACCAGAGTTTACATCAATAGAAACAAGCGCCTCAGTGGGATTTATTACAAGATACCCACCAGATGTTAACTTCACTTGAGTTTCAAATATTTCAAATAATTTTTTTTCTATATTTTCTTTAAAAAACAAAGGTATTTTGTCTCTATATTTTTTAACTTTTTTAACCTGATTTGGCATCATAATTTTTAAATAATTTTTTGTTTTTTGATAACCCTCGTTCCCTTCTACAAAAATATTTTGAGTATCATCATCGTACATATCTCTGATGCACCTTTTTATAATGTCACTTTCTTGATGGATCAGTGATGGAGCAATAGAATTTAATGCGTTATTTTTAATTTGATCCCAAACTTTAATTAGATTTTTTAGATCACTCTCTATCTCATTTTTAGTTTTGTTAGAACCAGCAGTTCTAACAATTATTCCCATTTCTTTTGGAATTGTAATTTCATTAAGAATATTTCTAATTTTTTTTCTTTCTCCAGGATTAAAAATTTTTCTTGAAATCCCCCCACCTTTAGCGGTATTAGGCATTAAAACTATATATTTTCCAGCTATAGAAATAAATGTGCTTAAAGCAGCTCCTTTCAAACCTCTTTCATCTTTCAAAACTTGAACTAATATGACTTGATTTGGTTTTATAACTTCTTGTATTTTATATCTTTTAGAAGGAAATTTTTTTTGTGCAGTTATTTTTTCATTTTCTTCAAAATCTTTTTTTTCAACTGGATCATCAATCTTGACTTCTTCCTTTCCCTCAAGAATTTTGTCTTCAATATTTTCACTTTCTTTTGATAATTCTTCTCTAACCTTTTCTTCCTCCTTTTTAATCTTTTCTAGGTCACTAAATGGAATTTGGTAGTAGTCAGATTGAATATCATTAAAAGATAAAAAACCATGTCTTTCTCTCCCAAAATCTACAAAAGCTGCCTGAAGTGAGGGCTCGACTCTACTAACTTTCCCAAGATAAATATTATTTTTAATTAGAGTATTATTTATACTTTCATATTCGTAGTCCTCAATATGATTATTATTTTTAAGAACAACTCTAGTTTCATTAGGATGCGAAGCATCAATATATAAATTTTTTGACATAAGTTTAATGATATTTTCATAAGTTAATTTTTAAATTCTGTGCCTTAAGAATAACAAATTCGTAAGATAATTAAACTAAAATGCAAAAATTTATACAAAGAGTACTAATACTCATAATATTGTCCTCAATCTTATTTTTGGCAATAATTATATCTGTTCTTTGGTCTTATTCTAATAAATTGCCAGATTATAAATATCTCCAAAGCTATAAACCACCAGTATCAAGCAAATTATATTCAGGAAACGGAGTGTTAGTAAGCGATTTTTCATCTGAAAAAAGAATTTTTGTTCCATATTCTGCCATATCTCAAACCGTGATAAATGCTTTTTTATCTGCGGAGGATAAAAACTTTTTTGACCATCCAGGAGTAGATGCTAAAGGAGTAGTAAGAGCAATTAAAAATAACATATTTAATCTATTTTACTCAAAAAGACTAGAAGGTGCCTCTACTATTACCCAACAAGTAGCAAAAAACTTTCTTTTAACCAATGAGGTAAGTATTGATAGAAAAATAAAAGAAGCAATATTAGCTTTTAGAATTGAGCGTGTTTTATCAAAAAAAAGAATACTAGAGCTTTATCTAAACCAAATTTATCTTGGCGAGGGTAGCTATGGTATAGCATCAGCTAGTTTAAGATATTTTAATAAACCAATAAGTGAACTCAATTATGGAGAGGCTGCACTTCTAGCTGCTCTTCCAAAAGCACCAAGCAAATATAATCCATATAAAAACAAGGAGTTAGCAAAATTTAGAAGAAATTTAGTATTAAATAATTTATTAGATAATGGATACATTGATCAAAAACAACACTCTAAATTAATTTATTCTAAAATTAAATTACAAAAGAGAAAAAGAATTTACCTAGAAGACTCTAGATATTATGTGGAAGATGTTAGAAAAGATGTAATTGATAAATATGGATATGATAAAGTATATAAACAAGGATTTAACATCAAGACACCTTTGGATTTAGAATTACAAAAAATTGCTACACAATCACTCAGGAATGGTTTGCAAGACTTTGATAAGAGAAAAGGATGGAGAGGTCCTCTATCAAATATAAAAAAATACAAAAATTGGAAAAAAGATCTTAAAGACTTAAGTTTAGAAAAATCTTTAGGATGGGAATTGGCTGTTGTTACTAGAATTGACAAATTTGAGACAGTCATCAAAACACAAAATGATGATAATGGAATAATTAATTTTAATGATATTGATTGGACGCGAAAGGAATTCAAAAAACTATTTAAAATCGGTGACATAATTTATGTTAAGAAATTATCTGATGGAAACTATAGTTTAAAACAACTTCCAAAAGCTAACGGAGGAATTGTTGTGATGGATCCATACAGCGGAAGAGTATTAGCATTGTCAGGTGGATTTAGCTTTAAACAAAGTGAATTTAATAGAGCATCTCAAGCAAAACGTCAGCCTGGATCTGCATTCAAACCTTTTATATATGCTTTAGCATTAGAAAATAATTTTTCACCAACAACATTAGTATTAGACGCACCTATAGTATTAGATCAAGGAAATGATTTAAAAATGTGGAAACCAGAAAATTATGGAAAAAAGTTCTACGGGCCTTCAACACTAAGAACAGGTATAGAAAAATCAAGAAATCTAATGACTGTCCGAATAGCTCAAGAATTAGGCATAGACAAAATTATAAATTTTTCAAAGAAATTAAATATTTATGAAAATCCAGATGAACTTATGTCAGTATCTTTAGGCTCTGCTGAAACAACTTTGTTAAAAATCACAAGCGCTTATTGTTCTTTTTTGAATGGAGGAAAATTAGTTAATCCTATATTAATTGATAGAATTCAAGACAGTGAAGGAAAAACTATATTTAACAATGAAAAAAGATTCTGTGAAAATTGTGATTTAATTTCATATGATGGAACTAGTAAACCAATTATTAAAAATAAATATCAACAGATTTTTTCACCACAAACAGCCTATCAGATTACCTCTATGTTGAAAGGTGTTATAGAACGTGGAACTGCGAAAGGTTTAAAAGAATTAAAACTTGAATTAGCTGGCAAGACCGGGACAACAAACAAAAATACAGATACTTGGTTTATAGGATTTACATCAAATTTAGTGGTTGGAGTATACATTGGCTATGATAATCCAAAGAGTTTAGGTAAATTTGAAACAGGTTCAAAAACAGCAATGCCAGTTTTTAAAGAGTTCATAAAAAAAACAGCAAATACTTTTAACGCTAGACCTTTTAAAGTTGCAGATAATATAAATATGATGGTCATAGATGCAAAAACTGGGGAAAAGGCGAATCCTAAAACCAAGTTAGCAATAATTGAGTCATTTAAAAAAAATGATAATAAACTAGATAATATATCTAACAATTTTGATGGTAGATTAAACACAACAAATATATTAAAATTTTATTAATGGATCAGGAGATATTAAATATTAAATCAGAGATAGAAAAAATAAATCAAAGAATAAAGGAGTTTCTTTGAAAAGACTAAGACTTCAGAAAAAATAATTAATTTATCAAATTTAATAGAAAAACAAGATTTTTGGCAGGATAAAAAAAATGCTGAAAAAGTTTTACGTGAAAAAAACAATTTAGAAAAATTATTAAATAATTTTGAAGTAATATCAAATGAAAGTAAAGATTTATTTGATATTTATGATTTAGCTATTGAGGAACATAACGATGAAATGATTAAAGAGATAACTTCAAATATAAAAATACTCTTTAATAAAATTAAACAAATTGAAATAAGATGTTTTCTATCAAATGATAATGATACATTTGATAGTTATTTAGAATTTCATGCAGGTGCTGGTGGAACCGAAAGTCAAGACTGGGCTGATATGTTAAGAAGAATGTATATGAAGTGGGCAACCAAAAAAAATTTCAAAATCGAAATTATCAGCGAACATAAAGGCGATGAAGCAGGTATTAAATCTTCAATAATAAAAGTAAGTGGAGATTACATAAACGGATTATTAAAAAATGAATCAGGAATACATAGACTTGTCAGAATTTCTCCCTTTGACTCTGGTGCTAGAAGACATACAAGTTTTGCCAGTGTTTGGGTATACCCAGTTATATCTGAAAATATTGATGTTGAAATTTTAGAAAAAGATTTAAGAATAGATACATACAGGTCTAGTGGTGCAGGAGGTCAACATGTCAACACAACAGATAGTGCAGTAAGAATTACACATCTGCCGACAAAAATTGTGGTACAATGCCAAAATGAAAGATCACAACACAAAAATAAAGAAACTTGCATGAATATGTTAAGAGCAAGACTTTATGACTATGAGTTAAAAAAAAAGGAAAAAGAGAATGAAAGTCTTGAAAATTCAAAGTCAGAGATTGGATGGGGTCATCAAATCAGATCATATGTATTACATCCTTATAAAATGGTAAAGGATAATAGAACTAATTTCGAGAGTTCTACTCCTGAAAAAGTATTAGACGGCGAAATAGATAATTTTTTAGAAAGTTCTTTATATAAATTAAATGCGTAAAATAATTTCTATAATTATAATATCAATAATAACCATTTTAGTCGCAATTTTAATATTTCTAACAACAGCAGGAATTAAAACGGATAATTTTAATAGTTTAATTAATGAAAAAGTTAAC
>CACCFT010000009.1 GCA_902545405.1 uncultured Pelagibacteraceae bacterium
TCTAAATAATGAGTGCTTCAACACAATCTAACGATTTAAGAAATAGAATACTATTTACACTTTTTATTCTTGCTGTTTATAGATTGGGTACTTTTGTACCACTTCCAGGCATTGATCCTGATCAACTTCAAATAATGATGGAAGGCAACCAAAAAGGTTTGTTAGGTATGTTCAACGTGTTTGCTGGAGGTGCGGTAAGTAGAATGGCAATTTTTGCTTTAGGAATAATGCCATATATATCATCATCAATCATAGTCCAATTACTTACCGGGGTCTCTGAGTATTTTAAAAATTTAAAGGCTCAAGGTGAAATAGGAAGACAAAAAATTACTCAAATAACTAGATATGGAACTGTTTTGTTAGCAACAATACAAGGATATGGACTAGCTGTTGGGTTAGAGTCGTCAGCAGATTTAGTGATTAATCCAGGAATATTTTTTAAAATTTCAACAGTAACAACAATTGTTGCTGGAACAATATTTTTAATGTGGCTTGGTGAACAAATTACACAAAGAGGAATTGGTAATGGTATTTCATTGATTATTTTTTCAGGTATTGTTGCTGAAATTCCAAGAGCTTTAGTAACAACTTTTGAATTAGGAAGAACTGGCGCAATTTCAACAGTAATGATAATTTTTATATTTATATTACTAGTTGCAACTATAATGTTTATTGTTTTTATGGAGAGAGCATTAAGAAAAATTCTTATTAATTATCCAAAGAGACAAATGGGAAACAAAATGTATGGAGGAGATTCTTCACATCTGCCTTTAAAAATTAACTCAGCAGGCGTTATACCTGCCATTTTTGCTTCAGCTTTATTACTATTGCCGGTTACATTTTCAAATTTTAATGTTACACAAAATGAAACATTTTTAAATATTTCATCATACTTTTCTCAAGGACAACCTTTATACATGTTGTTATATGCATCAGGAATAATATTTTTTACTTTTTTTTATACTTCAATAACTTTTAATCCAACCGAAACAGCTGAAAATTTAAGAAAATATGGTGGATTTATTCCAGGTATAAGACCTGGAGAAAGCACTGCACTTTATATTGATACTATATTGACAAGGTTAACAACTATAGGTGCATTATATCTTGCTCTAGTTTGTTTAATGCCAGAATTTCTAATTGCTAATTATCCTATTCCTTTTTATTTAGGTGGTGCATCTGTTCTAATCGTGGTTGTTGTTGCAATTGATACAGTTACACAAATTCAAACAAGGATGATGAGCTCACAATATGAGCAACTTATCAAAAAAACAAAATTTGGTAGATAAGTGAATATAATATTGTTTGGTCCTCCAGGAGCTGGAAAAGGTACTCAAGCTAAATATCTTGTAAGAAAATTAAATGGATATCAAATTTCTACTGGAGATATCTTAAGAGAGGAAATTAAAAAAGACACAGATATAGGAAAAAAAATAATAAATAATATGAATGAAGGAAAATTTGTCAATGATGAGATCGTTAATAGTCTGTTAAAAAATCATGTTTTTGATCCTAACAAAAAAAAAAAATTAATATTTGATGGTTATCCCAGATCTATTAGCCAAGCTAAAAATTTAGATCTATTGTTAATTAATTCAAATCAAAAAATCGATTATATTTTCTTTCTAAATGTAAACAAAGAAACTATTGTGGAAAGAATAAAAAAAAGAAAAATTTTAGAAAAAAGAACTGATGATGATGTAGATACTATTTTAAAGAGATATGATACTTATATCAAAACTACCAGACCAGTATTGGATTATTATTCAAAAAATTCAAATTTTCACGAGATTGATGGAACAATGGAAATTGATCAAATAACCAATAAAATAGAGGCTTTTTTAAATGTTTAAGGCGTTGACTTTGATCAATCTTCTTATATAAAAGGCACAATTTATCACAAAAATTATGGCTCGTATTGCAGGTGTAAACATTCCACAAAATAAATTAGTTCACGTTGGACTTACTTATATATATGGAATTGGAAATAAATTCTCTCAACAAATTTGTACTGAATTAGAGATACCAAAATCAAAAAGAGTTAATGAATTAACAGATGATCAAATTTTAAAAATTAGAGAATATATTGATCAAAAATTTACTGTTGAAGGTGATTTAAGAAGAGAAACATCGTTAAGTATTAAAAGACTAATTGATCTTGCAACTTATAGAGGGTCTAGGCATAGAAAAAAACTTCCTGTTAGAGGTCAAAGAACAAGATGTAATTCTAGAACTAGAAAAGGAAAAGCAATTGCGATTGCTGGTAAGAAATTAACTCCACTTAAAAAATAATGAAAAAAGAAGCCACTGATAATAAAGAACAAAAAATAGAATCTAAGCCAAAAAAAAGTTCTTATTCAAAAAAAAAAAAAGGAAAAAAAAATATCTTAAATGGAATAGCTTATGTTCAGTCTACATTTAATAATACTATTGTATCTATAGCTGATACAAATGGAAATGTAGTCTCTTGGGCATCTGCTGGCCAAAAAGGTTTTAAAGGTTCTCGTAAATCTACACCATACGCAGCGCAGGTTGCTGCTGATGCAGCTGCAGCAAAAGCATTAGAAGTTGGTATGAAAATTTTGTCTGTTGAAGTTAAAGGTCCTGGATCTGGAAGAGAAACCGCTTTGAGAGCTTTGCAGGCTAGAGGATTTAAAATTATATCAATTAAAGACACAACACCAATGCCACACAATGGTACAAGGCCACCTAAAAAAAGGAGAGTTTAATGGAGCAAACAGAAGTAAATTCTAAAAATTGGAAATCATTAATTAAACCAGCTAAACTAGATATTCAACTAAGTGATGATAAAGCGTTTGCAAAGATCACTGCTGAACCACTAGAAAAAGGATATGGATTAACACTTGGTAATTCATTAAGGAGAATACTTTTATCCTCTATTAGAGGAACTGCTGTAACTTCAATTCAGATAGATGGTGTATTACATGAATTTACATCAATAAAAGGTGTTAGAGAGGATGTTACTGATATAGTATTAAACGTAAAATCTTTAGCTCTAAAAAGTACATCTGATGATTCAAAAAAATTAATACTTGATGCAAAAGGTCCAGGAGAAATAAAAGCTTCCGATATAGCACCTGTTGCTGATATTGAAATTTTAAATCCAGATTTAGTTATTTGCAATTTAGATGAAAATACTAAGTTTCATATGGAAATGACAGTTGGAACTGGAAAAGGATACGTCTCAGCCGATATGAATAAACCCGAGGAACCACCATTAGGTTTAATTCCAATAGATTCATTATTTAGTCCAGTTAAAAAAGTTTCTTATTCAGTTAGTACAGCAAGAGAAGGAAAAGCATTGGACTATGATAAACTAACAATGGAAGTTGAGACAAATGGATCAATCTCAGCGGAGGATGCAGTTGCATATTCTGCTAGAATATTCCAAGATCAATTAGGAATGTTTGTTAACTTTGATGAGCCCCAAGAAGTTATTGTAAAAGAGCAACCTTCAGAGCCAGAATTTAATAAGAACTTATTAAGAAAAGTTGACGAATTAGAACTCTCAGTGAGATCAATGAATTGTCTTAAAAATGATAATATTATTTATATTGGTGATTTAGTTCAAAAATCTGAGGGTGAAATGTTAAGAACACCTAATTTTGGTAGAAAATCTTTAAATGAGATTAAAGAAGTATTAACAGGAATGTCATTATATCTTGGAATGGAAATTCCAAACTGGCCGCCAGATAATATTGCAGAATTATCTAAAAAACTAGAGGAAGCTATTTAATGAGACATAAAATGGGCTATAAAAAGCTCAACAGAACTTCAGAACATAGAAAAGCTCTGATTAAAAATATGCTTAACTCATTAATAAAGTATGAGCAAATCACTACTACATTGCCTAAAGCAAAAGTTTTAAAACCTCAAGCAGATAAAATTATTACCTTAGGTAAGAAAGATACTTTATCAAATACGAAAACTTTAATTTCAAAATTGCAAGACATAAAATCTACAAATAAAGTAAAAAAAACCCTTTCTAAAAGATATGAAAATAGAAATGGTGGATATACGAGAATTATAAAGGCTGGATTTAGATATGGTGATAATGCTCCAATGGCTGTTATTGAGTTTGTAGACAGGGATGTTGAAGCAAAAAGAGTCGATAAAAAAAAGAAAGATCCAGCAAAAGATCAAAAAAAAGAAGCTCCAAAAGAAGCAACAGCTTAAAATTAAATAAATGAAAAAGCTATTAAACGTTGATAAAACGTTCAATGGAATGCGTATTGATCGATTTTTAAGAAATCATTTTGGTCAAATTCCACAAAGTTTAATTGAAAAAAACTTAAGAAATGGAAGGATTAAATTAAATAAAAAAAAAATTAAAAGCTCAAAAAAAATTCAATTTAACGACAAAATTGAATTACATAATATCCAATTTAAAAAGACTATAAAGCAAAGTAAGGAAAAATATAATCCTAGCAATGAAATTGTAAAAGAAAACGAAAATTTAATAATTGAAAATAATGATAATTTTGTAGTTCTAAACAAACAATCAGGAATTTCGGTACAGGGTGGCACAAAATCTAAGAAGAATATAATTGATATATTTGCAAAAAGTAATTTATTCAAAGATGAGAAACCATTTTCCGTTCATAGATTAGATAAAGATACTTCAGGAGTTTTTGTAATTGCAAAGAATAGAGAAACAGCGCAGTTACTAACCTCACTATTTAGGTTAAGAAAAGTTTATAAAACTTATTTAGCGATATGTAATGGTGAATTGATTTTAACTGACAAAGGTATGATTAAAGATGACTTAATAAGATTTGAAAATAAAAAAAAAATTATTGAAAAAGCTGAAACAAAATATGAAATCTTAGATAAAAACAATAATGCAACCTTTATTCAACTAAATCCAATTACAGGGAGAAAACACCAACTAAGGAAACAATTATTTAATTTAGGAAATTCTATTATTGGTGATAAAAAATATAATTCAACAAATATCTCAAAAATAAATAATAAAAATTTAATGTTACATTCTTATGAAATAAAGTTTAAAATAAATGAAAAAAAATACACTTTTAGAGCTACTCCTCCAGATTATTTTAGAAATATGCTAAAAACAAAAAGACTTAATTTTTAATGTTTGATAAAAAATTTTTTATTAAATCATCCTCAATATTTTTATAATTTTGTTTTTTTATCTTATTTAAATTTGAAATCCCTCTGTCTCTAATTCCACAAGGAACTATCTTTCTATATACATCAAGATCATTAGAGATATTTAAAGCAAAACCGTGATAAGCAATCCATTTCTTTACTTTTATCCCTATTGCTGCAATTTTATCTGTTTTACCAGATTTGTGCTTATACCAAATTCCAATATTTTTTCTATCAGCAAAACACTTTATATTGTAATTTTTTAAAGTATCTATAATTGTCTTTTCGATTGCAGTTATAATCTTTTTTATATTCTTACCTCTTTTGTTTAAGTCAATCACAAAATAAAAAACTAATTGACCAGGACCATGATATGTTATTTTTCCACCTCTATTCGTTTTAATAAAGTTAATAGATTTATCTAAAATCTCATTATCACTAAAACTTGTTCCACCAGTATAAATCTCTTCATGTTCAAGTATCCAAATAAGTTCTTTATTTTTATTTACTTTGATTTGCTCCAATCTATCTTCAAGTATATCTATCGCAGATTTATATTTTATTGGTTTTACTGACTTTTTGATCTCTATTGTCATTATAAATTTGTATTATTTTTATTTTGTATTAATAGTGCCAACTAAATTATAGGTAAATTTTATGACTATAGTGAAAAAAATAAAAGATAAAAAAGTTAACTTTGAATTTAACAAAGAATTCATCAAAGTTGTCACAGATAAAATTGCCACAAATGATGCCGAATTTATTACAAATTCGTTCAATGCTATGCATCCAGCAGATGCAGCTGATATAATTGAACATTTAAGTCAAAATGATAGAGAAAATTTAATAAAATTAAATAGTTTCAAAGTTGATCCTGAAGTTTTTGTTGAATTAAATGAGTCAATTCAGTCTGAGATGATTGCTTATTTATCATCTGATTCAATAGTGAATATACTAAAAAATTTAGAGTCAGATGATGCAATTAAGATTTTAGAAAATGTTGATGAAAAAGAAAAAAATACAATCCTTAGCTCATTACCCCCAAAAGACCGATTTGCATTACTTGAAAGCTTAAGTTATCCAGAAGATTCAGCAGCTAGATTAATGCAACGTGAATTTACTGCAATACCAAGTAATTGGTCTGTAGGACAAACAATAGATTATTTAAGAGAGAATAAAGAACTTCCTGAAGAATTTCTCGAAATATTTATTGTTGATCAAGAATTCAAACCTATTGGCACAGTTCCTTCATCAAGAGTGCTAAGAACCCCAAGAGATACAAAAATGATGTCTATAATGGCCGAGTCCCAAACATTGATACCAGTTGATATGGATAGAGAGGAAGTTGGTAATTTATTTGAAAATTATAACTTGAGTTCTGCAGCTGTGGTAGATAAATCTGAAAAGCTAGTAGGTATGATAGCTTATGATGATGTTTTAACAGTATTAAAAGAGGAAGCAGAAGAGGACGTACTTAGATTAGCTGGAGTAGGTGATGAAGAAATTACTGATGGAGTAATAACAAAAACGAAGAGAAGATTTAATTGGTTGTTATTAAACTTGTTTACTGCTTTTCTAGCAACTTATTGCATTAGTCTATTTGGTGCTACTATAGAGCAAATGGTAGTATTAGCTTTTTTAATGCCAATCGTAGCTTCAATGGGTGGTAACGCTGGTATGCAAACATTGGCTGTCACTGTAAGATCTTTAGCAACACAGGATTTAACTAAAAATAATTTTACGAATAATATTATTAAAGAATTTAATATTGGAGTTTTAAATGGAGTAATTTTTGCAATTATAAGTTCTTTGATAGTTCAACTATGGTTTAATGATATTCAGCTCTCCCTAATAATTTCAATTTCAATGGTTTTAACCATGATAGTTGCTGGTCTTTTTGGTATTTTAGTACCTGTAACATTAAATAAAATGAAAATTGATCCTGCAATTTCTTCTAGTGTATTTGTTACAACAATAACAGATGTAATTGGATTTGTATCCTTCCTTGGTGTAGGAGCTTATTTTTTATAATCAAAAATTATCAATTAATCGAATTCCGTTAATATAATAAGCAATAAATATTCTGTATTTAGATTTAAAATTATTTAATTTCATTTTTTTTTCATCTCTAAATTCAAGATAATCAATTTTAATTTTAAATTTATTCTGAAGTTCATCTTTACATTTAGACAAATTCACAAATTTCTTTGTCTGTGATAATTTTTTCAATTTGTCCAATTTGATAGCTATTTTTGATGCTTTTTTTAAAGATGATTTATTTAACAATTTGTTTCTTGTAGATAAAGCAATTTTATTATTTTCTCGAATGGTAGGGCAACCAACAATATTTATTTTATATTTTTTACCCAATATTCTTTTAATTAACATGTATTGTTGAAAATCTTTTTCACCCATATAAACATGCTTAGATTTAACAATAGATAACAATCTATTCATAACGTTTAATACACCCTCAAAATGACCTTTTCTATATTTAGCACACAAAATCTTATCAGATTTATTAAGTTTAAAAATTTTCATTTTTTTTTTATATATTTCATTGACTTCAGGTAAAAATAAATATTTCACTTTAAGTTTTTTTAATATTGAAATGTCTTTTTTAATATTTCTAGGATAATTTTTAAAATCTTGTTTTTGATTAAATTGTGTTGGATTGACAAAAATACTTACTAATGTTTCTTTGTTATTTCTTTGTGAAATTTTTATTAAAGATGCGTGGCCTTTATGAATTCCACCCATTGTAGGTACAAATCCTACATTTTTGTAATTTTTTACTGCCTTATTTAGTTCAAAAATATTTTTTAAAATTTTCATTTTCAATAAATATGATTATAAGTAAAACATCTTAATGATTAAACAAGCTATAATTCCTCTTGCTGGTTTGGGTACACGTTTACTCCCTTTAACAAGTGTTTTTCCTAAAGAACTGCTACCAATCAATGGCAAACCAGGAATTGAGTATATTTTAGATGAATGTATAGAGGCTGGAGTAAATGAAATTATTTTTATCATCTCTAAAAAGAAAGAAATGGTAAGAAAATATTTTAATAATGATAATTTTTATAAATCAATAATAAAAAAAAAGAAAGATCCTAGAATAATTAAAGAATATAAAAAAATCCTTTTTTTTAAAAAAAAAATTAAATTTGTTTATCAAAATAAGCCTCTTGGAACTGGAGACGCCGTTCTAAAAACTAAAAGATTGATAAAAAATAATTATTTTTTAATGTTGTTACCAGATGATTTAATTATGAGAAAGAACTGCTCAAAAGATATGATAAAAATTCACAAAAAATATAAAGCATCAGTTATGGCAAGCATGAAAGTTAAAAAAAATAATGTAGATCGTTGGGGAATTTATTCAATAAACAAATACTTTGATAAAGCAAATTTTAAAATATCTGATGTGATTGAAAAACCTAATGCTAAAGATGCTCCTTCTAACAATGCAGTTATTGGAAGATATATATTGTCAAAAAAAATTTTTAATTATCTAAAAAATCAAAAAAAAGGAAAAGGTAATGAAATACATATTACAGATGCAATAAGACGAATGATATTGGATCAGAATTTATTTATTGGACATAGGTTCAAAGGAAATTATTTAGATTGTGGATCTATGAATGGTTATATAAATTCAGGAATTGAGATTTCAAAATTATGAAAATTTGCATGATAGGATCTGGTTATGTTGGTTTAGTCAGTGGAGCTTGTTTTTCAGATTTAGGTAATACGGTAACTTGCGTAGATAATAATAAAGAAGTCATAGATAAGTTAAATAAAGGAATAGTACCAATCTATGAGCCTGGCCTTCAAGAATTGATTGATGTAAATAAAAAAAAAAAAAGACTTTTTTTTTCCAAAGATATTTCTAGTTCAATAAAAAAATCAGATATTCTTTTTATATGTGTAGGTACGCCAACAAAAAATAACAAAGCTGATCTAAAATATGTTTATAGTGTCGTAAAAAGTATCAAATCTAATCTTAACAAATATAAAATTATAGTAACTAAATCTACAGTTCCTGTTACTACTGGTGATAAAATAGAAAAAATTTTAAATTCAAAAAAAAATCAAAATAAATTTGATGTTGTATCAAATCCAGAATTTTTAAGAGAAGGAGAGGCTATAAGAGATTTTCAATATCCTGATAGAGTAGTGATTGGGACTGATAGTAAAAAAGCAAATAAGATAATGAAGAATCTTTACCTTCCTTTAATCAAAAAAGGTAGCAGATACATTAATACGTCAAGGAGATCTGCCGAATTGATCAAATATGCTTCAAATGCTTTTTTGGCTACTAAAATTACATTTATTAATGAAATAGCTAATCTGTGTGAGAAATCTAACATTGATGTTCAGGATATTGCAACTGGTATGGGTTTAGATGACAGAATTGGAGGTAGATTTTTAAGAGCTGGACCAGCATATGGAGGATCATGTTTTCCAAAAGATACAAGAGCATTAGTTTCAACGGGAAAAATTTTTAAAGCAAACCTATCTGTCGTTAAGTCAGTAATTAATTCAAATGAAAACAGAAATAAATTATTATTAGATAGGATTAAAATAATAATGAAAAATAAAATAAAAAATAAAAGTATTACATTTTTGGGTGTTACTTTTAAATCAGGTACAGATGATATGAGAGAGTCTCCATCCTTAAAAATGATACCTTCTTTAGTAAAAAAGGGTGCATCTATAAGTTATTATGAACCAACAGGCCTGAAGAAACAATTTAAATCAAAAAACATAATCTTTCATGAAAATATAAAAGATGCTTGTAAAAATGCAGATTTAATAATTATTCATACAGAATGGAATGAGTTTAAACAACTCAACTTTAAAAAAATTACAAAAAAAAGCAATTTTAAAGTTTTTGATATGAGAAACCTTTATTCAATTTCTGAAATGAAAAAAAATAAAATAAATTATTTTAGTATTGGTAGATAATTAATTAAGATCAAATATTGCGTCAACTTCAACAGCAACGCCCAAGGGAAGACTGTTAGTACTGACAGCAGCTCTTGCATGTGAGCCAGCTTTATCAAATACACTTTTTATTAGATCTGAGGCTCCATTTATAACTTTTGGTTGCTCAGTAAAATCGTCAGTAGAATTAACATATCCAGTAAGTTTCAAACATGATTTAATTTTGGATAAATCATCACCGCATGCTTTTTTTGCTTGAGATATTATACTTAATGCACATCTTTTAGCTGCCTCATAACCTTGTTCAGTATTATAATCTTTTCCGAGTTTTCCCTTAATTAAATTTCCATTCTCATCAATTGATATTTGACCAGATATATAAAGTAAATTTCCAGATAATCTTGTAGCAGCATATGATCCAACAGGATCATTAGCTTTTGGTAATTTGATATTTAAATTCTTTAAATTTTCTTCTGCTGACATTATTTGCCTTTCTTTTTCTTTTTATTTCTATCGTATTCTTTTCTTTTCTCAATTAGAATCAATGCTTCTTCCATAGTTAATTCAACAGGATCTTTTTCTTCAGGTATAGTCGCATTTAACGATTTGTATTTAATGTAAGGACCATACTGACCTTTCATGATCCTAACTGGCTTTTTATCTTCAGGGTGTTCTCCTAAATCTTTTATCATAGAGGATGAAATTCTTCCTGGTTTGGCTTCAGCAATTAATGTAACAGCTCTATTTAATCCAATTGTGAATAATTCATCCACATTTTCTAGTCTAGCAGATTTATTTTCACATTTAAGGTAAGGACCAAATCTTCCAACATTCACAGTAATATCTTTATCATTTTCAGGGTTTTTACCCAAACTTAATGGTAACGAACATAAATATTTTGCCTTTTCTAAATTAATATTTTCAATCTCAATACCTTTAGGGATAGAAACATTTTTTAAATTATTTTCTTCTTTCTTTAATTTTCTTTTTTTCTTTTTAGTTTTTTCATTTTCCTCTATTATTTCTTTCTCAAATTGCAAATATGGACCAAATCTTCCATTTTTAAGAAAAATATCTTTACCTTTATCATTTTTTCCAATGAATTTAGGTTCTGCTAGTATCAATTGTTGAGCTGCTTTAGATTTTGATAGAGGTCTTGTAAATTTGCATTCTGGATAATTTGAACACCCAATAAAAGCACCTCCTCTAAAACTATTTTTTAAACTTAATTGCCCAGATTCACAAAGCTTGCATTTTCTATCAATATTTCCGTCCTTATCGACCTCAAATATTAGTGATCCAAGACTTTCATTTAATAGATCTAATACTTCTCTGGTTCTTTTTTCTTTTACACCTGATACATTAGAATTAAAGTCTTTCCAAAAGTTTTCTAGAACTTTTATCCAATTTTCCTTACCTGATGTTATATCATCTAATTGATCTTCTAATTTTGCAGTAAAATCATAATCAACATATTTGGTAAATAATTTTTCTAAAAAGGCAGAAAGTAATTTCCCTCTATCAGTTGGGAAAAATCTTTTATTGTTTATATCAGCATAACCTCTATTAGCTATTACTGAAATAATGCTTGCATAAGTAGATGGTCTTCCAATTCCTAGCTCTTCTAATTTTTTAACTAGACTTGCCTCTGAATATCTAGGCGGTGGTTGTGTATAGTGCTGTTCATCAACATGATCTTCAAACATTACATCACCTTTTTCAACATCTGGCAAAGTATTTTCACTGTCATCATCATTTTCATCGATCTTATACAGTTTAAGGAAACCATCAAATTTTAATGTTGAACCACTTGCTTTGAATATATTTTTATCATCATCTGAGTTGATAGTAATAGTTTTTCTATCAAATTTTGCTGACTTCATTTGTGATGATAAAGATCTAGACCATATTAAATTATAAAGTTTATATTGATCAGCACTTAGGTATTTTTTCATATCTTCTGGTTTTCTAATTATTTCAGTTGGTCGTATGGCTTCGTGAGCCTCTTGAGCATTCTTTGCTTTTTTGCCACTATAATTTAGAGGTTGTTCTGGTAAATATTTGTCACCATAATTCTGCATTATAAAATCTCTGAAAGATTTTATTGCATCTTTTGAAATATTAGTTCCATCTGTTCTCATATAAGTAATTAATCCTACAGTTTCACCTTCAATATCAATTCCTTGATATAGTCTTTGTGCAATTTGCATTGTCCTTGATGCTCCAAAACCAAGTTTACTCGATGCTGTTTGTTGTAATGTTGATGTAGTGAAAGGTCCTGATGGATTTCTGTTATAAGTTTTTGAGCTTATATCTGTTATATTATATTTTTTATTTTTTATTTTAGATAAAGCGTCATTAATATCTTGTTTGTTTTTAAATGAGAATTTTTCAATCTTATTTCCATCTAATTGTGAAATAGTTGTATTTATTTTTTCATTTTTGTTATTTTTAAAAATTATATTTAAAGTCCAAAATTCTTTTGGTTGAAAAACTTCTATTTCCTGTTCTCTTTCGGTTAAAAGTCTTAGAGCTACAGACTGAACTCTACCAGCTGATTTAGAACCTGGTAATTTTGTCCATAGAATGGGGGAGATATTAAAACCTACTAGATAATCTAAAGCTCTTCTTGCCATATAAGCATCAACTAAATGTGGCTCTATTTTTCTTGGATTATCTATTCCATTTGTAACTGCTTTTTTTGTTATTTCGTTGAAAACAACTCTTTCAACCTCTTTATCTTTTAATAATTTTTTTTCTTCAAGAAACTCTTTTACATGCCAAGCTATTGCTTCACCTTCTCTGTCAGGGTCAGTAGCTAGAATAATTTTTTTTGAATCTTTAGCACTATCTGTAATTTCTTTTAAATATTTTTTTGAAAAACTATCTACCTCCCAAATCATTTTAAAATCATTTTCAGGATCAACAGAACCATTTTTCGAAGGCAGATCTCTAATATGCCCATAGCTTGCAAGAACTGTATAATCTGATCCT
Organism: uncultured Pelagibacteraceae bacterium; assembly: GCA_902545405.1. Taxonomy (GTDB): domain Bacteria; phylum Pseudomonadota; class Alphaproteobacteria; order Pelagibacterales; family Pelagibacteraceae; genus Pelagibacter. The sequence continues at coordinate 13,078 of CACCFT010000009.1, forward strand.
AAATATTTATTAATTGTTTTTGCTTTTGCTGGACTTTCAACAATTACTAGATTCATATTTAGAGAACGTACTTAAAACAGTTAAACTGTCAAATTATTAAATTTTTGTCTTAGTTTCTTCTTTATTTATCAAGCGTTTAACGTTTTCTCTATGAGTGTAAAAAATTAAAATAAACATTATGAAGTAAAACATAATGTTATCATTACTATAAAAAAATATAAAAATAGGAACACTTAATGATCCAAGAATTGATCCTAATGATGAGTATTTAGAAATTAAATATGTAATTACCCAAACAATACCAAAAACAATACCCAAAAAATAATTTAAAATAATTAACATTCCAACATATGTTGCAACTCCCTTACCACCTTTAAATTTTAACCATATTGGAAAAACATGTCCTAAAAAAACAGATAATGAACAAATGTAAATAAATTCTGGATAATTTAATTTAACATAAATTATTGGCACAACCGCTTTTAAAATGTCTAGTAATAAAGTTGAGTAACCTAAAAATTTATTACCAGTTCTTAAAACATTGGTGGCGCCTATATTACCCGATCCTGTTTCTCTTATGTCTTTTTTTAAAAAAATTTTTGTTAATAAAAAACCAAAAGGAATAGAACCTAATAAATATGATAAAAGTGATAAAATAAAAATTTCCATTTAAATATTGTAAAGCTCTTGTCCTTTTACGAATGTATTAGTCACTTTTCCTTGTAATTTCTTATTTTCAATTGACGTATTTTTTGATTTAGAAACCAAATTTTCTTGCTTTACTATCCAAGGTTTATTTATATCCACAATACAGAAATCTGCATCATTACCTACGGATAAATTGCCTTTATTAATTTTTAAAATTTTTGATGGATTGGAGGTTAATGCAGCAATAATTTTTTCAAGTTTTACAGATCCATTGTGATATAATTCTAATGACAAGGATAATAACGTTTCAATCCCAGTTGCTCCTGTTGCGGCTTGAGCGAATGTTAATCTTTTTTGCTCTTCATCTTCAGGTTTGTGATCTGAAACTATTACATCGATTGTACCATCATTTAATCCTTGCACTAAACTTAATCTATCGTCTTCAGTCCTAAGTGGCGGAGACAATTTTAAAAAAGTTCTAAAGTCACCAATATCATTTTCATTTAAAGATAAATTATTTATTGATACCCCACAGGAAAATCTTACTTTATCTTTTCTATCTCTGATAATTTCAACTGCTTTTCCTGATGAAATCTGAGAAATGTGATAACGACAATTATATTCTTTTAATAATGTTAAATCTCTCTCTATAATTATTAGTTCAGCTATTTCTGGGATACCTTGCAAACCAAGTTTTGTCGAAATTATTCCATCATTTATCATGCCATTTTCAGCTAATTCTTGATCTTCCGCATGTTGCATTATTAAAGACCCTAAATCTTTTGCTGAATTCATTATTCTGGACATAACTCTTGTATTCTGAATTGTTCTAATTCCATCTGTAAATGCTATTATCCCTTTACTTTGCAGAAGACCAAACTCTGTCATATTTGTACCTTCAGTACCCTTTGTTAGTGATGCTGTGGGAAATATATTTATTTTTGATTTATCTCTGCCTCGTCTTTTTAAAAAATCTACTATTGAAACGTTGTCTATTATTGGATCTGTATTAGGCATTGTTACAACTGAGGTTACTCCCCCAGATAATGCAGCATTGCTCAAAGTTCTGAAATTTTCTTTATATTCATAACCTGGTTCACCCACAAATACTCTCATATCAACTATACCTGGGAAAATATAATTCTCTTTTAAATCAATAACTTTTTCTCTACTAGGAATGTTGTTTTTATTCACCTTTTTGCCAACACCTTCAATTTTTCCATCTTCGCCTATTATTAATCCTCCTATCTCACTTATGTTGTTATGAGGATCAATTATATTTGCGTTAATAAAGTATTTTTTTTTCATCATTCACAAAAAATTTTTAAACATGCCATTCTTATCGCAACACCTAATTCAACTTGTTCTTTTACAACACTCATATTGGTGTCATCAGCTAGTTTTGTATCAATTTCAATACCGCGGTTCATTGGACCAGGATGCATAATAATTGAATCTGGTTTTGCATACTCTAATTTATCCTGTGTTAGTCCATAGTATTCATAATACTCTCTATTAGATGACAGGAATGAACTACTCATTCTTTCATTTTGAAGTCTAAGCATCATTACTATGTCACAATCTTTTACACCTTTCTTCATATTTGAAAAAATATTAACCCCAAATTTTTCTATATCTTTTGGTAAAAGGTTTGAAGGAGCTACAATATTAACTTCGGCACCCAACATGTTTAGCAAGTAAATATTAGATCTTGCTACTCTTGAATGTAGAATATCTCCACAAATTGCAACCTTTAATCCTTGAATTTTTTTTTTCCTATTCAATATAGTTAATGCATCAAGTAATGCTTGGGTAGGGTGCTCTCTCCTTCCATCACCAGCATTTAAAACAGCACAATTAACTTTTTGAGATAAAAGATTACAAGCTCCTGAATCTTGATGTCTAATAACTATTATATCAGGATGCATTGCATTTAATGTCATTGCAGTGTCTATTAGCGTTTCACCTTTTTTAATTGCTGAGTTTGTTATATTCATTGACATAACATCTGCACCTAATCTTTTTCCTGCTAGTTCAAATGAGCTTTGTGTTCTTGTTGATGGTTCAAAAAAGAGGTTAATTTGAGTTTTCCCCTTAAGTAAATCTAATTTTTTATTTTTGCTTTTGTTTAATTCAATAAATTTTTCAGCTTCTTTTAAGATTAAATTAACATCATTTATTGATAAATCTTGAATACCTAGGAGATGTTTTTGAGAAATTTTAATAGCTTTGATTTTAGCTGCCATTAAAACCAACTCTATAGCCACAAAGGTTGATTAATGCAAGTATTAATTATTAATAAAATCTATGGCGCCTTGTAAGATAAATGCAGCAGCATTTTTATCTATATTTTTTTCTCTTTTAGTTACGTTAATACCTAAATTTTCAGTTAATTTAAACGCTCCAACTGTTGATAATCTTTCATCCCAAAGACTTATTGGAAGATCAATTTCTTTTGATATTGCTTTTGACACATCATTTACTGATTGAGAAGATTTACCTAAGCTACCATCCATATTTATTGGATTGCCAATAATTATTCCTTTAATATTATTTTCTTTAATTATATCCCATAATTCATTGATAAGATCTTCAAATTTGGATTTGTTTATTGTTTTAAGCGGTGTGGCAATTTTTTGATTTTCATCACATATAGCCACACCAATTCTCTTTGAACCTAAATCAAGACCAATTAATCTAGATGTATTTAGCTGTTTCTTTTTAAATTCCTCAATTGTGATCATATTGTATATTATTTACTTAAGTGATAGTTTGCGGCAATATTTTTACCATATGACTATAGATCTTAAAACAGTAAAGCACATTTCGAAATTAGCAAGAATTTCTATTGATGATGAAAAAGCTAATAAATTAAAGGGCGACTTAAATAATATATTTGAATTTATAGAAAAATTAAATGAATTAAATACTGATAATGTTCAAGCCTTAACATCAATTGCTGAAACCACCCTAAGATTTAGAAAAGATGAAATTAAATCAGAAAATATTAGAGAAAAAATTTTAAAAAACTCTCCTGAGGAAAATAAAGATTTTTTTGTTGTACCAAAGGTTGTTGAATAATGTCAGATATAACAAGTCAAAGTTTATTCGAATTAACATCGAATATAAAAGAAAAAAAACTATCTTCAGAGGAAATTACAAAAGTATTTATAGACCGTGCTGAAAAATCAAAAAAATTAAATGTTTATGTTACGGATAATTTTGAAAAAGCAATAGATCAATCAAAGAAATTTGATTCTAATCCTAACTTTGATTTAAAACTACCAGGTATTCCGATTGCTGTTAAAGATTTATTTTGTACAAATGGAGTTAGAACAACAGCAGGTAGCAAAATATTAAATAACTTCGTTCCCACATATGAGTCTACAGTTACTCAAAATTTGTGGAGTCAAGGAGCAATACTTCTTGGTAAACTTAATTGTGATGAATTTGCTATGGGCTCTTCAAATGAAACTAGTTTTTTTGGAAATGTTCAAAATCCGGTAGGAGAAAATTTAGTCCCTGGTGGATCTTCAGGAGGTTCTTCTGCAGCTGTCGCTGCAAATTTAACTCCAGTTACCATTGGAACAGATACAGGCGGATCTATTCGTCAACCAGCATCATTTACAGGAACTGTTGGACTTAAACCTACATATGGAAGTTGTTCTCGTTATGGAGTTGTAGCATTTGCTTCATCTTTAGATCAAGCAGGACCTATGACGAAAAATGTAAGAGACTGTTCTATGCTTTTAGAGGTGATCTCTTCATTTGATCAAAAAGATTCAACTTCAATTGATTACAAAAGAAATTGTTATTCAAAAGAATTATCAAAAGATATTAAAGGAAAGAAAATTGGTATTCCTAAAGAATATAGAGTTGACAATATGCCTGACGAAATTGAACAGCTATGGAAAAATGGTATCTCATATGCAAAAGATTGCGGAGCAGAAATTATCGATATTTCGCTTCCACATACTAATTACGCATTACCAACTTATTATATTGTTGCACCAGCTGAAGCATCTTCAAATCTAGCAAGATATGATGGTGTTAAATATGGATTTAGATCTCCTGGTCAAAATTTAATAGAAATGTACGAAAAAACTAGATCTGAAGGTTTTGGTGATGAAGTTAAAAGAAGAATTATGATTGGAACTTATGTTTTATCTTCTGGTTACTACGATGCCTATTATCTAAAAGCGCAGAAAGTAAGACAATTAATAAAAAAAGATTTTGATGATGCCTTTTCTAAAGTTGATGCAATTTTAACTCCATCTACTCCAAGCTCAGCATTTAAAATTGGTGAAAAAACAAATGATCCAGTATCAATGTATTTAAATGATATATTTACAGTTCCAATAAATCTAGCAGGCTTACCAGGTATTTCTATACCAGCTGGTAAAGATAAAAATAATTATCCTTTAGGCCTTCAAGTAATTGGAAAACCTTTTGATGAGCAAAATATACTTAATATTTCTTATGCATTAGAAGATAAGATTAATTTTAAAAATGATATTTCAGACTGGTGGGTAAGTGAGTAAAAATAGTGAATATCTTATTGAAAGAGAAAATAAACAATATGAAGTAATAATTGGTTTAGAAGTGCACGCTCAAGTTACTTCAGAGTCAAAACTTTTCTCTCAATCATCAACAAAATTTGGTGCAGAACCAAACACACAAGTTAGTCTTGTAGATGCAGCATTTCCAGGAATGTTACCAGTTATAAATGAATTTTGTATAGAACAAGCAATTAAAACTGGAATAGGACTTAAAGCCAAAATAAATAAAAAATCTGTCTTTGATAGAAAAAATTATTTTTATGCAGATTTACCCCAAGGATATCAAATCTCTCAATACAAATATCCAATTGTCGGTGAAGGAAAAGTAATTTTGGATATGCCGAATGGTCAAAAAGAAATTGGAATTGAAAGATTACACTTAGAGCAAGATGCAGGTAAAAGTATTCATGATATTGATCCAAATAATACATTAGTTGATTTAAATAGATCTGGAGTGGCTTTAATGGAAATAGTAAGTAAGCCTGATTTGAGATCTCCAGATGAAGTCAACGTTTATATAAAAAAATTAAGATCGATAATGAGATATTTAGGAACATGTGATGGCAATATGCAAGAAGGTTCTTTGAGGGCAGATGTTAATGTATCAGTAAGATTAAAAGGGGAGACTGAATTCGGCACCAGGTGTGAAATTAAAAATGTTAATTCAATAAAATTTATGCAAATGGCAATAATATCCGAAGCAAATAGACAAATAGATTTATTAGAGGAGGGGAAAGAAATAGATCAAGAGACAAGACTTTTTGACACTAAAAGAAATGAGACAAGATCTATGAGATCAAAAGAAGACGCGCATGATTACAGATATTTTCCTGATCCAGATCTATTACCGCTTGAAATAAGCCAAGAGTTAATTGAAAAAATAAAATCAGATATACCTGAATTACCAGATGAAAAGAAAAAAAGATTTATAGATAAATTTAATCTTTCACCATATGAAGCAACAATTTTGGTATCTGATATTGAAACATCAAATTTCTTTGAAGATGTTATAAAAAATTCAGATGTTAAATTAGCAACAAACTGGATTACAGGTGAATTATTTGCAGTTTTAAATGAAAAAAATTTAGAAATATCTCAAAGCCCAGTTAGTACTAAAAATCTATCAAAACTTATAAACCTTATAAAAGATGGAACCATATCAGGAAAAATAGCTAAAACGGTTTTTGAACAAATGATAGATGGAGATCAAGATCCATTAATAATAGTAAAAGAAAAAGGTTTAAAACAAGAAAGCGATCCAAAAGCGATAGAGGAATTGATAAATAAAGTTATTGAAAATAATTCAGATAAGGTTGCTGAATATAAATCTGGTAAAGATAAATTATTTGGTTTTTTTGTTGGTCAAGCCATGAAAGAAAGTAAAGGAAAAGGCAATCCTCAATTAATAAACAAAATATTAAAAGAAAAGTTGAATGGATAAAAATTTCATAATTGATCAAAATATGATCAATTATATTTTTTCACATACAAATAATCTTCACAAAGTACAAAAAAAATTATTAAAATATAACAAAAAACTTGGTCATATTAAAAAATTACAAATTTCAATTCTACAAGCTAACTTCATACAATTTATCATAAAAATTAATAACTATAAATCATATTTAGAAATTGGCACTTTTACAGGTTACAGCATTTTATCTGCTGCACTTGCCTTACCTAAGAATTGCAAATTAATTGGTATAGATAAAAATTTAAAAACTAACAATGAGGCAATTAAGTTTTTTAAAGAAGCAAAGCAAGACAAAAAAATAAATCTTCTTTGTGAAAATGGAAAAATTGCTCTTGATAATCTAATTAATAAAAAAGAAAAATATGATGTGATATTAATTGATGCAGATAAAGAAAATTATATAAATTATTTTAATCAGTCTCTTAAATTAAAAAGCAAAAAGGGTATAATTTTAATTGATAATACACTTTGGAAAGGAGATGTTGCAAATCCAAAGATAAAAGACAAATTAACTATAAAATTAAGAGAATTTAATAAATACATAAAAAAATCACCTATTAATAAGTATATTTTACCAATTGGTGATGGTTTTACAGTTTGTTGGTAATTATGTTTGAAATCCTATCTTTTTATAAAATATCAAAACTTAATAAATTAAAAATTATTAAAAAAAATATTTTAAAAGAAACTAATAAGCTTAATATTAAGGGTCTTATAATATTATCTCCTGAAGGAATTAATGGTACAATATCAGGTAGTCATAAAAAAATTAAACTTACAATTACAAAAATAAAGAATATCTTATCAATTGATAGATTTGATATTCAAAATAAATTTAACACAAAAATATTACCATACTCAAAAAATAAAGTTAAAATAAAAGATGAAGTAGTTCCAATTAATGAAAAAATTAATTTTAAAAATTTTTTTAATAAGAAATATTTATCACCTAAAAAATGGGACGAATTTATATCTAAAAAAAATATTAAACTGATTGATGCCAGAAAACCTTTTGAATATAAGATTGGTACATTTAAAAATGCTCTTAATCCAGAAACTAAAAATTTTAGAGATTTTAAAAATTATTTATCAAAATTTAATAAAGATGAATCAATAGGGATGTTTTGCACCGGAGGTATCAGGTGTGAAAAAGCCTCTAATTATCTTAATAATAAAGGTTTTAAAAATGTTTATATGCTTAAGGGTGGCATCTTAAATTATCTTAACAAAACTGATCCAAAAAAAAGTAAGTGGAACGGTGAATGTTTTGTTTTTGATAAAAGAGTTACTATTAAAAAAAACCTAGAAATTGGAAATTATACTGTTTGTGGTGGTTGTAGAATGCCATTGCATAAAAAACTAACCAAATCAAAAAAGTATAAAGTAGGCCTATCATGTCCAAATTGTTTTGATAAATTGACAAATGATCAAATAAAACGTTTCACAATGAGGCACAATCAAATGATAAATTCAAAAAAATAATATCATGAATATATTAAGTGATGACATCAAAGAATTAATTAAAAAATTAGCGATACCTGCATCTGTAGGTACACTCTTTCAAACGTTATATAATATTGCTGATACATATTTTGCAGGAAAAATATCACCTGAAGCTTTGTCAGCTTTAACAAAATCTTTTCCAATTTATTTTATTATTATTGCCTCATCTATTGGTATCACAGTTGCAGGTACATCACTGATAGGTAATAGCATCGGAGAAAAAAATAATAAAAATGCTTCAATTTATTTCTGCCAATTAATTTTCTTTTCTTTTTTGATAATTCTGTTGATTACTTTTATTGGTTTAAATTATGCATCAGACCTTTTTTCAATAATGGGTTCAACTAACGAGGTAATAAATCTTGGCTTACAATATACAGATATCATTTTCCTCGGTTCGTTTATTTTTATTTTAGTTGTTGCATTAAATTCGTTACTTCATGCAGAAGGCGATACGAAAACTTATAGAAATGCTTTAATATTATCTTTTTTTTTAAACATCTTTTTAAATCCAATTTTAATATTTGGATTTTATTTCATACCAGCTTTGGGTATGAAGGGTATTGCAATAGCAACTCTAATTGCTCAAACGGTCGCTTTTTTAATCATTTTTAAAAAAGTTTTAAAAAGTAAATTAATTAAAAACATATTTATTTCTTATTTTATTCCTAAATTTTTTTTTTTAAAAAATATTTTTTTTCAATCTATGCCAATAATAATTTCAATTTGCGGTTATTCTATTGCTTCTGCTGTTGTATTCAAATATGCAGGTTTATCAGGAGAATATGCAGCAGCTGGTTATGGAGCTGGCACTAAAATAGAACAAGTGGTTTTATTGCCAATCTTGGGAATAAATACAGCAATTATCACAATTATTGCTCAAAATTTTGGTGCTCGAAATATTTTAAGAATTAAAGAAACGTACTTCCAAGCTATAAAATATGCTTTCATTATAATGATTATTTCTTCTTTTATTATTTATTTTGGTGCTGAAATGATAACAAAATTATTTTCAAAAGATTTAGAGGTCGTTGAATTTGGAAAATTATATTTAGAGATTTCAGCCTTTGTGCTGCCAGCTTATCCAATATTTTTTTTATCAAATGGTTTTTTTATGGCTTTAAAAAAAGCTGAAAACGCATTAATTGCTAATATTTGCCGAAATGGAATTTTTCCATTTGTCGTATTTTATACTGCAATTTATTTTAATTCTGACTTTTCTGAATTTTTTTGGTTATGGGTAATATTCAATTGGATTTTCTCTCTAATGTATCTTGGTTATACTTATTTTTATTTGAATTATAGATTAGATAAAATTAGAGCTATCAACTAACCATTCATAAAGGTGTTCTGAAAACGATCTTCTTACAAATAAATTAACATTATTCTTTGACTTGTGGTGAAGAATTACATCAATATGATTTACTATTGTTTGTGTTGATGAACCAACATTATTTTTAAATTTTTCAAAATTAAAAGGTGATCCAGATGATAATAATTCAAATATATTTTCTCCTTTTATATTTATGCAAATTAATTGTGAAGAGATATCAGTAATTGATCCAAAATTTAAAGACGAAATATCTTTATAAAGTTGATCAAAAATATTTGTATTTTTATTTTCATCAAAATATATCATCCATTCATCCGGACTTAGCCATAAAACATCATAGTTTTCATTTGATGAACTGGTATTTGACTCAGAAGGTAAAATAATAGATAGAATTTTACCCACTTTGGTAAAAAATTCTTTATTTTTTCCTCTGATATTAATTTTAATTTTTTCTTCAGATAAATTAATATCGATGTTGTTTTTATTATTATTTGAAATATTTGGGTGTAAGATTTCAAGCATTTAGTCTTTTATTCTCCTTATCTAAAAAAATTGTGTCAGAAACAGTCACATTAATATTTTTGTTTTCCATCGGAATAATTAACTTTTGACCTTTCATTGTTTTACCACTTCTAACTACAGCCAAGGCAATTGATTTATTTAGGTTTGGACTAAAATAACTGGAAGTTACATGTCCTAGCATATCTATAGGCTTTGATTTAACGTCTGAAACAATTTGAGCACCTTCTTCCAAAATTTCTTTTGGATCATCTGTAAGTAGTCCAACCAATTGCTTTCTATCTTCTCTAACAGTATCACTTCTATATAAAGATCTTTTACCAATGAAGTCATATTTCTTCTTACTTACAATCCAATCCATCTGTAAGTCTGAAGGAGTCATTGTGCCGTCTGTATCTTGTCCAACAATTATGAAACCTTTTTCAGCTCTAAGTAGGTGCATTGTTTCGGTACCATAAGGTGTCAAATTAAACTCTTTCCCAGCTTCTATACACATTTTCCATAATGAATTTCCATATTTTGACTCTATGTTAATTTCGTAGCTTAGTTCACCAGTAAAACTTATTCTCATTATTCTACAATTTATATTTTCAAGTTTATCTTCTTTAAATGACATATGAGGAAAGTTTTCATCACTTAAATCTAAATTTGGAAAAAGTTTGTTAAGAATTTTTTTTGAATTTGGACCACAAATACTTGCTGTAGAATAATGATCTGTCACTGATGTTAAATAAACATCTAACTCTGGCCACTCCGTTTGTAAATAATCCTCAAGTTTGCTTAATACATTTGCAGCTCCCCCAGTGGTGGTTGTCATTAGATAATGATTTTCAGATATTCTTGTAGTAACACCGTCGTCATAAACCATACCATCCTCGTTTAACATAAGTCCGTATCTACATTTTCCGATTGCAAGTTTTGACCAAGCATTTGTGTAAACTCGATTTAAAAACTCTGATGCGTCTGTTCCTTGGATATCAATTTTTCCTAGAGTTGATGCATCTAAGATTCCCGCACTGTCACGTGCCGCTTTACTTTCCCTTTGAACAGCATCATGCATATTTTCATGGTTTTTTGGATAGTACCAAGGTCTTTTCCACTGACCAACATTTTCAAATTCTGCATTATTTTCCACATGCCATTCATGCATGGATGTTTTTCTTACTACTTCAAAAAATTTTCCAACATTTCTCCCAACTAGTGTTCCGAAAGTTAATGGTGTGAATGGAGGCCTAAATGTAGTTGTTCCTAATGTACCCATTTTTACACCAGCTGTATCAGCTATAATCCCAAGTGCGTGCATATTAGATAACTTTCCCTGATCTGTTGCCATACCAGTTGTTGTATATCTTTTTACATGTTCAATTGATCTAAAACCTTCTTTTAAGGCTAATTTAATATCTTTTGCAGTAGAGTCATTTTGAAAATCTATAAAGCATTTTGTTTTACCTAAAGGTATTTTATTTGGTAAAAGCCATATATTTCTTTTATCATTTTCTTTAGAGCAAATTATATTTGTATCCTGGTAATCTTGATTATCTATATCTAAGAATTTATTAATTTTATTGACTGTTTTATCTATAATATTTTCTAAATCAAAATCTCCATTGCATGAACCAACAGAAATTTGATCTTCACTATTTTCTTTTGGTAAGAATACTTGGTCTTCATCTCTAAAATCTAATTTACCTCCAGATTGAGTATGCATATGAACCATAGGTGTCCATCCACCACTCATTCCTAAACAGTCACAACTTAATCTAATTTTATTGCCTACAGTTGTATTTCCATCTTCCGATAGTTTCATGATTTCTAATGAATTTATTTTTCTGTATCCAAAAGTATTTGTTACAACATGATTGAAGTAGATTTTTACTCCTAGACTTTCTGCTTGTTTGATTAATTCAGAGCTAGCAGATTTTCTTAAATCAACAATTATATTCTTTATACCTTTTTTATGAAGTGAAATTGAGGTTTCATATGCACTATCATTATTTGTAAATAATATTATATTTTCTCCACACGTAACGCCGTAATAATCTAAATATTTGTTTATAGAATTAGATAATAATATTCCCGGTCTATCATTATTATTGAATACAAGTGGTCTTTCAATTGATCCAGTTGCAATTACAACTTTTTTTGCTCTTATTTTCCATAATCGTTGTCTAATTTTATTTTCCTTTTTTTCCTCTGGTAAATGATCTGTTAAATTTTCTTTAGCTAAAAGAAAATTGTATCCATGATAAGCTGCAATACTTGTTCTTGTCTTAATTGTTAATTTACTTAATTTTTTAATTTCTTGAATTTCATTTTTTAACCATTCACTTGATAATTTATCATCAATCTTAATAGACTCATTGTTTTGATAAATTGTAGAACCACCTAGTATTTTTTTGTCATCTACTAATAAAGTTTTTAAATTATTTTTTGCAGCCATTTTTGCAGCAATAATGCCTGAAACTCCACCACCGATTACCAATACATCGTAGTGAACATATTTGTGATCATAGATATCAGGATCTGGTTCTGTAGGAGATTTTCCCAAACCCGCAGATAATCGTATTAATGGTTCATATACTTTTTTCCAAAAACTCTTTGGCCACATAAATGTTTTATAATAAAAGCCTGCAGGAATTAACGGTGATATAAAATTATTAATACCTCCAATGTCAAATTTTACGTTAGGCCAGCAATTTTGAGAACTTGCTTCTAATCCTTCATACAATTCTAACTCGGTAGCTCTTACATTTGGTTCTGTTAGGTCTTTTTTACTACCAATTTGACAAATTGCATTAGGCTCTTCTGCTCCACAAGAAACTATACCCCTTGGTCTGTGATATTTAAAACTTCTACCGACTAAATGAATACCATTTGCCAAAAGTGCAGATGCCAAGGTATCACCCTCATATCCAAAGTAAGTCTTGCCATCATATTTAAATGAAACTCTCTTAGTTTCATCAATATATTCGGTTTTATGAATTCTATAATTGGGCATTACTTATAATTAACAGGAGGTTTTTCACCCATTTTATAAACAGATAAAATTTTATCATTCGATGTGTCTCTAACGACGTTGAACCATTTTCTGCATCCGTGAACATGATTCCATCTTTCAAATTGAATACCTTTAATATTTTTTCTCATAAATAGATATTCCGCCCATTCATCATCGCTAAGTTCAGTTGGTTGTTTTGGTCTAACTATATGAGCTTCGCCACCTGAAGAAAATTCACTTTGATCTCTCTCTCCACAAAATGGACAATTAATTAAAAACATTACTAATGTGCAACTGCTGCAGCACCATGTTCATCAACAAGATCACCGCTTACAAATCTATTTAAATTAAATGCTGCATTTAATTTATGTGGCTCATCATTTGCGATTGTGTGCGCAAACAAATCTCCTGATCCTGGAGTAGCTTTAAAACCACCGGTACCCCAACCACAATTAAAATATAAACCTTTTATATTAGTTTTACTTATAATAGGACTTGCATCTGGACATATATCAACAATTCCTCCCCATTGTCTTAACATTTTCATTCTACTAAAAATAGGGTAGAGCTCTAAAATAGCCTTTAAAGTTTCTTCTACAATATTATGACTACCTCTTTGTGTATATGAAACATATGAATCTGTTCCCGCACCTATAACTAATTCGCCTTTATCTGATTGACTTACATAAGCATGAACTGCATTTGACATTACAACAGTATCAATGATTGGTTTTACTGGCTCGGAAACTAACGCTTGTAATGGTTTACTCTCAAGAGGAAGTTTTAATCCAGCCATATTTGCAATTACACTTGAGTGGCCTGCTGCAACAACTCCAATTTTATTAGTTTTTATAAATCCCTTAGTGGTTTCTAATCCTTCAACTCTATCTCCATTTCTCTTTATTCCTTTGACTTCACAGTTTTGAATTATATCAACACCCATTTCACTTGCGCCTCTTGCATAACCCCAGGCAACAGCATCATGTCTTGCAGTTCCTGCTCTTCTTTGTAACGTTCCACCCAAAACAGGGTATCTGATATCAGGTGATGTATTTATAATTGGGCAAAATTTTTTAACTTCCTCAGTATTTAACCAAACAGCATCAATTCCGTTTAGTCTATTGGCATGTGTTCTTCTTTTTAAATCTCTTACATCTTGAAGATTGTGAGCTAAATTCATTACACCTCTTTGACTGAACATCACATTGTAGTTTAGCTCTTGAGATAAATTTTCCCATAGTTTAAGCGCATGATCGTATAAACCAGCACTAGCATCCCATAAATAATTTGATCTAATGATTGTAGTGTTACGCCCTGTATTTCCACCACCAATCCAACCTTTTTCTAAGACTGCAATATTTTTTAAATTATGTTTCTTTGCTAAATAATAAGCAGTAGCTAAACCGTGTCCACCACCACCCACAATAATAGCTTCGTATTCTTTTTTTGGCTCTGGATTTCCCCAAGCTTGTTGCCAATTCTCATGCTGTGATAAAGCATTTTTTATTAGAGAGAATACAGAATATTTGTTTTTCATATTTTGGAGAAATTACTTGAATATGATTGAATATTCAATGATTTCAAGTTACACATATTATCGTGGAAGGATGGGTGAGCTGGTTTAAACCAGCGGTTTGCTAAACCGCCGTACGCTTGAAAAGGTGTACCGAGGGTTCGAATCCCTCTCCTTCCGCCACTAATAGAGCGGATTATTTCTAAAAAAATCTTTTAAAAATATTGGTTTTTGAGACAAAATGTATCTATAAACATTGTAATTCTCCATAACCCTCTGAACATAGTTTCTGGTCTCTTTAAACTTAATAAGTTCTACCCAATCAACATAATCGATTTGTTTCTTTTGAGGATCTTTATTTATTTTTTTCCAATACTTCACTCTTTTTGGTCCTGCATTATATGCTGCTACAGCGAAAGGGTAGGATCCATCATAATCAAGAATTAAACCTGCAATATAAAAAGATCCTAAATTTATATTATACTCAGGACTTGTTGTTAAACGAGATTTTGAATAAGAAACTTTTGCCTGCTTAGCAACTGTCTTTGCAGTGTAAGGCATCAACTGCATTAAGCCTTGCGCTCCAACTCTACTTCTTGCAGATATATCAAACTCACTTTCTTGTCTTATAATAGATAATATTAAAGCTTGTTCTGGGATTTTTCTTGATCCAACTTTGTTTGGAGTGCTTATTACTGGATAATTATATTTGTTATGAAACCTTTTTTGATAAGATGCTATTTTAGAGACCTGAATAGCAAAATCAAATCTAGAGATGTCAGTTGCTAGTTTTGCTGCTAATATTTCACTCCCTGCAGAAACATTGTCATTTGCTAGAAACCTTAAAATATGTTTTGTGTATTTATCTTTTTTTACTTCTTTTAATAAATGTACTATTGCGACTAATTTCTTTTTGTAAAAACTTTCAGCATAATTTTTATCAACCTGTGTACTTTCTTTAAGTTCAAAAGTTTTATTTGGATATATTTTCATATGAGATAATTGACCATAATAGGTTGTTAGATATTTTGAACCTTCTTTAAACCATTTATCTGCTTCTTCCTTATTATTTAGTGCTAAATTTGCTCTTCCAAGCCAATAAGCACCTCTTGATAAACTAATTGGATAACCAACATTATTATAAAATTTAGTAAAATGACTCTTTGCTAAAATCGGGTCTTTTAAGAAACTTAAAGCAATCCATCCACTCATCCATTCAGCCTCAGCTAATTCTGAACCCTCTGATAGTCCGTGTTTACTTGTAATTTTATAAGCTTGCTCATATCTTTTCTTATAAATAAGTGATCTCGCAATTATTGATCTTTCAACCCACCATTTATCTGGGCGAACCATATAGTCTTTATTATTTTTGATACTTAGTAAAATTTCTAAAGAACTATCAACTCTTCCTCTTTTCCTTCTCCATTTGAGTCTATCATAATTTAAACCTGCATCTTTTTTTAAACTTGCAGGCACATTCGAGATAGCGCTATCAACTCCATAAGATCTGCTCATTAACAATTGCCTTGCTGTATATAAAAGTTGATAATCTTTTGGTAGATATCTTAACATTCTTTTAAGGTCCCAATATTTATTCTCCCAAGCTAAATAATCAGCTCTTTTAATATAATCACTACTGTTCAAATATTTTTTAAATTTCTTTCTAAAAAAAATAATATCATTTTTACTTAAATCAGCTGTTATAAATCCTTCCTTTATTAAATTTATAGCTGACTCTTTATTTTTTGATAACAAAGCATCACCTAGCATCATTTTTCCAAATCCACTTAAAGGAGGGTATTTATCGAACCACTGTATAATTTCATTTTTAGTATAATTTTTAGAATTTATTTTATGCTCTCCTAAGTAACGAACTCTATCTATTCTTGGATAATCTTTTACTCTTTCGATAAACTGTTTATATTCCGTAAAAGTAGCCCTATTACCAGTTGTTAGTAGATGTCTCCATTGAATAAAATCATAAATAGACTTTGCTCTTGCTTTACTTGCGGCTTTTTTCGCATCCTTCCAATTACTTTTCTCCATAAATGAAATAGCTTGTTTTGCATATTTCAAATCTCTATCGC
Organism: uncultured Pelagibacteraceae bacterium; assembly: GCA_902545405.1. GTDB lineage: Bacteria > Pseudomonadota > Alphaproteobacteria > Pelagibacterales > Pelagibacteraceae > Pelagibacter. The sequence continues at coordinate 29,712 of CACCFT010000009.1, forward strand.
TATAAAATTTTTGTTTTTTAATCTTTCTTAATTTTTCTTTAACTATAAGAGGCTTATTTTTTGGAATTATTACACCATCAATTTTTTTAAATATCTCCGTGGTAGTAATCTTAATTTCCTTTTTAATTTCATCTTCTTTTTCAGATGGTTTTGGTATAGGAATGATTTCAGCTATTTTTTTTGTAGTATTTTTTTCATTTAAATCTGGTTTTTTAATAGGAAGTATAGTTTCATTTGAAAAAGCAGATTGAAACGATAAGAAAAAAAGGATAATTGTTGTTAATAATTTTAAATACATTTTATTAAATCAAACAACTTATGTTATAAATAATTATGTTTAAAGGATCAAATGTAGCATTAATTACACCGTTTAAAGATAACAAGCTTGACGAAGAAAGTTACATAAAAATTATAAATCATCATCTAGAAAATGGAACAAATGGGTTAGTTCCAGTTGGAACAACTGGTGAGTCACCAACTCTATCTCATGATGAACATGAGAGAACAATTGAATTATGCATAAAAGAAGCTACCGGTAAACTTCCCATTATAGCCGGTACTGGATCTAATTCTACAGAAGAAGCTGTATCTTTAACTAAACATGCTGAAAAAGCTGGTGCAGATGGTGCTTTGGTTGTTACACCATATTATAATAAACCTACTCAAGAAGGACTATATCAACATTATAAATCAATTAACGATAACTGCGGAATTCCAATTATAATTTATAATATTCCAAGCCGTTCAGTAATCGATATGAGCGTTGAAACAATGGCTAGATTATATGAACTAAAAAATATAGTTGGAGTTAAAGATGCAACTGGCGATTTAAATCGTGTTGATCAACAAAAAGAAAAAATGGGTAATGAATTCATTCAACTTACTGGAAACGATGATAATGCTTTTGAATTTAATAAACGAGGAGGTGTTGGAACAATTAGTGTTACAGCAAACGTAGCTCCTAAATTATGTTCTGAATTTCAAAAATTATCAAAATCTTCAAATGAGGATGATTTAAAAAAAGCTCAACAACTTGATGATATGTTACAACCGTTGCATAAAAATTTATTTATAGAAAGCAATCCTTCACCAGTTAAGTATGCTGCTAAATTACTTGGTCTATGCGATGATACTGTAAGATTACCTTTGGTAAAAATAACTGAAAATACAAAAAAGGAAGTCGAGAAAGCATTAAAAGTAGCAAAACTTATTGATGAGTGATAAATCTACATCTGGCATCAAGATCATTACAATAAATCGAAAAGCATCTTTTAATTTTTTCTTTAAGGAAATCTTAGAAGCAGGAATTGTACTAAAAGGTTCTGAAATAAAATCTGTAAGAGATGGAAAAGTAAATATTGCAGAGTCATACGCAGTAGAAAAAGAAGGAGAAATTTTTTTAATTAATTCACATATACCCATATATAAACAAGCCAGTTATTCAAATCACAATCCTTACTCAGAAAGAAAATTGTTATTTAACAAAAGAGAAATTAACAAACTAATTGGTAAAATGAACGAGGATGGTCTAACTTTAGTTCCAACTAAAATGTATTTTAAAAAAGGTAAAGCAAAAGTTGAAATAGCAGTTGCAAAGGGTAAAAAACAATACGATAAGCGACAAACCAAAAAAACTAAAGATTGGAACCGTGAAAAAGCAAGATATTTCAGACGCTCAAGTTAAAAATGTATATCTATCAATAGGTTCAAATTTAGGAAATAGAATACATTTTTTAGAAAAATCTAAATATCTATTGGAAACCCACGATATTAAAATAATCAAAACATCTAGTTATTATGAGACTGAGTCATGGCCAGATCCTAGTTTTCCAAAATTTATTAATGCTGTATTACTGATAAAAACAAAATTAAATCAATATGAGCTGTTTAAAATAATTAAGTCTATAGAAAAAAAATTAGGCAGAAAAATAGCTCCTAAAAATCATCCAAGAAATTGTGATATTGATATATTAGATTTTAATGGAAAGATTACTAAATCAAATAAAAAATTGATAAATTTAGAGATCCCGCATCCAAGAATGCATAATAGAAACTTTGTACTTATGCCACTTTTTGAAATATGCAAAAATTGGTCTCACCCAAAATTAAAAAAAAATATAGTAAAACTCTTATCTTCTTTAAAAAAAAATAATTTAAGAAGTATTAAAGTTATCTAAATAAGTGATATAATAAAATTATGCTAAATTCTGACGAATTAATAGATAAGGTTAAATCATACAACAAGTTTCTTAACCCAGAAACTCTAAGCAAAGCATATAATTTTGCAGTGAAAGTTCACAAAGATCAAAAAAGACAATCAGGAGATCCCTACGTCATTCATCCTGTTGCTGTTGCAAATATTTTAACCGAACTCAAGTTAGATAGTGCAACTATAGCAACTGGTTTACTTCATGATACTATAGAAGATACTTATGCAACTTATAAAACTATAGAGGAACAATTTGGAAAAGAAGTTGCCGATTTGGTTGATGGAGTTACAAAAATTTCAGTTTTTGAAAACCAAGCTATTTCTAATTCAAAAGCTGAAAATTTTAGAAAACTCATCCTTGCAACCTCTAAAGATATCAGAGTCCTTCTTGTGAAACTTGCAGATCGTTTGCATAATATGCGAACTTTGAAGGCTATTGATAAAGAAGAAAAAAGAAAAAGAATTGCTAAAGAAACAATGGAAATTTATGCTCCTCTAGCTGATAGAATGGGTATGAATAGAATAAGAGATGAGCTTGAAGATCTTTCTTTCGATATTTTAAATCCTGAAGCAAGAAAAATGATCAAAGATAGATTAGATACAATAAAAGATAATAATTTGATTAATTATAATTCAGTTCTTAGTGAATTTGAAAATCTATTAAATGAAAATAATATTGATTTTAAAATTTATTCTAGAGAAAAAACACCTTTTTCTATTTGGAGAAAAATACAAAAAAAAAGAACTTCACTAGAGCAAATTACAGACATAATTGGTTTTAGAATAATTTTAGATAATGTTGAAAATTGTTACAAAACTTTAGGCGTAATTCATAATAAATGGAATTGCATACCTGGTAGATTTAAAGATTACATTTCATCTCCAAAAATAAATAATTATAAATCTCTTCATACAGCAGTGATCGGTCCAAATAAAAGACCTATTGAAATACAACTAAGAACACAACAAATGCATGAATTTGCGCAAAGAGGTATAGCTTCTCATTGGAAATATAAATCGTCAGAAAAGTTTAACTCTTTAACTTGGAAGGAATATGATTGGTTAGCAGATCTAGTAGAAATTATTGATAAAAATGAAAATCCTGAACATTATTTTGAGTATACAAAACTGCAAATGTTTCAAGAAAATGTTTTTTGTTTTACACCAAAAGGCTCAGTTATAAAATTACCCAAAGAAGCAAGTCCAATTGATTTTGCTTATGCTGTTCACACTAAAGTAGGTGATACTGCAATTGGATGTGAAATAAATGGAAAGGAAAGTCCTCTACAATCTATATTGCGAAATGGAGATGTAGTTAAAATATTAACATCGAAAAAAGATTCACCTTCTTTGCATTGGATAACAAGTGCTAAAACCGGTAAAGCTAGAGCTGCTATAAGAAGATACTGGCAATACAAAGAAGACAGTAAGCCTACTGAAAAAAAATATAACACTACACTTTGGATGTCTTTACCTGACAGACCTGGAATATTAGGTGACGTTACAACAATGATTGGAACAAATAATGTAAATATTTCAAGTGTTGAAATGGTGGAAAAGACTAAAAGAACCATTAATTTTAGATTCAACCTAATTATTCAAGATTTGAAAAACTTTACAAAACTTATTAGTGAGCTAAAACAGAAAGAATATAACTTCAAAATAATTAGACATAAAAACAAAAAATATGCTTTCTTTAAAAGATTCTTTAGCGGTTTTAAAAAAAACTAAGGCACTTTTAGAAGGACATTTTGTTTTATCTTCAGGTTTACACTCACCCCAGTATGTTCAGTGTGCTAAATTATTAAGTTATCCAAAAAAATCAGAAGAATTTTGTAAATCCTTAAGTACTAAAATAAAAAAAAAATTCAAAAAAATTGATATAATTTTGTCACCAGCTATGGGGGGTATTGTAATAGGTTATATTGTTGGAAATTTATTGAATAAGGAGACAATATTTTGTGAAAGAGTTAATGGGAAATTTATTTTAAGAAGAGGTTTTTCAATTAAAAAAAATTCTAAAGTTTTGATAGTAGAAGACGTAATTACTACAGGCAAGTCAAGTTTAGAATGTGCTCGACTTGTAAAAAAATATAAATCAAAAGTAGTTGGATATGCGTGTTTGATTAATAGATCTAGTAAACCAAATTTAAAAATTAAAGATAAAAATATTATTTCTCAAATTAAATTAGAAATACCAACTTATAAAAAAAATGATTTACCAATTGAGTTAGAAAAAATTCCAATTACAAAACCTGGAAGTAGATATTTAAAATGAAATCTAGACTAGGTGTTAACGTAGACCATATTGCAACATTAAGAAATGCCAGAGGAGAGGGGCATCCTGATCCTATTTCATATGCAAGACAAGTTATGAATTTTGGTGCAAATTCTATTACTATTCATTTAAGGGAAGATCGTAGACATATTCGAGATGAAGACGTAGCTATATTTTCAAAAATTAAAAGAGTACCAATAAATTTAGAAATGGCTGCTAACAATGAAATGCTTAAAATTGCATTAAAATATAAACCTAATTTTGTTTGTATAGTTCCTGAAAAAAGAAATGAAATAACCACCGAAGGAGGTTTAAATATCACAAAAAATAAAAAAATAATTAAAAAAGTAATTAGCAAATTAAATTCAAAAAAAATTAGAACAAGTCTTTTCATCAATCCAAATATTAAAGATGTTTTTGCATCAAAAGAATTAAATGCGAAATGTGTGGAACTTCATACAGGAAAATTTGCTTTAAAAGTTAAAAATAACAAAAATTATTTAGTTGAGTTCAAAAAAATAAAAAATTGTGCTACGTTAGCAAAAAAACTAGGCATGGAAGTTCATGCAGGTCATGGCCTAGATTATAAATCAACTAAAATTTTAAAAAAGATTAAATCTATAGAGGAATTTAATATTGGACATTTTATAATTGGAGAGGCCATCATGTTTGGTATGAAAAAAGTAATCACTAATTTTAGAAAAATATTAAACTAATGATAATTGGTAACGGTGTTGATATTATTGATAATAAAAGAATAGAAAAATCCCTAAAAATTAAAGGTTTTAAAAAAAGACTCTTTACATTGAATGAAATTAAACAATCAAAAAAACACAAAAACAAAACGAATTACTTTGCAAAAAGATTTGCTGCAAAAGAAGCTTTTGTTAAATCAATAGGTACAGGCTTTAGAGATAATATTAATTTTAATGATATTGAAATATACAATAATAAGAAAGGATCACCTAAAATTAAAATTTCACAGAAAATACAAGATATATTAAAAAAAAAATTTAAATTAAAGAATTACGATATACATCTTTCACTTTCAGATGAAAAAAACCACTCAATTGCATTTGTTATTTTGAATAGAAAAAAATGAAAAATTTCATAATTGATAATACTAAAACATTATTTTATGCATTAATAATTGCAGTATTTATAAGATCAATATTAATCCAGCCATTTTATATACCATCATCATCAATGGAAACTAACTTGCTTGTAGGTGACAGATTATTTGTTACAAAATTTTCTTACGGATATAGTAAACATTCATTTCCTTTTAGTCCTCCTATTTTTAAAGGACGCATATTAAATAAAAACCCTAAAAGAGGAGATGTTATAGTTTTTAAAACACCTGCTGATAATCGTACAGATTATATTAAAAGATTGATTGGTTTACCAGGTGATACAATACAATTTATTGATGGTGATTTATATATAAATTCTAATCAAGTATTAAAAACAATCAAAAGCAAAAATGATAAGTTATATTGTGGATCATCCCAAATTGATGTCAATATATTTGAAGAAAAACTTCCAAATGGAAAAAGTTATTTAGCTGCATATAGAACCGATATAACTTTTTCTAATTCAGATAAATACATTGTTCCTGAAAATCACTTTTTTTTCTTAGGCGACAATAGGGATTGTTCTAAAGACAGCAGATTTCTATCTGAAGTTGGTTATGTTAATCAAAATAATTTAGTTGGAAAAGCACAAATTTTATTTTTTTCATCTAATCCAAGGAAAGGAAGTATCTTTAACATTTTCAAATGGAATGAAATAGTTCGATTTGAAAGATTTTTTAATAAAATAATTTAAATAAATGAAGTTAAACAAACTACAAAAGAAAATAGGTATTATCTTTAAAGATGATAAACTATTGATACAAGCCTTAACACACAAAAGTTTCGATACAAAAAATAATTATGAAAAACTTGAATTTTTAGGTGATAGAGTTTTAGGATTTGTAATATCAAAGAAACTTTTAGAGTTATATCCAAATGAAAAAGTAGGTATGATTGACAAAAAACTTGCAAATTTAGTTAATAAAAATAAGTGTTTTGAAATTGGCAAGGAATTAGAATTGGATAATTATATTTTAACAGGAAACACAGAAAAGAAAAAAAAAGTCAATATTGAAAAAAAAATTATATCTGATTGTTGTGAGTCTTTGATAGGAGCAATTTATATAGATAAAGGTTTTGAGGTTTCGTCAAAATTTATATTAAATTATTGGAAAAATTATTTAAATTTATCAGATATTACTGTAATCGACTCCAAAACAAGACTACAAGAATATTCATTAAAGAAATTTAAAGCATTGCCAATATATAAACTTATTTCTAATACAGGACCAAGACATAAACCAAATTTTAAAATTAGTGTAAAAATTAAAGATAGCAAAACAGTTATCGCTGATGGTAGTTCAAAAAAAAATGCAGAACAAGCTGCAGCTATGAAACTTTTAGAAACTATTAAAATATAATGAATTGGCAAGATAAAGGTTACTTACTTTCAAAAAATAAATATAATGAAAATTCTGTAATATCTGAATTTTATACTGAAAATCATGGAAAAATTTCAGGAATTATTTTTGGAGGATCCTCTAAAAAAATAA
>CACCFT010000010.1 GCA_902545405.1 uncultured Pelagibacteraceae bacterium
ACATTGGCAGAAGATGTTTTTGATGAGCTATTCAAAGATAAAAGAATAGATAAAATCACTCTTCAAATCGAAAAATTAGAAATAATGAAGGATTGCAGTTCAGTTGGGATCCAAATTTCTAAAAAAAGAAGCCATGATCAGCTCTGATATAGGTAAAGAAGTAATTAAAAAAGAATTGCCCTTGGTTCCTAAGCTACCAGGTGTTTATAGGATGCTAAATTCAAAAGGAGAAATTCTTTATGTGGGTAAAGCAAAAAACCTTCCAAACAGACTTAAAAGTTATGTATCAGAGAAAAGTCATATCATTAGGACTGAAAGAATGCTCTCTCAAACAAAAAGACTCGAAATTACTACTACTTCAAATGAAAGTGAGGCTTTACTTTTAGAGGCAAATTTAATTAAAAAGTTTAAACCAAAATTTAATATTTTACTAAGAGATGACAAATCATTTCCTTTTATTTATATAGGCGACAAAGATAAATGGCCACAAATCAAAAGGCACAGAGGAAAAAAAGGCAAAGAAGGATTTTATTTTGGACCATTTGCATCAGCTGGATCTGCAAATTGGACTATAAAAATGATCCAAAAAATATTTCATCTCAGAATTTGTGATGATACTGTTTTCAAAAATAGAGAAAGACCCTGCATACTTTATCAAATTAAAAGGTGCTCTGGACCTTGTGTTGGTTATGTAACTGAGAGTGATTATAAACAAACTGTTGATGATGCAATTGAATTTGTATCAGGCAAATCTAGAAAAATTCAGAAAAGCTTATCTAATCAAATGGAAAAAGCTAGTGAGGATTTAGACTTTGAAAAAGCTGCAATATTAAGAGATCGAATTAAATCATTAAATATTATCCAATCTTCCCAAAGAATTAATGAAGCAAATTTAGTCGAAGCAGATGTCATTGCGGGATACAAAGAGTCTGGAAAAACCTGTATTCAGGTTTTTTTCTATAGGTCAAAACAAAATTGGGGTAATCAAGCTTTTTTTCCAAAGCATGATCCAGAAGAAAATCTAAGTGATATTATTAATTCTTTTGTCTCTCAATTTTATGAAAATAAAAGTGTGCCATCTTCAATAATTTTATCAAATGAAATTAAAGAAAAAGAATTGATTGAAAAAACACTTACACAAAAAGAAGGTAAACAAATCACAATTACTATTGCAAAAAAAGGGACAAAACTAAAAGTTATTAATCAAGCAATAAATAATGCAAAAGATAGTTTGAATAGAAAACTTTACGAGAGTCAGAATAATAGGGATCTTTTTGATGCAGTGTCAAAAAAATTCAATCTTGAAACTAATATTAATTTAGTTGAAGTTTATGATAACAGCCATATTCAAGGCACAAATAGTGTGGGAGCTTTAATTACTTATGGTGATGAAGGGTTTGTTAAAAAAAGGTATAGAAAATTCAATATAAAAATTCAAAAAAATTCACAAGATGATTATGGAATGATGAAAGAAGTTCTTAACAGAAGATTTAAAAGAGCAGTTCAAGAGAAAGATAATTATTTAACCTTCCCTGATTTAGTTTTAATTGATGGAGGGAAAGGTCAATATTCCGTTGCTAGAGAAGCGATGAATGAACTAGGTCTACATGAAATACCTATTGTAGCTATAGCAAAGGGCAAAATGAGAAATAGTGGAAATGAAACATTTTTTCATAATGGAAGAGAGTTCAAGTTTGAGAAAAATGATCCAACATTATTCTTTTTACAAAGACTAAGAGATGAATCCCATCGATTTGCAATAAGTGCTCATAGAGCAAAAAGAAAAAAGGGCATAAGCAAATCATTATTAGATCAAATTGATGGTATTGGATCTATCAGAAAAAGAGCACTATTAAATCATTTTGGTTCAGCTAGAGCTGTGGAATCAGCTAGTTTAGATGAAATAAAATCAGTTGATGGAGTTGAGGAAAAAGTTGCAAAAAAAATATATAACTTCTTTCACGAATGAAATTTAAAATACCTAATTATTTAACAATTGGACGAATAATAATTGTTCCACTATTTGTTTTTACATTCTACCTTCCTGGATTTTATGGAGACGTTATACCATTTGCTCTTTTTTTAATTGCCTCATTTACAGATTTTTTAGATGGCCTTTTGGCAAGGATGTTTAAAGAAGAGTCTAAACTTGGTGAACTTTTAGATCCTATTGCAGATAAAATTATTGTTGCAACTGCGTTAATTTTATTAGTTATGGACCAAACAATAAAAAATTACGAAGTTATTGCAGCTATTATAATTCTTACAAGGGAAATACTAATTTCAGGTTTAAGAGAATTTTTAGCGAAAGGGAAAATAAAGCTTCCAGTTTCCAATTTAGCAAAACTTAAAACATTCTTGCAGATGTTTTCGATAGCAATACTTCTGACTGGGGAAACAGGAAATAAATTAATAAATTTTCAAGATTATAATGCTCAAACAATTGGCATCATTATTTTATGGCTGTCTGCGTTTTTAACACTTTATACTGGATATGATTATCTTAGAAAAGGAATAGACCATGCAATATCTGAAGATAATAAAGATTAGGCAGCTTTTTTTTGTCTAACTAACTGATCAAAGTTTTTTGATAATCCTAATATAACATCACAAATTTTGTATTTATGATCTGCTATGCTTGCAACAGGTGTTATTTCAGCTGCAGTACCAGTTAAGAAACATCCATCAAAATTACTTAGTTCATCTGGAGAAATTTTTCTTTCATGAACTTTAATATTTTTTGATTTGGCTAATTCAATTACAGCTTGTCTTGTAATACCGTTTAAAAAAGAATCTGGTGTTGGTGTATGTAATTCATTATTTTTATCTTTAAAAAAAATGTTTGCACTTGTTCCTTCTGCAACATTACCTTCAAAATCTAACATTAATGATTCAGAATACCCTTGTTGCTCGGCTTCGTGTTTTGAAAGAGTACAAATCATATAGAGTCCAGCTGCTTTTGCATCCCAAGGAATAGTATTTGGAGCCGGTCTTCGCCATTTAGAAATATTTAATCTTATTCCTTCAGCTTTTAATTTTGGATCAAAATATGCAGGCCATTCCCAAGTAGCTATTGCTACATTAATTGTATTTTTCTGTGCAGACACACCCATCATCTCACTTCCTCTCCACGCAAATGGTCTTACATATCCATTTTGAATATTTTGAACCGCTACAATTTTTTTTGAAGCTTCATTTATTTCATCTTTTGTATAAGGAATATTAATGTCTAATCTTTTTGCAGAATAAAATAATCTATCTGTATGCTCCTCTAGCTTAAATATTTCTCCATCATATACTCTTTCACCTTCAAAAACTAAACTTGCATAATGAAGTCCATGACTGATTACATGGCATTTTGCATCTTGCCATTCAACAAGCTCATTATTGTACCAAATTTTTCCTGATCGTTTATCGAAAGGTATCATTATTTAATTTTATAAAAAAATATATTTGTATATATAATATGTCAATATAACTTACCAATATGAAAAAACTTTTATATTTAAAAGATGAGGATCTCAAACAATATATTGAAAAAATATTTCTTGGCTACAGAGAGACAGTCTCAGATGCTAAAAATGTATTGAATAAATACTCCATAGGTGTCGCACATAATAAGGTTATTCACTTAATTTCATTATATGAAGGTATTACAATATCAGACCTCTTAAGAAAGTTAAAAGTTACAAAGCAAAGTTTGAATAGAGTTTTGAAAGATTTAATAAACCTAAAAGCTATAAAATATGAGAAAGACCAAGTAGATACAAGAATAAAGCATGTCTACTTAACAGAAGAGGGAGAGAAATTATTTAACGAAATTTTCTCAGCTCAAAAGAAAAGAATTTACCAAGCATTTTCCGCATCAAAAGCAAATGAGGTTGTTAGTTTTGACAATGTTTTAAAAAAAATAATTAATGGAAAAATTTAAAGCACATATTTTAGTTGTAGATGATGATGATGGTATAAGAGAATTAGTTAAGGAATATCTTTCTCAAAATAATTATCTCGTAACTAGCTCAAATAGCGCCGAAGATGCTCTTGAAAAAGTTAAAGTTATAAAATTTGATTTAATAGTACTTGATATAATGATGCCAGGCAAAAGTGGTTTAGAATTTACAAAAGAAAATAAAGACAAAATTTCAACCCCAATAATTCTTTTAACAGCGAAAGGTGAAGCCTCGGAAAGAATAGAGGGTTTAGATATTGGTGCAGACGATTACCTTCCAAAACCTTTTGAGCCAAAAGAATTAATACTTAGAATTAATAATATCTTAGATAAAACAAAATATAGAAATACAAAGAGAAAGTTTAAATTTGGTAAAATTGAAATAGATCTTAACAAGCAATTTATTTTGAAAAATGACAAATCTATTAAAATCAATAATACAGAAAAAATAATTTTAGATAAAATGGTTAATTCCCCTGGAAAAATATTTAAAAGAGAGGAAATTGGAAATCTTATAAAAATTGATAAAGAAAGATCAGTAGATGTAATAATTACAAGACTTAGGAAGAAAATTGAAGAAAACCCAAAAAACCCAAATTATTTACAAACAATAAGAGGTGAAGGTTATGTTTTATGGATTGAGTAAATATATAAAAAATATTTTACCTAAAAGACTTTTTTATAGAGGTCTACTCATAGTTGCTGTTCCAATAGTTGTTATGCAAATCACTATTTCGTTAGTTTTTTTTGATAGTCTTTGGATCAAAACTAATTCTGGAATGACAAGAGCATTAGTTTCTGAAGTCAAAACTTTTGTAGACGCTTATGATAACGATGAAACGAACAAAGATTTTATAATAATTTTATTCAAGGAACATTTGGGTTTTAACATTAAATATGAAAAAGAAAAAATCATGCCAAATAAAATACCAGAAAGATGGTTCAGTCCTGTGGATCGGTCGCTAAGAAGAGAATTAAAGAAAAAAAATTTAACCTATTGGTTTGATACAACAAACTTCAAAGAAGTTGTTGATTTGAAAATAGGATATTCAAAAGGATATTTTCAATTTTATATTCCAAGAGAAAGACTAACTACAAGTTCAGCTAGATTATTTGGTCTTTGGATAACATTACCAGCATTATTAATGATAGCAGTGGCAATAATTTTTTTAAAGAATCAAACTAGACCCATAACCAAACTTGCAGAAGCATCTGAAAGATTTGGTAGAGGAGAAGATATTGATGAATTTAGACCTTCGGGAGCACTTGAAATTCGAAAAGCTGGATTAGAGTTTGACAGAATGAGAAAAAGAATAATAAGACATCTTAATCAAAGATCTGAAATGCTATCGGGTATCAGCCATGATTTAAGAACACCTTTGACAAGGATAAAACTTCAAATAGCGATGATTAAAGATAAAAATGTTGTTGAAAAACTATCAAGAGATGTTGATGAAATGGAAAAAATGTTAAATGAATATCTTCAATTCGCAAGATCTGGGGCAAAAGATAAAACTGAAACGTTTGATATATCTATCCTCCTTGAAGATATATGCAAAAAATATGAGAAACCAAATATAAAATATTTTTTAAAAGAAAAGGTTTATTTTGATGGAAGAAAAAATTTAATTAGTAGATGTATTAATAATCTAATAGATAATTCGTTAAAATTTGCTGATAATGTTGAATTGTATCTAAAAAAAGGAAGATCAACTATTAATATTTCAATAGAGGATGATGGTCCAGGAATACCACAGAAAGAACATCAAAATGTTTTGAAGCCATTTTATAAGATTGACAAAAGTAGATCAGAAACAAAATCAAGTGTTGGTCTTGGTTTAGCTATATCATCAGATGTCGTGAAATCACATGGGGGAGATCTTAAATTTGATAAGTCTAGTTTAGGTGGATTAAAAGTTATTATTTCTTTGCCCGTTTAGTTTTTTTTTTTATTTTTTTTTCAGCAATTTTTTTTTCTAATTTTTCAATTCTTTTATTTAATATATCGACTTCATCTTTACTTACTAAATTCATTTTAAGGATAATTTCTTCTTTTTTTGATCGTAAAATATTTACGACTTCATCACTAAAATCTTTATAGTTGACCAGTCCTTCTTCCAAAAATTTTGCAAATTTATCGAATACGAATCTTGATTTTGACATAATAATTTCTTATCAAAGTTTAAGTAATATTTATAATATTACAATTAAATGTTTATTAATAATTTTGACCCAGTCGCTTTTGAGATCTTTTCATTAGAAATTAGATGGTATTCCTTATCTTATATATTTGGCTTAGTATTTGGTTGGTATTTTGCAAAAAACAAACTAATCAAAGATAGTACTCAAAAAGAATATTTCGACGATTATATAACTTATTTGATCATAAGTATCATCCTTGGTGGAAGACTTGGATATATAATTATTTATGACCCAATTTATTTTATTGGTAATCCAATTGAGATTATAAAAATTTGGCAAGGAGGCATGTCTTTTCATGGTGCACTAATTGGAATTATTATAGGAACTCATTTCTTCTGCAAAAATAAAAATCAAAATATTTTTAGTTATTTAGATGTGGTTGCTGTTTGTTCTCCTATAGGAATTTTTTTAGGAAGAATATCAAATTTCATAAACTCAGAACTTTATGGCATAGAAACAAATGTGCCATGGTCGGTAAAGTTTATTAAAATTGATGATTTAAATCGGCATCCATCGCAAATTTATGAGGCAATATTTGAGGGAGTTGTACTATTTATTATTTTAAGTATGTTGTTTAATAGATTAAGGAACATACCTGGGATTATTTCGGGATATTTTTTAATTTTATACTCATTTTTTAGATTTGTTATCGAGTTTTTTAGAGAACCAGATCAACAGCTAGGTTATTTATTTTTCAACTTAAGTATGGGGCAAATAATAAGTTGTATAGCACTAACCTGTGGATTAATTATCATTTATTATAAAAATGCTAATAGGACACAATAAAAAAATCTCATTAGATAGATTTATTTACAAATCTTTGTATGACAAAGATAATGGTTATTATATTAAAAATAATCCTTTTGGAAAAAAAGGTGACTTCATAACATCTCCCAATATTTCTGTTCTTTTCTCAGAGATGATATCTATTTGGTTAATTTCATTTTGGGAGAATTTAAAAAAGCCAAAAAAAATAAATATTATCGAACTGGGTGCAGGCAATGGTGAGATGATGTCACAAATTATAAAAACTTTTAATAATTTTAGTGAAATTAATTTATCTGCCAATTTCTTAATTTTAGAAAAAAGTCAATTACTGATAAAAATTCAGAAAAGTAAAATAGATAAGAAAAAAGTACGATGGATTAAAAATTTAAAAGAAATTCCAAAGGCTCCAACTATATTCTTGGCTAATGAATTTTTTGATGCATTTCCTATCAAACAGTTTTTAAAAAAAAGCAATAATTGGTATGAAAAATATGTTGCATATAAAAAAAATAAGTTTGAAGTTTGTGATCAAAAAGTGTCATCAAAAATAATTGAGAAATATTTAGGTAAGGATATAGAAAAAGAAAAATTTGTTGAATATTCGCCTTCAGCAATGAAATTTGTTAAAGAAATAGCAAAATTTATTTTTAAAAATAATGGTGGTTTATTAATGATAGATTATGGCTTTACCAGTGGAAAAATGAAAAATACTTTGCAAAGTATTGAGAAGCATAGAAAAATTAGTTTTTTAGAAAATCCCTATAATTCAGATATTACACATTTGATAAATTTTAAAATGTACAAGAAAGAGTTTGCAAATTCTAATTTGAAATCTTTAATTACAACCCAAGGTAATTTCTTAATTAAATTAGGAATATTAAAAAGAGCTGAGATAATAAGTAAAAATATACAATTTAGCAAGAAAGCTGACATATTTTATAGAATAAAAAGATTAATTGATGCAAAATATATGGGCTCTTTGTTTAAAGTATTATTTGTAAGCAAATTCAAAAATAATTTTAATTTGGGTTTTAAGTGATTAAGTCAAAAATTTTTAGAGATCAAAAATCAATTTCACATTATTTTTTTAATAGATTAGGTGGTATCTCAAAAGGAATCTACAAAAGTTTAAATTGCGGAAAAGGTTCAAAAGATAAAATTGCTAATATAAATAAAAATTTAAAAATAGTTTCAAAAAAAATAGGCTGCACAAGTGGAAATCTAGTTTCTCTTAATCAAATTCACAGTAACAAGGTTTATAAAATCAGTTGTGTTCCAAAAAAAAAATTGACTGGGGACGCAATGATTACAAATAAGCAAAATATTGCGATTAGTATACTCACTGCAGATTGTGCGCCAATTTTAATTATAGAAAAAAAGCAAAAATTTATTGGTGCAATACATGCTGGGTGGAAAGGTGCTTTCAAGGGAATAATAAAAAAAACAATTCAACTTTTAAAAAAAAATGGATGCTCAGAGAAAGATATGATTGCTTGCATTGGGCCATGCATAAAAAAAAATAGCTACGAAGTAAAAAATGATTTTTTTAAATTGTTTAAAGATAAAAATAAAAAAAATGTAAATTTCTTCACATTTAAAAAGAAAAAAATTTATTTTGATTTAAGCGAATATATAAAATCTCAATTTTACGAAAATGGAGTAAAAAAAATAGATATAATAAGGAAAGATACCTACTCTCTAGAAAATAACTTTTTTAGTTCTAGGAGATCAAAAAAAAATAAGCATAACGATTATGGTAGAAATATTTCTGCAATTATGATTAAATAGGTCATCTCGGATGAAAATTCTCACAGGAAACAGTAATAAACATCTTAGTCAAAAAATATCTAAATTTTTAAAAAATAGACTAGTAAATTCAAACATAAGAAAATTTGCAGACGGAGAAATCTATATCGAAATTAATGAAAATATTAGAGGTAATAGTATTTTTTTAATTCAATCCGTTTCATCTCCTGCAAATGACAATTTAATGGAATTACTACTATCGATTGATGCTTTAAAAAGATCATCGGCCAAAAACATAACTGCTGTGATCCCATATTTTGGATATGCAAGACAAGATAGAAAGGTGGTTCCTAGAACATCTATATCTGCAAAACTTGTATCTAATCTTATTGCAAAGGCAGGTGCAGATAGAGTCGTTACAGTTGATTTGCACTCTGGACAAATTCAAGGATTTTTTGATATTCCAGTTGATAACTTATTTGCAACTCCAATATTTGCTAGACATATAAAAAAGAAATTAAAAAAAAATAATATAATCTGTGTTGCTCCAGATGTCGGTGGTACCGCAAGAGCAAGGGCTTTAGGAAAATTGTTAAATGTAGATTTAGCAATAGTAGACAAGAGAAGACCGGCTCCTGGAAAGTCAGAGGTAATGAATGTAATCGGAAATGTGAAAAATAAAACTTGTATATTGGTTGATGATATAATCGACTCTGGTGGAACAATTGTAAATGCAGCTTCTGAATTAAAAAAAAGAGGAGCAAAAGATGTTCATGTGTATGTAACACATGGTGTATTGAGTGGTAATGCTGTTGAGAAGATTAAGAAATCTTCAATAAAAAATTTAGTAGTAACTGATACAATAGATAATTCAATGAAAGTTAAAAAAGCTAAGAATATTGAGGTATTAACAATCTCTAATTTGGTTGGAGAAGCTATAAAAAGAATATCAAATTCTACTTCAGTATCAGATCTATTTAAATAATTTACTTGTAAAATTTAGTTTCATAAGTTAAAAAATCCGACATTTTATGAGTTTATTAGCAGCCACAATAAGAGAAACAAAAACTAAGGGTGAAGTAAAATCACTTAGAAGTAAAGGTATGGTTCCAGGAATAATTTATGGGGGTGAGGAGCCAAATCAAAAAATCTCTGTATCTGTTAAAGAAGTAAAGAATTTATTAAATAAAGAAAATATTTTATCAAATATAATTTCAGTTAATATTGATGGGAAAGAGCAAAAAGTTTTACCAAGAGTTATTGATTTTGATACGGTTACAGATGAGCCTATACATTTAGATTTTTTAAGAATTGTTAAAGGTGCAAAAGTAATTTTAGAAATTCCAGTTAAATTTATAAACCATGAATTATCACCAGGATTAAAAAGAGGTGGGGTTTTGAATATAGTAAGACGAAAAGTTGAATTAAGATGTCCGACAGAAAATATACCGACAGAGTTAGTTGTAGATTTAAATAACTTAGATATTGGAGCAAGTATTAAAATATCTTTTATAAATTTACCTGAAAATGTAACACCTACAATTCAAGGAAGAGACTTTGTAATCGCGACAGTAGCAGCACCAACAGTTGTTAAAGAACCTGAAAAACCAGCTGAAGCTGAGGGAGAAGGTGGAGAAACTGCGGAGGCAGCTGCGGATGGAGACGCTAAACCTGAAGAAGGTGCAGAAAAAGCTGCAGATAGTGATAAAGGAAAAGAAGAAGGAAAAGCTTCAGCAGAGAAAAAATAATAATCTGTGAAAAAAATAATAAAATAAAATGTTGTTACTCGTAGGTTTGGGCAATCCAACCCCAAACAGTCATAATAATAGACATAATATAGGTTTTAAAGTTGTAGATGCAATAAATCAAAAATTTGGTCTTTCAAAGCAAAAGCCAAAATTTAAAGGGTTGCTTACAACAGGAAATATTGGTGAGAAGAAAATTTATGCTATCAAACCTCTGACTTTCATGAACAACTCAGGGATATGTATCAGGGAGTTACTTGAATATTTTAAAATAGATGCAGAAGATGTCATTGTTTTTCATGATGATCTAGATGTCGAGTTCGGAAAAATAAAGGCAAAATTTGGTGGATCAAGTGCAGGTCACAATGGAGTTGCTTCAATTGATAAATTTATTGGAAAAGACTATTCAAGAGTGAGGATCGGGATTGGAAAGCCTGAGAATAAAATGTCTGTATCAGATTTTGTTTTAAATGATTTTTCTGATGATGAACAAGAACATTTAGAAAAAATTACTCACAATATAATAAACTCTATTGCTATTTTAATAGATAAGAAATTAGACTTATTCTCAAGCAAAGTTAACAATAATTAAATGGGTTTTAAGTGTGGTATAGTTGGTTTACCAAATGTTGGTAAATCTACTTTATTTAATGCACTTACAAATTCAAGTAAAGCTCAGGCAGCAAATTTTCCTTTCTGTACGATAGATCCAAATATAGGCGTAGTTCCTGTACCAGATTATAGGTTAGATGAATTAGTTAAAATTTCAAATTCAAAAAAAAAAATAAATACTACAATATCTTTTGTTGATATAGCAGGGTTAGTAGAGGGAGCCTCTAAAGGTGAAGGATTAGGTAACAAATTCTTATCCCATATAAGAGAAGTAGATGCTGTTATTCATCTAATTAGATGTTTTGACTCGGATGATATTCAAAATGTAAATCTAACAGTTGATCCAATTAGAGATTTAGAAATAATTGAAACAGAAATGTCTTTAGCAGATTTGGAATCTATTCAAAAAAGACTAGATAAGAAAAATAAAAAAAATAATGATGAAAATCAAAACCAAATTCTAGAAAGAGCGCAGAATTTAATTAATGATAACAATGATATAAATAAATTATACGATGAATTTGATAAAAAAGATGTTAGATTATCAGGATTATTATCAATAAAACCTAAATTGTATGTTTGTAATGTTGATGAAAATAGCATTGATAAAGGTAATGATTATACAAAAAGTTTTATTGAAAAATATGGTTCTAAAAATACTCTAACTATTTCAGCTGAAATAGAAAATCAATTAAATGAACTAGAAAATGAAGAAAGAAAAAACTATATGAAAATGATCAACGTAGATGATACTGGATTAAATTTATTAATCAAAAAAGGATATGACCTTTTATCTTTAGAGACTTTTTTCACTTCAGGAGTTGAGGAGACAAGGGCTTGGACAATTAACAAAAATTGCATGGCGCCTCAAGCAGCAGGTATAATTCATACAGATTTTGAAAAAGGTTTTATAAGAGCAGAAACTGTGTCTTATCAAGATTTCGTTGGTAGTGGTGGTTGGTTAAAATCAAGAGAAAACGGCAAAATGAGATTAGAAGGCAAAGATTATATCGTTAAAGATGGGGATGTTCTAAACTTTAGATTCAACACGTGACCATATCTTCTTCATAGTAAAGTAAACCAATACAGTCAATATTATCAAATAAGCTATAACTCTAAATCCTGTTTTATGTCTTTGCTCTAAATGTGGTTCCGCTGACCACATCAGAAAATTTGTAACATCTTTAGACATTTGCTCAGCTGTTGCTATTGTTCCATCTGTATACTCAATTAAATCATCAGATAAAGGAGCTGGCATTTTAATTTTATTACCATACATATACTTATTGTAATAAACACCATCATCAAGTTCTACACCCTCTGGTGGTTCAGAATATCCTAACAATAAGGAATAAATATAATCTGCTCCGCCTTTTCTTGCCTTAACTAGAACAGACATATCTGGTGGATAAGCACCACCATTAGCAGCTTTAGCTTCTTGCTCATTAGCATATGGCATCACGAATTTATCAGATAATTTGGCTGGTCTTACAAACATTTCTCCAGTGCTGTCCGGGCCATCTGTTACCTCAAAACTTGCAGCTATTGCTTTGGCTTCTGCTTCAGAAAATTCTGGTCCACCTTTTTCTGCCAAATTTCTATAGGTTAAATATTTCATAGAATGGCAAGATGCACATACTTCTGTATATACTTGGTAACCCCTTTGAAGTGATGCTCTATCAAATTTTCCAAAGAGACCTTTGAAAGTCCATTTAGTCTCTAAAAAAGGAGGTGATTTTTCAGCAGAGTTAGATGAATTTAGTACTATAACTGAGAATATTAATACAAAAAAAATATTTTTTAACTTTCTCACTTTATTGTTTTTTCTATTTTTTCATCACTCCTTGCTGCAGCTAAATTTGGTGAGCCTCCTAAAACTGGCTCGGTAATACTCAAAGGCAGTGGGGTGGTTTTTTCTTTCCATCCTAAAACTGGAAGAATAATTAAAAAATGCGCAAAGTAATACGCTGTAGCAACTCTTGCAATTAACAAGTACAATCCTTCAGCTGGCATCGCCCCTACATATCCTAGAATTAAAACATCAGCTACCAAGATCCAGTAGAACTGTCTAAATAACGGTCTGAAAACTGCTGATCTAACTTTTGACGTATCCAACCATGGTAAAGCAGCTAAAATTAAAATAGCTGATAACATAGCAACAACACCCATAAGTTTATCAGGAACAGATCTTAAGATCGCATAAAAAGGTAATAAGTACCACTCAGGAACTATATGAGCAGGAGTTACAAGTGGATCCGCCTCGATATAATTATCAGCATGACCTAAAATATTTGGCTGATAAAATACAAACAACGCAAAAACAATACAAAACATTAATAACGCAAAAGCATCTTTAATTACGATGTATGGATGAAACGGAACTGTATCTTTAGAAGGTTTTTTAATATCAATACCAACTGGATTGTTATTTCCAGGAACATGTAACGCCCATATATGAAGTACTACAAGCCCTAGTATTAAAAACGGTATCAAGTAATGAAGAGTAAAAAATCTCGTTAAAGTTGGATTGTCAACTGAGTAACCACCCCATAACCAAGTTGTTATACTCTCCCCCACAAGTGGGATTGCACTAAATAAATTGGTTATTACTGTTGCTCCCCAAAAACTCATTTGTCCCCAAGGAAGAACATATCCCATAAAAGCAGCTGCCATCATTAGCAGATAAATTATAATTCCAAGTATCCAAATTATTTCTCTAGGAGATTTATATGATCCGTAAAATAAAGATCTAAAAATATGAATATAAACTGCAAGGAAAAACATAGAAGCACCATTTGCATGAACATATCTTAACAACCATCCATAATTCACATCTCTCATTATATGTTCGACACTGCTGAATGCCATATCTGCATGAGCAATGTAGTGCATAGCCAAAACTAATCCTGTAACTATTTGGGTAATTAAGCAAAAAGTTAATATCCCACCAAAAGTCCACCAGTAATTTAAATTTTTTGGTGTAGGGTAATCTGTTAAGTGATTTGCCAATGTAAGCAAAGGCAATCTATCGTTAAACCATTTACCAAACTTTGAACTAGGTGTATATTCGTGATTACTCATATTTATCCAATCTTAATCGTGTTAGTATTTACAAATTCGTATTTAGGTATCTCCATATTAGTTGGAGCTGGTCCTTTTCTAATTCTACCAGATGTATCATAATGAGAACCATGGCAAGGACAAAACCAACCATCATAATCACCTTTATCTGTTAATGGAACACATCCTAGATGAGTACAAATCCCAAGCATTACTAACCATTCAGGATTTTTTGCTCTATCTTCGTCTTTTTCAGGATGCTTAAGATCATTAATATCAACTGTTCTCGCTTTTTTAATTTCATCTTCAGTTCTTCTTTTAATAAAAACTGGTTTACCTCTCCAAAGTACTGTTAAAGACTGTCCAGGTTGCATTGAACTCACATCTACTTCTGTGCTTGCTAATGCTTTTACAGAGGCATCTGGGTTCATTTGGTCTACTAATGGCCAAACAGCAGCACCTACTCCAACTGCGCCAGCAGCGGCTGTAGCAGTAAACAAGAAATCTCTTCTGTTGGTCTTTTTTTCGTCTTTTTGGTCTGACATCTTTAATATTTTATATCTTTGGTAATATATGATTTCATATAATAAAAAAGAGATATTTCTATGGTAACAATGACACAGAAACCTTTAAAACATGGTCTAAAAGTAGCTCTATATCAGCCGGATATTCCTCAAAATACAGCTTCAATTATTCGAACTTGTTCTTGCCTAGGGGCTAGTTTAGAAATCATTGAACCTTGCGGGTTTTTATTTAGCGATAAAAGGTTCAAGAGAGTTGTTATGGATTATTTAGATTACAGTGAAATTAAATTTTACAAGAGCTCTAAAGAATTCTTTGATGAAAATAGTAAGAATAGAGTAGTTTTAATGACGACAAAAGCTAGCAAAGTTTATACAAAGTTTAAATTTAAGCGTAATGATATATTGCTCTTTGGCAGAGAAAGTGCTGGTGTTCCAGAAGATGTACATTCTAAGGTTAATGAAAGAATTAAGATTCCAATGATAAAAAATAGAAGATCATTAAACATTTCAATATCAGTGGCCATAGGAGCTTCAGAATTTATAAGACAGTTAGGTTAAATGGATCAATACATAAAAAAGAAATTAGCAAAAAATTGGTTTAAAACTTTACAAGAAGTACTTTGTAGAGAAATAGAGGAAAAAGAGGGCAATAGAACCAAATTTAAAATTACAAATTGGAATAGAAGTAAAAGTAATGATGAAGGTGGCGGACAATACAGAATTTTAGAAAATGGTAAAATTTTTGACAAAGTAGGAGTAAATTTTTCAGAAGTTTATGGAAAATTTTCAAAAGAATTTAAAAATAAAGTTCCAGGAACTAAAAAGAGTTCTAAATTTTGGGCATCTGGAATATCTGTAGTTATGCATATGAAAAATCCTCATGTGCCTGCGATGCATTTTAACACGAGGTATATAGTTACTTCATTTGGTTGGTTTGGAGGTGGAATGGATGTTACACCTTGTATGAAAGATAAGAAATTAGAAAATTGGTTTCATTCAGAACTAAAAAAATCATGTGATAAACACAACAAAAATTATTACAAAAAATATAAAAAGTGGTGTGATGAATATTTTTATTTACCACATAGGAAAGAGCCAAGAGGTATTGGCGGAATATTTTTTGATTATAAAAAAAATAATTGGGAAAAAGATTTTTCTTTTGTAAGAGAAGTAGGAATAAGTTTTAAAAACATTTCTAATGAAATAATTGAGAAAAAAAATAAATTAAAATGGACAATTAAAGATAAAGAAATCCAATACAAAAAAAGAGGTAGATATGTTGAATTTAATTTATTACATGATAGGGGGACAAAATTTGGTTTACAAACTGGTGGAAATGTTGAAGCTATACTTATGTCATTACCACCAACAGCTAAATGGTAAATTATGGATAAAGAACCAATTACTACTAAAGGATTAGAAAAATTAAAAAGTGAATTAATTTTTTTAAAAGAAAAAAAGAGACCCGAAATTGTTGCAGCCATTGCTGAAGCAAGATCACATGGAGATTTGAAAGAAAATGCTGAATATCATGCTGCAAAAGAACAGCAATCTCATAACGAGGGAAGAATTCAAGAAGTTGAGGATTTAATTGCAAGAGCAAATGTAATTGATATCACCAAGATTAGTAATGATGGGAAGGTGATATTTGGATCTACAGTCTACCTTCAAAATTTAGATACAAATGAAAAAATAAATTACAAAATTGTTGGTAAAGACGAGGCAGATCTAAAACAAAAGCTTCTTTATTTTCAATCACCGATAGGAAAAGGTCTTATAGGTAAAAATAAAGGAGATCTTGTAGAGATAAATACACCAGCAGGGACAAAAAATTTTGAAATTGTAGACGTAAAATACGTTTAATTTGATAAAACTTTTTCCATATCTTTTTTTGATAAATTAAAATTATTTTCAATCCATTTCATTTCTAAATTTTTTAATTTTTGACCCAATTCCCTTCCCTCCTTTAATCCATAATCATTTATTAATAACTGAGCTTTTATTGGAAATTCTGGTTTATCTAATTTTTCAAAGTAAGTTTTTAATTCTGAAAGTTTTTTACTTTGTTTAAAATATAACAAATTGAAATCAATTAAATCGATTGTGCTAGATTTACCCTCATAATAAAATATTTTTTGTAAATCTTTCTTGTTAAAAATTTTAGTACTATCTTTATTTAGCGAATTATTTTTTAGAAAATTAATTTTATCTTTTAACTCATTGGGTAAATTATATTTATACACAAAATAGTCAGAATTGTCAGTTTCATCAATTACAAGAAAAGAAATGACGAAATTTAAACTTTTATTTTTTAATATGTTTTCTTGTGGTTTTGATAACTTGCTCAATTTTTTAAAATTTTTTAGTTGAGGGAAAATTAATGAAAATAATTCACAAGAGGTTTTATTTTTAAATAAATTTAAAAAGTTATCCAATTTGAGAATTTTTTTTAATTCATTGAATTGTCTTTCTTTTGATATTTTTCCTAAACCCTCTATATTTTTTTTAATGATTTTTATTATATTAATTTCATGATCGATTTTGCTATATTCAGTATAAAATCTTAAATATCTAATAATTCTTAAATAATCTTCTTTTATTCTAGTTTCTGGATCACCTATAAATTTAATTATTCCAACATTTAAATCTTTATGACCAGAATTTGGATCATATAAATTCCCGTCTAAATCTGAATATATTGAATTTATTGAAAAATCTCTCCTTAATGAATCTTCCTTCCAATTAGTTGTATATTCTACGACAGCATGCCTTCCATCTGTTTTTACATCTTTTCTTAATGTCGTAATTTCAAAATTTTGATCATCAATCACTGCTGTGATTGTGCCATGTTCAATTCCTGTTTCAAAAAACTTTATTTGGTTTTTATCTAAACATTGCTTAACCTGATCAGGAGTTAAATTAGTTGCAAGGTCGATATCATCTGTTTTTTCATCATTTAAAATTTTTCTTACACAACCACCAACATATCTAATCTCGCTGGTTTCATTGTAGTTATTTATTGCACCAAATATTTTATTTACTCCCCTGTTATTTTTTAAATCTAGAAATTTGAGATCTTTATCACTTGAAATTTTTTTGTTTTGAAAAATTTTTTTAAGTAAAGCTTTCATAAATGGCTGGGGTGCTAGGATTCGAACCTAGGAATGGCGGTACCAAAAACCGCTGCCTTACCACTTGGCTACACCCCAAGATGTTTTTCGTATAACACAAAAAAAAAGCTTTATATAGTTTTAGAGTAAATACACCAATAGTTTTTATATTTATTTTTTAATTTTTTTTGAGCTTTTATTGCCGCATTTTTGGTTAAAAAATAACCAATTATAGTAGAACCCGATCCTGTCATATTTGCGAAGTAAATATTATCTAAATTTTGCAAGTAACTTTTGATCTTTCTTAAAATTGGATATTTATTAAAAGCTGCTCTCTCTAAATCGTTATTCGAAACTTTTAATAAATCCTGTCTGTTAATCTTGTTTGATTTATTGAATAGGCTCTTTGAAAATCCTCTGTGTTTTTCATAAATTAACTTAGTAGAACATCCAAAATTAGGCTTTATTATTAACAAATGAAAATTTAATTTTTTATTAATTTTACTTATATTTTTTCCTTGTAGGATCATTGGACTCTCATAAAGACCCAAAATTACATCTGAACCAACATTATTTGCAATTTTTATTAAATTATTTTTTGTAATTTTAATTATTCTTTTTTTAAATAAATAGTTCAAAATGGATGCTGCATTCATTGATCCTCCCCCCATGCCAGAGGATTGGGGTATATTTTTTTTTACTTTTATATTGAATGTTTTATTTTTAATATAATTTTGATCATTTAATATTTTTAGTAGTCTTGAAATTGTATTTGTATTTGAAATATTTGAGGAAAATTTCCCACTAAACGATATTCTATTTTTTGAACCTTGTATCTCTTTTATTAAAATCTCATCAGCCAAATTGATCTTAGATATTAAACTTTCAATTTTATGATAACCATTTGAGTATTTATTTAGAATTTTTAAAGTTAGATTAACTTTTGCAAAAGATTTTATTTTATGAAACTTCATTTAAGAATTATTATTTAAGCCATTATATAATTTTTCCTTAATTTTAATTTTTAATTCTTCGTCTGCTTCATCGCTATTTAAAGCACTTTTCCAAAAATAATTAGCTTGGATTTTTCTATTTAATTGCCAAAGAACATCTCCATAATGATCACTTGCAACAGGATCGCTTGGTAACAATTCAACAGCTTTTCTTAAATATTTTTCTGCTTCAATATAATTTCCTGTCAAATAATAACCCCAACCAACTGAGTCTGTTATGTAGGGGTCTTCTTCTTTTCCTTTGTAAGCTTGATTTAACATTTCTATAGCTTCTTCAATTTTATATCCTCTCTCTAACCAACTATAAGCGAGATAGTTAAGTGTATAGGGTTCGTCAGGTCTAATTTTAATTGAATTTAGCAAATCCTTATCCGCCAAATCATAATTTTTTAATCTTTCATACGCTCCACCTCTGCGATAAAGAACATCTGCATAAGCCATAGAATTTTTATCCAAATTTTTTAAGGCCAAAGTATAATAATCAATAGCCTGATTATATTTTTTAAAGTTTTTGTAAATATTTGCCAAATCATAAATCATCTTTGTCGATTTATTATTAAATTTTTCAAGATTTTTTAATATATAGTTTAAACTTGCATCATAATTTTCTTCCTCTGCTATAATTCTGGCAATCTTCTTTGTTTTGTACCAAAAAAATATTTCATCCTTATCATCAAATTTTTCGAAAGTTTTTTTTGCTAGATCATAATTATTATTAGACTGATAGTTTTCAGCTATTAGTGATAAATTAAAATAAAATTTTGGATTTAAATAATTTGAAATATTTAAATATATGTTTGAATAATCAAATCTACTTTGAGATGAATAAAAATTAGATATAAGGAAGAAGAATTCTGCCAAAATATCATTCTCATTTTGACATGAAAAATGCTGTGTTAATTTTTTATATTTTTTTTCATCTATCCATTTTTTTACTTGAGAAATAAGCAAACTACTTCTTAAAGGATCTATTGTATCAGCAAAATTATCAACTGTTGCAAAGTCATTATTAGACACTTCGTTACTCAAATAAAAAAAAGTATATCTAGAGTAATCACTTTGAGGATCGTTAATTAAATTTAAAAAATAAGGCTCAGTTTTTTTGGAATTCAAATAACAATTTTGAAAAGCCATGTTTATCAAATCTAATTTTCCAAATTGCTCAACAATGTCAGATTTTTTATATATAAAAAGATCAATATAACTTTTTAAGCTAGAATAAATTATAAATTTGTATGAGTCGTCCTCTTTGAACTTTTCCAATTTTTTTAACTTCAAAGCTGCTTGTTTAAACTTTTTCTTATTAATGCTATCTAAAATTAATAATAAATTTCCTTCAAAAAAATCTCCTCCTATTGAGGTATTAGAATATTTTACTTGTTTAATTGCTTTTTTAACCTGTCCATCCAAAAGTAAAGAAAATAGGTATTCTTGCAAAAAACTATCATGTGATTGAATTAATATTTTTGAATTTTCAAAAAACTTAAGAGCATCGTTATTTTTCTGGTTATCAAATGATAATAATGCTGAAAGATAATTTGATAGATACTTCTGGTTGAATTCTTTTTCATTCGCTGCTTTTGAATAGAGGTTTGTTTGGTATAGAATTAATATTATAAAACAAAAAATTTTTAAGAACATTTTTTACTTTATGACTTTAAATGAAAAAAATCAAAATGACATATTTGATAATGATTTATTGAACGAACTAGGTATTGAGTATGAATTTAGCAATGAACCAATAAATAGATTTAAAAATAATGCTCCTAATGAGGATAAATCTGATGAATTAGCAAAACTTAGAGTTGAAATAGAAAAGATTGAAGATTGTGAACTAAAAAATAGTGCAAAAAATCTTGTTTTCAGTGATGGAAATTCATCTTCAAAAATAATGATTGTAGGAGAGGGACCCGGACAAAAAGAAGATGAATTAGGAAAACCTTTTGTTGGTGATGCAGGAATGCTTTTAAATAAAATGTTGAAAGCTATTAATTTAAATAGAACTAACGTTTATATTACTAATGTTGTAAATTATAGGCCTCCAAATAACCGAAAGCCTGAAATATCAGAAATAAATAGATACTCTGAATATTTAAGAAAACATATTTCGATTATAAATCCAGAAATACTTATTTTAATGGGAAGCACAGCAATGGAAGCGCTCTTCGGGAATAAAATTAAAATTTCTAAAGAAAGAGGAAAATGGAAAGAAATAATAATTAACAATAAAACATATTTAACAATGATAACTTTTCACCCAGCATATCTGCTAAGACAAGCAGAACAAAAAAAATATTCTTGGGCCGATCTTAAAGAAATTAGAAAAAAAATAGATGAAACTGGTTTAGAGATTTAAATTTTTAATAATATTTTATATGAAAAAAATTATTGCTGGGGTTGATGAAGTTGGAAGAGGAAGCCTTGTAGGACCAGTTTATGCGGCTGCTGTTATATTAAATAAAGAAATTAATAGAAAAATTCTTAAAGATTCAAAAAAACTTAATAAAATTCAAAGGGAAACTTTAGCTAAATATATAAAAAAAAATTCAGTTTGGGCGTTAGGGTCTGCATCAATAAAGGAAATTGAAAAAATTAATATTTTAAATGCTAGTCTACTTTCGATGAAAAGAGCAATTAAGAAACTCAAATTTAAACCTAGAAAAGTTTTAATAGATGGTAATAAACCACCAGACTTAAAAAATTATGTTATTAAAACTATTGTAAAAGGTGATGAAAAAATTCCTGAAATTTCAGCAGCATCGATTATTGCTAAAGTTGAAAGAGATAAGCTAATGAAAAAGATGTCTTTTTCTTTTAAAAAATACGGCTGGGATAATAATGCAGGTTATGGAACAAAGGATCATATTAAAGCTATTAAAAAATTTGGAGTGACTAGATTTCATAGAAAAACCTTCCAACCAATACACAAGATATTGAGTCTTAAAAAATAATCATAACAATTATCAATCAATAAATTCAATCACAGGTTGACGTGGACTCCTGACTGGAGTCTAATTCAAAAATATAAAATGATTATTTCAGACATAAAAAATAAAATTGTTAACGGAGATAGCATTAAGGAATTAAAAAAAATTCCGGCTGAAAGTTTTGATCTTATATTTGCAGATCCACCTTACAACCTTCAACTAAAAAAGGAATTAAGTCGACCTGATAGATCAAAAGTCGATGCTGTAGACGATGCGTGGGATAAATTTGATAGTTTTAAAAGTTATGATGAGTTTTCAATTAAATGGCTTAAAGAATGTAGAAGAATTTTAAAAAAAAATGGATCTATATGGGTCATAGGAAGTTATCATAATATTTTTAGAGTTGGTTCAAAAATGCAAGATTTAGGTTTTTGGATACTAAATGATGTGATTTGGAATAAAAATAACCCTATGCCAAATTTTAGAGGAACACGTTTTACGAATGCGCACGAAACTCTAATATGGGCTTCAAAAAGTGAAAGTTCAAAATATACTTTTAATTATCAATCACTTAAATGTTTAAACGATGATCTTCAGATGAGATCTACATGGAATTTACCTATATGTAATGGAAAAGAAAGACTTAAAAATAATGGTAATAAAGTTCACTCAACTCAAAAGCCAGAGTCTTTATTGCACAGAATTATATTAGCATCCTCGAATAAAGGTGATTTAATATTGGACCCGTTTCTTGGTACAGGAACAACTGCTGTAGTTTCAAAAAAGTTAGGTAGAAATTATTTTGGGGTAGAAAAAGAAAAAAACTATTTTGAAGCTGCAAGTAAAAGAATTAAAAATACAAAAATTATAGAAGATGAATATTTGGATACTATAAAAAATAATAGATCCAAACCAAGAGTGCCTTTTGGATCTTTGGTTGAATTAGGAATTATTAAACCTGGTACTGAAATTTTTGATCAAAAAAAACAAATCAATGCGAAAATTATGATTGATGGTAGTATAAAATATCGGAAATCAGAAGGATCAATTCATAAAGTTGCTGCACAAATATTAGGTGCTGAGAGCTGTAACGGTTGGACTTTTTGGTATTATAAATCAGGTAATTCACTCAAACCAATTGATGATTTGAGGCAAAAACTAAGGCCAACTACTTAATTTCTATAAATTTTTCCAAGATAACTCTCTAGAAATTTTTTATTTTTTGATAAAAATTTCAAAACAATATTTCTAATTAATATTATTATTGGATTAGTTAAATGGAAGGCAAAATGGTTTAATTTTGATCTTTTATTTACTAGTAATATTTTACTTACCTTATCTTTATAAATACTATTTGAACTTGTAATATTTTCTAAAATACCATTTGCTGTTTCAATACTTTGAGAAGCGCCTTGTGCAAAAGAAGGTGGAAAAGCAAATAAAGCATCTCCACTCAAATAAGTATTTTGATATTTTAGTGTGGGTAATTCAGTGCTCACAAATACAGGAAAACACTTTATATCTGCTAAACTTTCCAAATTTATAATAGAATTTTTTGAAATAAAGTCTTTTAAAGATTTTATAAATGTTTCTGAATTAAGAATATTTTTATCTTCAATTTCTTTAGTAGTTAGTTTCTTTTTGATTATAGCAACGAAATTATATTCGAGTTTTTGATTTACAGGATAAGTTACATAGTGAAAATTTGACCCCATATAAACAGAAATATTATCTTTTTCATGTTGTTTTAAATTCGCCCTTAAAGCAATGTTCCCATTAAAAATTGGGTTTAAATGATTATTGGATATTTGGGATTTTAATTTTGAAAAAACACCGTCTGCAATTACTATATAATCGAAACTTTCATTCGTATTATTCCAAGAAATCTTTATTTTTTCATTATATTCGATATTTTGAATATCGGCTTTAAATTGAATTTTTTCCTTAGGAATATTACCAATTAAAAACTTTATTAATGTTGATCTTTTAAGTGTTGTGTAACGGTCGTTTAAATTATTGAATTGCTTTAAATCAATTTCACAAATCTTTTTAATATTATTAGCCTGGAAAAAACTAACTTTTGTTGGATAATAAACATCTGATGCCGAAATATTTTTAAATCCTACTTTATTTAACAAATTAATACTATTAACTGAAAGTTGAATGCCATAACCTTCATTTAAATTAAGGTAATCTTTTTTTTCAAAGATTTTATAGTCTATTTCAGTATTTTTGTTTAATTCATTTGCAAGATACAAACCAGATATACCAGCTCCTACAATTGCAACTTTTTTCATTCAGATTTTGAGATGGTATAAAATATTTTTTTAGTAAATGATGGAATTATTTCTGAGCTTAATTTATCTTTTTTAATTAATATTTTATTTTTAATCTTTGGAGGTCTTTTTGAGTTATTTAATAAAATTTTCATTTCCATATTAGATAATTTTATATTAATTTTTTTATTATTTGAATAATTATACTTACTTTCTCGAACTTCAGTCATAGGGAAAATTGGCATATTTTTTAAAAATTTAAATTTATCATTTTTAACCAATAAATAATTATTTTGTTTTTTGTAGATAGTCGCTTCAAAATATTTGGTTTTTATTTCTTTATTAATTTTAGTTAACTCAAAATCATTTTTTTTTAAAGATATACAATTTTTACTTAATGGACATTCTTTACAAATTGGATTTTTAGGTTTGCAAATTAAAGCACCTATTTCCATAATTGCTTGTGAGTAATCACTAGCACGATCGGACAGTCCAAAAAAATTTATTTTTGTTTTTAGAGAATCTTTAGATATTTCATTCTGCTTTTTTAAATAGAGAGTTCTTTTAAGAATTCTCTCTACATTTCCATCTAAAGGGATAGTTTTAATATTAAATGCTATAGACATTATTGCTTTAGATGTATATTCACCAACACCTGGCAATTGTATTAACTTTTCATAAGATTTTGGTAACTTACCGTTAAAATCTTTAAGAATTTTAATTGCACTTTTTTTTAGATTTCTTGCTCTTGAATAATAACCAAGGCCTTCCCAATGTTTCATTAAGATTTTTTCATTAACATCTGCCAATGATTGAAAAGTTGGAATTTGTTTTACAAATTTTTCAAAATAAGGAATAACAGTTTTTACTTGAGTTTGCTGCAACATAAATTCACTAACAAACGTAAAATATTCTTTTTGTTTCTGAGAAACTTTTTTTCTCCAAGGTAAAATTCTTTTATTATTATCGTACCAATGTAGAATTTTATTTGATATGTTTTTATTATTCATATGAGTCAAAAATATAATACTAAGCAGAGATATAATTCCATTCAAGGTTTAAGATCTTTTAAAGATACTTTACCCACAGAAGCAAAAAGAATAATTAGTAAAAAAGGTAAAATTTATAATGAAACTTTAGACAATTGGAAATATTTAGTAGGTAAAGATTTATTTAAAGTAAGCTTTCCTAAATCATACAAAAGTTCAAATAAGTTATCGGGAAGTCGTTTAAATATTTTAGTAAAGAGGGGAAATGAAGTTGACGTTGAGTATTCTAAAAAAGAAATAATAAAAAAAATTAATATTTTTTTTGGCTATCATGTTTTAGATGACATTAAATTGAATACATTTGATGGAAAAATTGAAGAAAGCCATAAAAATACAGCTATTAATGCGACAAAAAATAAACATATAAAGAGCATAAATAATATTAAAAATGACAAAATAAAAAATTCACTTTTAGAGTTAAGTAAACATTTTAAAATAAAATGAAAAAAATAATTTTTATCTCAATTTTAATTTTTTTTAATTTCATCAATGCTAATTCTGAAGTTAAACCAATTTTAGTTGGAAGTGCAGACTCTAAAGTTAAGTTAATGGTTTTTGAATCTTTAACTTGTAGTCATTGTGCAAGTTTTCATAAAAATATATATCCTAAATTAAAAGAAGATTTTATTGATAAAGGATTGATTTCAATAGAATTTAAAAGCTTTCCATTAGACATCATTGCATTTAATGCAACTAAATTAGCGCATTGTAGAAATGATGGTGAGCATGAAATTTTGCATCATTTATATTTAAATCAAGATAAGTGGATAAAAGGAAAAAATGAATTAGAGGCAAATCAAGCAATGAAAAAATTTATTGATAATACTGAATATAATCTTGATTTTGATAAGTGCTTGGCGGATAAAAAAATAGAGGATCATATTTTAGAAGACCGAATCGAAGGTGTTAAAAAATATAAAGTGAATGCTACTCCTACAGTCATAATTAACGGAAAAAAGTTTGAAAATCACTCAAACTACAAAAAATTAAAAAAATACATTGAAAAACTGATATAAGTCAGTGAATGGAATTTAAAAAAATCCAACTAAATGGATTTAAGTCTTTTGCTGAAAAAACTAATTTCCTGATTGAAGAAGGTTTAACTGGGATAGTTGGTCCAAACGGTTGTGGCAAATCAAACATAGTGGAGTCGTTACGATGGTGTATGGGTGAGACATCGGCAAAAAGTATGAGAGGTTCAGGAATGGAAGACGTTATATTTTCCGGAACTTCAAACAAACCATCAAAAAATATTGCAGAAGTTTTAGTGAGCTTATCAAATGACAACAAAGATGGCCCTCTACAATATAATGAGCTCGATGAAATTGAAATAAGAAGAAAAATAGAAAAAGATAAAGGCTCAAAATTTTATATAAATGGAAAAGAAGTTAGAGCTAAAGATGCTCAGATGTTTTTTGCAGATTTATCAACAGGTGCTCATTCACCTTCGATTATTAGTCAAGGTAGGATTGGAGCATTGGTCACGGCAAAACCTTCTGATCGAAGAGCTATCTTAGAAGAAGCAGCTGGTATAGCAGGTTTACATGTTAGACGACACGAAGCAGAATTAAGATTGGGCGCTGCTGAAAATAATTTAAAAAGGGCAGATGAACTAAGAAGACAACAGGAGAGACAATTAGCAAATTTGCAAAAGCAAGCTGAAGAAGCTGCAAAATACAAATCTATT
This sequence comes from uncultured Pelagibacteraceae bacterium, assembly GCA_902545405.1. Classification (GTDB taxonomy): domain Bacteria; phylum Pseudomonadota; class Alphaproteobacteria; order Pelagibacterales; family Pelagibacteraceae; genus Pelagibacter. The sequence continues at coordinate 26,669 of CACCFT010000010.1, forward strand.
TCTGAAGAAATAAAAAAAGTTGAGGCAGGTTTATACTATTTACGTCTTTTAGAAATTGATAATGAAATTAGAGTAGAGAATGAGATCAACAATGAGGCTGATGATCAAGTTAAGTCCTTCAATGATAAATTAGAAGATTTAAGCATGAGGATTATTGAAAAGAATAAGAATGTAAATCCTATAAGAGAAAAAAATCAAGAAAACTTGTCAAAAATACAAAGATTAAATTTAGAGTTAAAGAGTTTAGATGAAGAAAAAGACAGGGTTAATGATGAAATACAATCAATTAGAAAGGCTTTGAGTGTAATAGATGAGGATATTGTAAGAGAAAAAAGCATAATCATTGATGCAAACTCTAATGAAAAAAGACTTAGAGAAGAAAAAGAAATTTTAATTACAGTTGACTCAAAATATTATGAAACTGAAAAATTGTCAGGTTTAGATCTTGTAAATGCAAAAGGAAAATTAAAAGATGAGCAAGATAAATTAGAGAGAATACTAGAAAATCTAAACCTTGATACTCTAAAAAAGAACTCAGAAACTATTGATTTAGCAAGTGAGCAGTTAGATAAAGCAAAAGAAATGCTCTCAGAGAACAATATCAATGGTGCAACTAATTTAATAGATGAATGCAAAATAAATCTTTCATTTTTAAAAATGAAAATTAATGAAATGCATGACAACGATTTAGCAATAACAGTAACTAAGAAAAACGAAGAAATCAAAGGTCTACAAGAAGAATATGCTGAAGCATTTAGTACAAATCAAAATATTAAAAAAGAGTCAATAAAAAGAAGTGAAAGAATTAAAATCATTGATCAAGAGATAGAAAGTTGGAAAAACTTATTGGTAAATTCTGAAAAAATGATTAATGAATTAAATAGTAGAAAAGATACTCAACAAAAAAAATTAGATAGCCTAGAAAAACAACCTCAAACACAAGCTGAAAGAAAAGGACAAATATCAGAAAGTTTAAGAATTTCTGAAAAAGAAAAAAACGATAATGAAATATTAATAGATGAGCTAGATAAAGAGATTAACGAATTAAGAAGTAATCTAAATACAACAAAAGAAGAGTCTATTGAAATAAGAGAGCGAAAGGCAAGCTCTGGAGCAACAATCGATGGTTTGAATAAAAGAAGAAATGATTTGCTAGAAAGAGTATCAACAGAACTTAATTTAAAAGAAGAAGAGATACTGAATTTTTCAAACTTAAAAAATGTATCTGAATATCCAGATACAGTAACACAAGAGGAATTACTTGATGAAAGAAAAAGGGAAAGAGAAAAATTAGGCTCGGTTAACTTAAGAGCAGACGAAGAGACTTCAAAATATGAAGATGAAATTAAGAAAATGGAAAAAGATAGACAAGATTTAGTAACTGCAATTATAAAGTTAAAAGAAAGTATTACTGAACTCAATCAGAAAGGTAGGGAAAGACTTCTAGATGCTTTTGAAAAAGTGAATAGAAAGTTCAATGAAGTTTATACCAAACTATTTAATGGAGGTAGTGCAAAACTAGAACTAGTAGACTCTGATGATCCTTTAGATGCAGGATTAGAAATGTTGGTAAGTCCACCAGGAAAAAGATTACAATCAATAACTTTATTATCTGGAGGTGAACAAGCCCTGACTGCTTTATCTTTAATCTTTGCAGTGTTTCTTACTAATCCAGCTCCAATATGTGTTCTCGATGAAGTAGATGCACCTCTAGATGATGCGAATGTGACAAGATTTTGCAATCTTTTGACGGAACTAACTAAAATTACATCTACAAGATTTATTATTGTAACTCACCACGCTCTAACCATGTCTAAAATGGACAGACTATACGGCGTAACAATGCCAGAAAAAGGAATTAGCCAACTAGTTGCTGTAGATCTTCAAAAAGCAGAGAGTATGGTTGCTTAATAATGGATGAAGACCAGTTTAAAACTCGCCTAAAAATTGCAAAAAATAAAACCGACAAAGACAAAAAATCTGAAGAGGAAAATAAAGGCTCAAGTATGGGATCAGCCTTCAAAATGAGCACAGAATTGATATCTGCAGTGGCTGTTGGGACAATTATTGGGTTTATTTTAGACAATTGGTTTGGTACTAAACCTTGGTTAATTTTAATATTTTTTTTTATTGGTGTAGTAGCTGGAATTATGAACGTTATTAGATCAGCAAAAAAAATGCAAAAATAGTAGGCAAATGGCAGCAAATCCAATGTACCAATTCAACGTTTACCGAATTGGTCCAGAAATTAAAATAAATAACATAGATATTTCGTTTACAAACGCGAGTTTGTTTATGGTCATAAGTTCACTAGCAATATTAATTATTTTTAATTTAGGCACGAAGAGATCTATCATACCAAATAAAATTCAATTACTTGCGGAACTCAGTTACTCTTTTATTTCAAAAATGATAAGTGATACAGCTGGATCGAAAGCTAAGCCTTACTTTTCTTTCATATTTTCTTTATTCATGTTTGTTTTATTTTGTAACATGTTTGGGATGATACCATATTCTTTTACTGTCACTAGCCACATCATTGTAACTTTTGTATTAGCAGCATTTATATTTATAGGGGTAACAATAATTGGATTTATTAAACATGGACTTGGATACTTAAAACTTTTTGTACCAAGTGGAGTTCCAATGGTTTTATTGCCATTAATAGTTGTTATAGAAATAATTTCATACTTAAGTAGACCAATTAGTTTATCAGTTAGATTGTTTGCAAATATGATGGCAGGCCATACGATGATGAAAGTTTTTGGAAGTTTCGTAGTTAGCTTAGGAATTGTTGGGGGCTGGCTACCACTAGGTTTTTCAGTTGCATTAACAGGTTTGGAGATATTAGTTGCTTTTCTTCAAGCGTATGTGTTTGCAATTTTAACATGTATCTATTTAAATGATGCATTAAATTTACACCATTAATTAACACAAGGAGGATATAATGGAATTAGAAGCAGCAAAAATGATAGGAGCAGGACTAGCAGCAATTGCACTTGCAGGTGCAGGAGTTGGAATTGGGATAATTTTTGGAAATTATCTTTCAGGTGCAATGAGAAATCCATCTGCAGCTCAAAAGCAGTTTCCAAACTTGCTATTAGGCTTTGCATTAGCAGAAGCGACTGGTTTATTTGGATTAGTTGTTGCATTAATTATTCTTTTCGCGTTTTAATTAATGTTGAAAAAGATAATTTTTCAATTTCTAGCTTTAAGTCTTATCTTTACTTATAGCGCTCAAGGCGCTGAGAGTGGAGGTATGCCCCAGCTTAATCCTGAGTTTTGGATATCTCAAATTTTTTGGTTAGTACTTACTTTTGGATTATTGTTTATAATTTTATCTAAGTTCATACTACCAAAGATTAGTAACAATCTTGAAACCAGAAAATCACAAATCTTAGAGAATATCGAAACTGCAGAGAAACAACGGGAAGAAACTGAAAAAAAAGTTAAAGAATTTGATAAAATTATCAATGATACAAAAGTCGAAGCAAAAAACTTCTTTAATAGTGAAAGACAAAAAGTTTTGGACAATATAAACAATAAAAGATTATCTTTAGAAAAGGATATCGAAAAAGAAATAATAAAAGCTGAAGAAGAAATAGACCAATTAAAAAAAACTTCTCAAGAGAAAGTTACTAAAATTGCAATTGAGACATCCTCCGATCTAGTTAAACAATTAATTGGTGAAGATATAAATAAAAGTAGTCTTTCAGCCATAGTCGAAGATCTTTCTAAAAAAGAAATGGAAAAACATAATGGCATTTGATGCAACATTTTGGGTAGCAGTTTCTTTTGTAATATTTTTTGGAGCGCTAATTTATTTAAAAGTTCCACAAAATGTTAATAATTTATTGAGCAAAATGATTACTGATATCAAAAATGAAATTGATGAAAGTGAAAAACTCCGAGCTGAATCTAAAAGACTATTGGATGAGGCGCAAAAGAAGCTAGATACTGCAAAAATTGAGAGTGAAAAGATTATGCAGCAGTCAAAAGATGAAACTGAAAGATTTGTAATTGAAATGAATGACAAATTTCATAAATCAGCTGAACTAAAGAAAAGTCTAGCAGAAACTAAAATCTCTCAAATGAAGGATAATGCCATTAAAGAAATTAAAGATACATCAATTAACATTGCTGTAGAATCTGTGAAAAAAATTATTACAACATCTGTTGATAAGTCTAAACTTGACAATTTGTTTAATAAAAATCTTGAAGAAACAAAGACAGAATTAAAGAAAATAAGTTCTTAAACTAAGATAGTTTATCAAATTTTATAAAAATAATGTAAATTAAGGAATATGAATTCAATTGTAATTGGATCAGGTTTTGGTGGCATAGCAGCAGCTCTTAGACTTCGGGCAAAAGGTCATAAAGTCACTTTAATTGAAAAACAAAAAGATTTAGGTGGAAGAGCTAGAGTATTTAAAAGTAATGGGTTTACTTATGATGGTGGACCAACTGTAATAACTGCTCCTTATTTAATTTATGAAATTTTTAAACTTTTCAATAAAAATCCAGATGATTATATAAAAATCAAAGATTTGGATACTTGGTACAGATTTGTTTTCGAAGATGGAAGCCATTTTGATTATTCAGCTGATGAAAAGAAAATGGAAGAACAGATTGCAATAATTAATCATAAAGATGTTTTGGGTTATAGAAATTTACTTAAATTTACAAAAAAAATATTTGATAAGGGTTATTCAGAATTATCAGATGTACCATTTGATAAACCTTCATTTATGTTTAAGCAAATTCCTGCGTTGCTAAGTTTAAAAAGCTATAAATCTGTTTATTCTTTGGTTAGTGGTTTTATTGAAAATGAAAAACTAAGAAGGCTATTTAGTATGCACCCATTATTGGTGGGTGGAAACCCTTTTACAACAACCTCAATATATGGATTAATTTTATATTTAGAAAAGAAATGGGGAATTCATTATTCTATGGGTGGAACAGGACAAATCATAAAAGGATTTGAGAAATTGATGTTAGAGGAAGATGTCACAATTATTAAAGGTAAAGAAGTAAAAAACTTGCTTACAGAAAATAAAAAAGTCGTCGGGGTTGTGATAAGTGAAGGTGAGGAAATTAAAGCAGATAACGTAGTTTGTAACGCAGATCCTCCCGGTGTTTATTCCAAAATGCTAAACAATCAAAAATATAACACTTTATTTAATTGGAAGATAAATAGAATGGAATATTCAATGGGATTATTTGTTTATTACTTTGGAACGAAAAAAAAATATCAAAACGTTGAACATCATACTATAAAGTTTGGTGATAAGTACAAAGAACACTTGGATGATATATTTGTAAACAAAAAATTAAATAGCGACATAAGCTATTACCTACACAGACCTACCGCGACTGACTCGAGTATGGCGCCTAAAGACCATGATTGCTTTTATGTATTAGTGCCTGTACCTAATAATAAATCAGGAATAGACTGGTCAGTCGAAGGTGAGAATCTAAAAAAACTTGTAATAGATAAAATGGAAAAAAGTTTATTACCAAATTTAAGAGAAAATATTGTAGATGATTTTTATTTAACCCCTGATTATTTTGAAAATGAATTAAATACTAAATATGGCTCGGGTTTTTCAATTCAGCCCAAATTTTCTCAATCAGCATACTTTAGATTTCATAACAAATCTGAGGTTTATGACGGTTTATATTTTGTTGGAGCGGGCACTCATCCTGGAGCTGGTGTACCAGGGGTCCTATCATCCGCAAAGGTCTTAGATAAAATTTTGTAATGAATGGACAAAATTACTTATCGATATACGCTAAATCTTTTAATTGGGCAGGTTTCTTTTTGCCAAAACAAGTCTACTCTGAATGTTCTAATTTATATGATTTTTGTAGATACATAGACAATATAGCAGATGAAAAAGGTGATCTTGATACAAAATTAAAAAATTTCAATACTTTCAAACAAGATTTCAAATTGAAAAATGAAAATAATAAAATAATTAAAAATATGTGGGCTTTAATAAATAAATTTGAAATATCCCCAAAAATAGTTGATGATTTATTCGATGGAGTCGAGGCTGATATAAAATCAAAAGTAGAAATCAACACTGACAAAGATCTATATGTTTATTCATATAGAGTGGCTGGAACAGTTGGATTAATGATGGCAAAAATTTTAAATGTCAAAGAAAGATCAGCGCTTTTAGGAGCAATTGACTTGGGTATTGCAATGCAATTAACTAATATTTCAAGAGATGTTATTGAAGATGAAAGCAATAATAGGTTTTATATAAAAAAAAATTTTGGTGAAATCAAAAGAATTCTAAAAATCGCTGACAAATTTTATAATAATTCGTTTATATCAATTAAAAAAATTCCATTCTTTTTAAGATTTTCAATTTTGGTTGCAAGAAGAGTATATAGACAAATTGGAAATGAAATTTTAAAAAAAGAAAACTTAGAAAATTATAATAAATCAGGAAAAATTTATGTAAACAATTTGGGAAAAGTCTTACATACAGCACTATCTATTGGCGATTTAATTAAATTATATTTTGTAAAAGAAGATAAAAAACTTACAATAAAAGAGCATGAGATAATAATGCAAGATATTGAGTATAATGAAAGATTTTGATTATATAATTATTGGAGGCGGGTGTGCAGGCTTAACATTGGCTTACGAGTTAGAGTATCACGATAAACTTAAAAATAAGACTTTAGCAATTATTGAAAAAAGAGATGAATATAAAAGAGATAAAACTTGGTCATACTGGAAAACTATACCTCACAAGTTTGATGACTGTGTAAAAAAAAGATGGAAAGATTATACAATCAATTTTAAAGGTAATGTTGAATATAAAGATTGTAAAGAAACTCCTTACGAAAGTATTGATAGTGGACTATTCTACAAAAAGATTTTAAATAAAATTAATAAAAATCCTAATATTCAATTCTTTAAAGATATTAGCGAAGTAAATACTGAAAACGCAATTTTATTTAACAGTCTACCAAATCTTGAGAATAAAGATTCTAATTTATGGCAACACTTTCAAGGCGTTGAGATTGAAACTGAAAAAGATTTTTTTGATGATCAAATAATGAATTTAATGGACTTTGATTGCGATCAAAAAAAAAGTGTTCATTTTTTCTACACACTACCCTATTCAAAAAAATCAGCTTTAATCGAGACTACTTGGCTTTCAAAGATGGAAGATGATAGTGAAAAAGATTATGATAAACAAATTACTGATTACATCGAAAACACTTTAAAATTAAAAAAGTATAAAATTAATTATAAAGAAGTTGGGGCTATACCATTATTTTATCCAAATTTTAAAAACGATAAAAATACGATTAACATTGGAACTGCTGGAGGTATGACACGTTTGAGCACTGGCTATACTTTCCTAAATATTCAAGAACAGGCAGAATATATTACCCAAAACATTGATAAAATAACCCAAATTAGAGCTTACAATATAAATAATAAGTATAAGTTTTTAGATAATGTTTTTTTGAAAGTCCTAGCTGAAAAGCCAGAGATCATGCCAAATATTTTCTTCAAAATGTTTAAAAGCAAGTCAAAAACAGTAATAAATTTTCTTTCCAATAAAAGTAATATTTTCGAGGACTTATCCATTATATTAAAGATGCCAAAATGGATTTTTATTAAAGCTGTATTTAAATAATGATCAACAAAATAAATTTTTTTCATTCTATTATTTTTTTTAATATCTGTATTTTTTTTTCTGCTTTTGAGGTATTGAGAAACAATTCGTTTATACTTTTTAGTTTTTTTTTAATTCTTACAATTGGTATCTCTCACGGTGCGCTGGATCATGAAAAGGGTAAAAAACTTTTAAAAATTTATAAAATTAAAAATACAGAAGTGTTCTATATAACTTATATAGGTATAGCTATTTTTGTTATTTTAATTTGGATTTTAAGTCCAATATTGTTGCTTTCACTTTTTTTAATAGTTGCAGCATATCATTTCGGCAAAGAGGATAGTGACTTTATCGAAACAAAAAATGCTAATTTTTTAGAAATTTTTTATTTCATTAAAGGATCATTAGTTATTTCAGCACCCTTACTGTTTCATAAAGATGAGACAATCGAAATTTTTAAAATGTTAAATTTTTCAATAGACGAAAATATTATGGCTAATAATTTTTTAATTCCTTTAGTTATATTATCAGTGCTAATTAATTTTCTTATATATAGAGGTAATAATAATGATTTAAGATCAATTCTTTTTTTAGATAGTTTTTCAATAATTATTTTGAACTATTTCTTTAATCCTATATTGGCTTTTACAATTTATTTCTGCTTTCTTCATTCTATAAGACACTCGCTAAGTTTAATTAGTGAAATTAATAAAAATTTGATCAAAGGATTTCCTATTTTTTTACGAAAAATTATTCCACTTACAGTAATTACAGCAATAATGTATTTAATTGTTTTTTATTTTATTTCAGAAAAATTTAGTATAGATGAAAGTATTATTAAAATAATATTTGTTGGATTGGCTTCATTGACCTTTCCTCATATTTTACTTGAATTCATGGTAGAAAAAAAATGAAAAATAAAACTATAAATCTAATTGGATGGATATTATTCATTATATCTTCAATTGGTTTCATCGTCTCAAGTGTAGGAAGTTTTTGGGCCATGTTTGGAAGCTTATTTTTTTTTATTGCTTGTATAGTATTTTTAATTCCATTTTTTAAAAAGGATGAAAATGAGTAACAAAAATTTAAAAATTTATTTAGCTGCACCAAGAGGATTTTGTGCAGGAGTTGATAGAGCAATTGAGATTGTGAAAAAGAGTATAGATAAATTTGGTGCCCCTGTTTATGTGAGACACGAAATTGTTCATAACAAACATGTTGTAGAAGGGTTAAAGAAGATAGGTGCAATATTTGTTGAAGAATTAGATGAAATCAAAGATAAGTCTAGACCAGTTATTTTCTCGGCGCATGGGGTTCCGAAATCTGTTCCAGAGGAAGCTTCTAATTTAAATATGATGTTTGTAGATGCAACGTGTCCTCTAGTATCTAAAGTTCATAGAGAAGCAGAAAACTTAAATAAACAAGGACATCATATATTATTAATAGGACACAAAAACCATCCAGAAGTCATAG
>CACCFT010000011.1 GCA_902545405.1 uncultured Pelagibacteraceae bacterium
ATGGGATTGATGATTGTAGTAGGAGGAACTATTGGAACCTTACTAGGGATCCTAACTTTTTCTTATTTTCAGGATATTGGAAAAATAAACATCGTTATCTCATTGGCCTACATGTATATCTTAGCTATACTTGGAACTTTGATGCTTATTCAAGGAGTATCAGAAATTGATAAGGCAAGAAAAAAAATTGTTGTAAGAAAAAAATTACATACGCATTATTGGATACACGGACTTCCTTTTAGAATGCGTTTTAAAAAGTCAAAGGTTTATGAAAGCGCATTTACTCCAATTATTATTGGTTTAATTGTAGGATATATCGCTGCAATTATGGGAGTGGGCGGTGCATTTATATTAGTTCCTGCAATGATTTATATTATTGGAATGCCAACCAAACTAATTCCTGGCACATCTTTGTTTGTTACAATATTTGTAAGTGCAATCGTGACCGTTCTTCATGCTTTTAATTACGGAACAATTGATCTTGTTTTAGTTTTTGTACTTATACTTGGCTCAATTATTGGTGTTCAGTTTGGTCAAAAAATTGGTGAAAAAGTTGATAGCTCGGAATTTAAAACAATCTTAGCAGTACTTTTATTATTAGTTGGAATTGCAATTGCTTATGACACTTTTATTAAAGAAGATGTAATTGTTGAAACAGTGGTAAATGGAACTAAAAACCTAGGTAACATTGCACAGTTTATTTTAGATTATTCTAAAGACCTTCCAGTTTTTTATGGACTTACATCAGTTGTACTAGCAGTAGTTCTTGGAATTGGAGCTGCAATTTTAAGAAATTATATTTCTAAATGGAATAATGCAAGAGAAGCTAAGCTTAAAGCTTAAGCACTTCTGTATAATTTAGTCATCACAAATTCTCTATGACCTAATGCTTCAGCACAAGTTAATCTTCCGTTTGCAACTCTTATTGTAGCTTTAATTAATTCATCGCCAGCTTCATCTAAATTCATTTCTCTTGATAAGATTTTAGAAACATCAACATCAATATGCTCACTCATGGTTCTAGCAGTTAAAGGATTAGCAGTTAGTTTTACTACTGGCTCAATTGGGTTTCCAATTATATTTCCTTGTCCGGTTGGAAATAGGTGAAGATTGAATCCTCCTGCAGCTTGTAAAGTAACACATTCAGCAGCAGCTGATGAGGTATCCATAAAGTATAAGCCTGGACCTTTAGTTGGTTCTTCTGCTGGTTCTAGTACATCAATAAATTTGCATCCCCCAATTTTTTGAAAGTTTCCAAATGCTTTTTCTTCGATTGTAGTAAGTCCACCTGCTATATTTCCAGCTGTTGGTTGACTTTCAGAAAGATCGTCAGTTGCTTCTTTTAAGATGAAATCATTATACGAACTCCAAGTTTTTCTAAACTTCTCTTGAGCCTCAGGAGTTTTTCCTCTTTTTTCACACACAGTTTCAGCACCTGTTAGCTCAGATGTTTCACCAAAACATAAATGAACACCCAAGGGCTCTAATTTATCCATTAAATTTCCAACTGTCGGATTTGATGCTAATCCTGATGTTGTATCAGACTCTCCACATTTAACTGATATCCATAAATCACTTATAGGACGCTCTTCTCTTTGTTTCTCAGATGCCCAAATTGAAAATTCTTGAGCTTTCTTTGAAACTCTTGCAATGGTATCTATATCTCCTACACCTTCTATACTAAAACCTTCAACTGGTTTTCCAGTCGTTGCAATTGCATCAACAATTCTTTTTGTCCATTTAGGCTCAATACCTATTACTATAACTGCTGCAACATTTGGATTTTTTCCTGTTCCAATCATTGTTCTAAAATGAAGCTCTAAGTCTGCTCCAAATTGTAATCTTCCATAAGAATGTGGAAGTGCAATCGTACCTTTAATATTATTAGCTACAGCTTCAGCACAAGCATTTGAAATATCATCAACAGGTAGAATTATTACATGATTTCTTGTTCCTGTTCTTCCATCTTCTCTTTTATATCCTAAAAATGTTTTTGGAATTTCCATTTTACCACTTTTTAGTTTTTACGTTGTGAACATGCACATGCTCACCTTTTTTAATTGATTTTACGACTTTGCCAATATCATGCCCGTACTTTAATATTGTATCTCCCTCGTTAAGATCAGTCATAGCAATTTTATGACCCAAAGGTATTTCATCCATCGATTGAATTTTTACTGATTTATCATTTTCCATAATCCAGCAATCACAGTCTTGTTTTGGAGTAATTTTTTCAATAACCACAACACCTACATTGTCTTTTTCATCGTGGATTATAATATCTGTGCCGGCCATTGTGACGATTTCTTTGTTTGAAATTCGACCCAATTTATATATGAATTGGGCACTTTGACAATTAAAAAATAGAATTTAGAAGGATTTGATATGGCTAAAATGACAACCGAAGAAGCTTTTGTAAAAGTTTTACAAATGCATGGTATCGAACATTCGTTTGGTATTATTGGTTCTGCATTCATGCCTATTTCTGATCTTTTCCCAGAAGCTGGAATAACTTTTTGGGATGTTGCTCATGAAACAAATGGAGGATTGATTGCTGATGGTTACACGAGAGCAACTGGAAAAATGTCAATGGTGATTGCTCAAAATGGTCCAGGTATTACAGGACTTGTTACACCAATTAAAACTGCTTATTGGAATCATACTCCACTATTATTAGTTACACCTCAAGCTGCAAACAAAACTATGGGCCAAGGTGGTTTTCAAGAAGTAGAGCAAATGAATTTATTTAAAGACATGGTGTGTTATCAAGAAGAAGTTAGAGACCCATCAAGAATGGCAGAAGTTTTAAACAGAGTAATAGAAAAAGCATTTAGAGGTTCAGCACCTGCACAAATAAATGTACCAAGAGATTTTTGGACACAAGTTATAGATATAGAATTACCTCCAATTGTAAGATTTGAAAGACAAGGTGGTGGAAAAGATGCTGTTGATAGAGCTGCGAAATTATTATCAGAAGCAAAATTCCCAGTAATTTTATCTGGAGCAGGAGTTGTTATAGGTGATGCGATTGATGATTGTAAAAAATTAGCAGAAAAGCTTGATGCACCTGTATGTAATGGATATCAACATAACGATAGCTTTCCAGGAAGCCATCCATTAGCTGTTGGTCCATTAGGCTACAACGGATCTAAAGCTGCAATGGAGTTAATTTCAAAAGCTGATGTAGTTTTAGCATTAGGAACAAGATTAAATCCATTTTCAACATTACCAGGATATGGAATTGATTACTGGCCAAAAGAAGCAACAATTATTCAAGTAGATATGAACCCTGATCGTATTGGTTTAACTAAGAAAGTTACTGTTGGTATTTGTGGCGATGCTAAAATGGTAGCTCAACAAATATTAGAAAAACTCTCATCAAATGCTGGAGACAATGGTAGAGAAGATAGAAAAAATCTAATTCATCAAACAAAATCTGCATGGTTGCAAACTCTTACAAGTTTAGATCATGAAGATGATGATCCAGGCACTGTTTGGAATAAAGAAGCAAGAGAAAGAGATAAAGATAGAATGTCACCAAGACAAGCATGGAGAGCTATTCAAGCTGGGATGCCAGAAGATGTTATAATTTCAAGCGATATTGGAAATAATTGTGCAATAGGTAATGCGTACCCAACATTTGAGAAACCAAGAAAATATTTGGCACCAGGTTTATTTGGACCATGTGGATATGGATTTCCATCTATTCTTGGAGCAAAAATTGGATGCCCAGATACTCCAGTTATAGGTTTTGCTGGTGACGGAGCATTTGGAATAAGCATGAATGAAATGAGTTCGTGTGCAAGAGAAGAGTGGCCAGCAATAACAATGGTAATTTTTAGAAATTATCAATGGGGCGCTGAAAAAAGAAATTCAATATTGTGGTTTGATGATAACTTTGTTGGAACAGAGTTAGATCCAGAGTTAAGTTATGCAAAAGTTGCTAATGCATGTGGTTTAAAAGGTGTTATTGCAAATACAATGGAAGAAACCACTAAAGCTATTAAACAATCATGTGAAGATCAAAAAAAAGGTATTACTACATTTATCGAAATAATTCTAAATCAAGAATTAGGTGAGCCATTCAGAAGAGATGCTATGAAAAAACCAGTTAAAGTAGCTGGTATAAGCAAGAGTGATATGAAGCCTCAAAAGTCTCTTGTTAGTTGAGATTAGTAAAATTTCATTATAAAAATAATTATTGGATTTAATAAACGACAATTTCTGTGGATGGACAAGACAACTTCCTGAAAGAAGTAATTTTAAATTACTAGATCAAGACATTTACTGTGATTATTTAATTGTAGGGGCTGGGTATACAGGATTATCAGCTGCTAGAAAACTTTCAGATATAATGAAAGATAAAAAAATTATTCTCATTGATGCACAGTTAGCGGGCGAGGGTGGAAGTTCAAGAAATTCAGGCTATCTAGTTGATACTACATTAAATGATGGTTTTACATCTAACAGCGATAAAGAGAATTATGTAAAAAAAACAAAAATATATCACTTGGGTATAGAAGCTGTTAGAAAATTTATAAAAGAATATCAGGTCGATTGTGATTGGAACGAATGTGGAAAATATTTTGCTTCTTCTAAAGAGCAAGATGAGACAAAAGCTCAATCGTTCAGCAAATTATTAAATAGTCTTGGTTTTAAAAACAAAATTTTATTTAACAAAGAGTTAACTGAAAAATTGGGAACGCCTTTTTATAAAATTGGAGTTTTTACCTCAGGAGGAATTCTTTTAAACCCTGGTAAATTAGCTAGAGCAATGGTTGATACATTGCCAGATAATGTAAAATTATATGAAAATTCTCAAATTTATAATTGGAAAAAGATTAATAACAAAATTGAATGTTTTACAAAAAAGCACAAAATAACTACTAAAAAAATTATTTTTTGCACAAATGGTTTTTTGAAATATTTTAATGTAAAAAAAAATTATAGTTTCCCAATCACATTAACTGCTAGTCTCACGAGAAAACTCACAGATAAAGAATTTAAAGATATAGGTTCTCCAAAAGAGTGGGGTGTTCTTCCTATAAGACCAATGGGTGCTACTATAAGAATGACTAAAGATAGGAGAATACTTATAAGAAATACTGCAGAGTTAAGAAACCCTTTTTCAATGAATAGAAATGAATTAAATAAAAGAGCTGCAATTCATAAAGAAGGCATCAAAAAAAGATTTAAACAATTACCTGATAATATAATAGAGAGCAGTTGGTCGGGAATTGTATGTAGAAGTGGTAATAGCTCTCAAATATTTGAAAAAATTGATGATAATATTTTTAGCGCAGGCTGTTACAATGGATCTGGCATTGGAGTAGGAACACTATTCGGTGAACAAATAGCCTTAATGGCCTCTAATCAACAATCTAATGAAATTGAAGTAATACAACAAAGAAAAAAACCAAACTGGTTACCACCACAACCCTTTTTAAATTTGGGAATTTACACTAGATTAGCTTACGAAAGGATAAAAGCTCAAACTGAAATTTAATGAAAAAAAATTTAAAGCTTATAGTTTTTTTAGTATTAGGAATTATTGCTCTTTACATCTCAACTAACTATTATAATGATTTTAATAGAAGCAAAACTATTAAAGCATGTATAATTGGAAAAGCTGAATTAGATTCTAAAAAAGCTAAAGAAGACAGATTATCAAATGAACAAATTAAAAAATTTTGTGAAGATCAAATAAAATGATGAAAAAATCAAAAAGATCAGATGTTGATCCATTTATTGTAATGGATGTAATGGAGTCTGCTAGAATTGCTGAAGAAAAAGGTAAAGATATAATTCATATGGAGGTAGGGCAGCCGGGAACACCAGCACCTAAGATTGCGAAAGATTATATTACAAATGAGATAAATAAAAATAATCTTGGTTACACAGTATCACTTGGTCTACCAGCTTTAAGAACAAAAATTTCAAAATTATATGGAGATTGGTACAATTTAGATTTAAATCCAAATAGAATAGTAGTTACAACAGGGTCTTCCGGAGCCTTTATATTATCGTTTTCTGCATTGTTTGACAGTGGAGACAGAGTTGGAATTGGATCTCCAAGTTATCCTAGCTATAGACAAATACTTAAATCACTAAGTTTGGAAACTGTAGATATTCAAACCAAACTACAAAATAGATTTCAACCTGTTCCAGAAGATATTACAAATAATAATTTAAATGGAATTCTTGTTGCATCACCTGCAAATCCAACTGGATCTATGCTGGATAAACAATCTTTAGAGAATTTAATTAATACTGCAAATGAGAATAATGTAAGTTTTATTAGTGATGAAATTTATCATGGAATTCAATATGAAAATAATCCAACATCAGCTTTAGAGATTACAGATAATTGCTATGTAATTAATTCTTTTTCAAAATACTTTTCTATGACTGGTTGGAGAATAGGATGGATGGTTGTACCAGATGATCATGTTAGACAAGTAGAAAGACTTTCACAGAATTTATTTGTTTGTCCTCCACATGCAAGTCAAGTTACAGCCCTTGCTTCATTAGATGCAAATGAGGAGTTACAATCAAATGTTGAAGTATATAAAAAAAATAGAGAGATACTTTTAGAAGAATTACCGAAGGCAGGATTAAAAAAGTTTTCACCACCTGATGGTGCTTTTTACATTTATGTTGATATATCTGAATATTCAAATGATAGCTTAGCTTTTTGTAAAAAAGTTTTAGATGAAGCAAATGTTGCGATAACACCAGGAATTGATTTTGATCAAAAAAGAGGAAATTCTACTATCCGATTCTCATATGCCAGAAGCACAAAAGATATAATTGAAGGTGCTAAGAGAATTAAAGATTTTATGTCTAAAAATTATTAAAAGGGGTCAGCTCAATTGGTTATTACCAAAAGAGCTCCCCTTTTTTATGCCATTTTGGCCAAATCCATCAAATGGATTTAGTTTGTGTTATTTTTAATATGTGATATCTCACCAGCTAAGTGTCAGGTGGCGTTATTCTAAGCATTTGCACCTCCTTCACTTATAAAAATAAGTTTAAGGAAGGTTGTATTCAACAAATTTATTTCTATTTTTTATAAATAAATTATTTGAATACAACCTATCTCTTTAGTAGATTCTCGATATCAAAATAATAAAAATATTCCAAAACTCTTAAATGAAACTTATGTCACAGAGACAGACAATAAATATATTTGTAATTAAAATCTCATGAAAACAATATTTGTTATTGGATCAAAAAAACATACTTTGAAATACACTAGAAAAATGCCAGAAGGTGAAGTTAAGAAAATGAAATCTTTTGTTACAAACAAAGGGCAAAAACTTGAAAAAACTTCAAAATTTAAAATTTTAAAAGTATCAGACGACAAAACTTCAAGAACTTTCAAAATCAATCTTTAATTGTTTAAAATGAACAAAATCGTATGGTTCAGGAACGATTTACGTGTATCTAATAATGATGCATTTAATGAGGCTGTAAAATCAGGAAAGATTTTACCAATTTACATATTTGATAAAGAATATCACAAATTACCTACATCAAGCTCATTTCATCTAGATTTTTTGAAATCATCATTAGAAGACTTAAAAAAAACATTGAGTGAAAAATATAATTCTAAACTCAACATATATTATGGAGATACATTAGAAATATTAAGTCATTTAACTGATAAATTTGAAATAAATGAAGTTTATTCAAATATAATATTCAAGAACATGTATATAACTAACTTAGATAAAGAAGTTAGTTTTTTATTTAAAGAAAAAAATATTAATTGGAAAATATCAAATCAATTTGGTGTTCAATTAAATCATAGAATAAGAAATAAATGGTCATATAATTGGAATAAATTTATAGATAGTGAAAGCGTAAATTCAAATTTAAATTGCGAGTTTATTTCAGATAATTATGTAGAAGATTTATCAAAAATAGAAACAAATAATTTAGAAAATGGAAAAATTCAAATTGGTGGAAGACAAAACGCACTTCAACTTTTAGATTCTTTCCTTAATGATAGATCAGAAAATTACCAAAAAGAAATGTCTTCACCAATAACAGGAGAAACTTCTTGTTCTAGATTAAGCCCTCATATTGCATTTGGAAATATTTCTATTAAAGAAATTTTTAAAAAAACTAATGATAAGTTAAAATCCAATTTATCTTCTTCAAAAAAGAAATCCTTAATTGCTTTTAAAAGTCGATTAGCCTGGCACTGTCACTTTATTCAAAAGTTATATGATGAACCAGAAATTGAATTTAGAAATATGAACAGCGCTTACAATGGAATAAGAGAAAATGATTTTAATGAAGAATATCACTCAGCATGGAAAAATGGAACTACTGGTTATCCATTTGTTGATGCTTGCATGAGGTACCTCAGAACTAATGGATGGATTAATTTTAGAATGAGAGCAATGTTAGTTTCATTTGCGTCTTATCAATTATGGCTTGATTGGAAAAAAACATCAAAACATTTAGCAAAATTATTTACAGATTATGAGCCAGGTATTCACTATTCACAGTTTCAAATGCAATCAGGAACAACAGGAATAAATTCAATAAGAATTTACAATCCAATTAAACAATCAATTGATCAAGACTCCACAGGAGATTTTATAAAAAAATGGGTTCCAGAATTAAAAAATGTTCCTGGAAAGTTAGTTCACGAACCATGGAAATTAACATTCATTGAACAAAAGGGTATAAATTTAGAAATTGGTAAAGATTATCCATCACCAATAGTTGATAATAAAATATCTACTAAAACTGCTAAGGAAAAAATCTGGAATGTTAAGAAAACAACAGAAGCAAAAATTATTTCAGCTGAAGTATTAAGTAAACACGCTAGTTTATCTCAAAGAAGATAAAATTTAATTACCGTAAGGTATTCCAACTAATTTTCCATTTTCATTATAAAAATAAAAATAGTTTGGATTTAGTGTCCTTGGTTTTTTTGACAGCGTTTTAGATTTATTTTCTGATTTATTTTTTTTTAATTTACGTCTCACTATTTCTTAGTACTAAAAAAAATTAGGTAAACTATTGATAACTTTTCAACCCAGATATGCATTTATTCTTAATCAATAAATTCAAATTAAGTATATCTATTCATTTTACTTATGAAATTATCTGAATTATTTGAGCAAAATGGCTTTGATCTAGGAAATCTAAAAGAATCCTTTGGACTAATAGATGGAATATCAGATCACATAATAGCTGAAAGTGATAAAGTTTTAGCAAAGCAGCATCAAATTTCAGAAAAAATTTATTTTTTAATTAAAGGCAAAGCTACATTTACCAAGTATTTTGAAACTAAATCTATAACCTTTGCAAAAATAACAAAGCCTGCAACACCATTAGGTATATCTGGACTTAATCAACCTAATAGATTTATGGGTGAAATATTTATTGAAGGTGGAACAGAATATATCTCAATAAAACTAGATGATTTAAGAGACTTACAACAAAAAAATAGTAAACTTATATCAACATTATACTCAGCCATTTCTTTTTTTTCTTTCCAACTTCTTGTGTCTTCGAGAAATTTAAACACTTTGTATAAAGATGATGAAATACAAATTTCTACAGGCATCCCATCAGAAAAAAGTATTACAAATATACATAGAATTAAATCTGCTACTTTTTTTTCAACACTTACTGATGATGACTTAGAAAAGTTTATTAAATTAGGTAATATTAAGATGTATTCATCAAATCAATATATAGTTAAAGAGGGAGATGTTTCTAAAGGTTTAAAGATATTATTAAGTGGTAAAGTTGATGGCTTATTCCATAACTTTATTAATGGAAAAATAAGAAGAAATTTTAGAACTCTAACTAGAGCTGGTATTGCGCTAACTTTATCTTCTGGGAAAGGAGATTTTTTTAATCCATATACAATTAAATCTACCAGGGATACAAAAGTTTTACATATTTCTAATGAGGCACTTGAAAATCTGATTATTTCTGACCCTGAATTATCAATTAAGATTTTCAAAAGACAATTGTGGCAGTTAGGACGTTTCCAACAAAGTGCTACAGGTTTAACAAAGTATTCAGCAGAAAATGAATTAGAATTTGTTAATTTATTATTGAAAGATAACACTGCAAGAATACCTGCTAGCTCTAAGTTATATAGTATTCCACATTTATTGAAGAGTACTCATACTTATGGAATGGCATTTGATGTAGTTTACGAACTACTTATTAAAGGAAATGAAATAGAAAAATCATTATCTAGTTTAATAAAAGATACTTTAAATAATTTAGAAAGAGAGTCTCGTTTCCACAGCCAATTAAATATCATTTATAATAGAGTTTCAAATTCTTCAAGTAATTCAGATAAAACAAAATTAAGAGAGTTAACCAATTCAAATTTCACCAAAGCTTTTGATAATGTTAAATATGTAATTAAGGGTTGGGAAAATTTGCCAGATGAACCAACAAATATATTTTTTTACAATCACTTAGCTGCTATAGATGATAACCAGCTTGCAAATGGGCATTCATTTTCAATCGACAGTCATTTTATCAGTTCAAAAATATTACATCCAAAATATAATGATGGAGGCCAACGTATCGTTAGAACAAGTCGGAACACAGAATTTTGGAGATATAATTACTATGAAAATTTAGATTACATTTTTGTTCATACCCCAGAGTCTGATAAGTTGGACGAAAGCGAAGAGGAAAAGAAATTAAGAAAACAAAAGCTTTTTGATGAAGCTCAAAAGGTATTTAATCAAAAACAACCGATTGTAATTGCCCCCGAAGGAACATCAGAAACAGAAGATAATAAAACAATAACATCGCCAGGACCATTTAAAGCTGGAGCATTTAACCTTGCATTTAAACTCAATCCTAAACCAAAACTTGTTCCAATTGCCCTTGCTAATTTTGATTATCCAGTTTCTAAAACAATATATTCAGCAGTTATTAAGGAGCCAATAACTATAAGTGATCATGTCAAAGATCCAGAAAATCAAGAGGAAATGAAAAGCTTCTTAGAAAATTACAGAACCAAATTTAGATCTTATGTAGAAGAAGCTATTGATTTAGCTAAAAATGTTCAAGACAACATAGATAAAATAGAAAATTTGAAAACTAATGTAAATTTAGTTAGTCCAGTTGAAGAAGAGTTTGAATTAGATGTTAGAGAATTAGAACATAATTCTTTTCAACAGACGAAAACAAATAACAGTGTTGCCTTGTATGGAAGTTCAACTTTTAAAATGTGGGATAATGCTAAAAATGATTTATCAATAAATAATCTTTATAATTTAGGTTTTGGGGGTTCAACTTTAGTATCTTGTAGACGATATTTTGATAGACTGGTTGCTCCTTTAAACCCATCCAATCTTTTCTTTTATGCTGGAGATAATGATATTGGTTATGGAATGGATAGTGATGAATTGTTAAAAGAATTTTCATTATTTTCTAACCAAGTTGAAGAAAAACTACCAAATGCAAAATGTTTTTTTATTTCAATTAAGCCTAGTCCTTTTAGAAGAGACCTTATGACAACAATTTTAGATGCAAATTCAAAGATAAAAAAATACTTAACTAATTTAAAAATGTGGGATTATGTTGATATTACAACACCAATGATAAATGCAGGTTATGATAAGTTTTATGATGAAGATCCACTACATATGAACGAACTTGGATATAGTTTGTTAAGTAAGCTTGTAAGAGACAAAATTTATAATTAATATTTTTTAATGAGTTTTAAAAAATATCTATGGAAATGTAGATTGTTAGTTCTTAATACGCCTAATTACAGTCATCCAGAATATAAAAGATCAAAAGATTTGTATCAAAAAGACATTAAAGGCTTTCACAAAAGATATATAAAATTAGTTACTAAATTAGATAAATCAAAAAAATTTAAAATTAGTTTAATTGGTTTTGATGGCACAAAAAAAATTGAGTTAGATAAAATATATACAAAAAAAATCCTCGAAATAGTCGATAAAATGCCAATGAATAAACTAATCAAAGATAAAAAATTTAAACCTTTAAATCTTTCTTTGTTTTCAGACTATAAACCAGAGACAACCTTAAAGGGCTTAGGTTTTAAAGATAAGGAAAAAGCATTGTTTACTGTTTCGGCTATAAAAAAAAGACCAATAAAATACCAAGTAAATGTTATTGCTACTATGCTAGGTAGAGCAAAAAATCATCCAAATAAAACAAAAGACATGAATGATGCTATAATTGTTTTTAAAAAATGGATGAAAAATTACAAAGCAAATAAAAAATAATGAAAAATAAAGGTTTCACCTTAATAGAACTCTTAGTCGTTGTAGCAATCATTGGAATATTAGCTGCAGTTGGTGTGGTTGCTTATAGTGGTTATACTGAGGCAGCAAAAGTTTCAGCAACTAAGTCTAATCATAAAACCATCACAAATATGGTGGCAGCAAAGTCAGCATTGTGTAGTGTTGGAGAACCTATAACTTATACAGATATAAGTGGTAATGAAAAGTCTGTTAACTGCCCCTTAAACATTGACTCATTTATTAGTTATATGAACCAAACAGTTTATGGTATGAATTGGACTAGTCCTTTTTACGGAAATAATCCACCGTATGGATCTTGGTGTAAACTTAATGTTACTAATTGTAATCCACCTGGTTATATGACAGCTTGTCCTTCGCATGCTCAACAAGGAGGTTATTTATCTGTTTTCAAATTAAATGCTAACACAATAAAAGTTTGCTCAAATTTAGGAAATAGTTCTGGTCAAACTAAATATATAGAAAATACGATTTCATATGAATAAAAATGGTTTCACATTAATAGAACTCTTAGTCGTTGTAGCAATCATTGGTATTTTAGCTGCAGTAGGTGTTGTTGCTTATAATGGTTATATAAGCACAGCCAAGAAAGCTACATGTCTTAAACAGCATAAAGAGTTAGTAAAATTTTGGAATTCAAGAATTAAATGGTGTGAAATGGGAAATGATAGTTGGACATTTCAGGGAATTGGATATCAAAATAATCTTTACCCAACTAGAATGATATGTAATTGGAGAATGTATACCTATGAAAGCAATTTACAAACTTATTGTCATACATATTATAAAAATGCCATTACAGGAGCAGACTATCCGTGTTCAAGAATACACCTAAGTAAATTTCCAAAAATAGTTCAAAAACAAGATCTAGGAATGATGTATATAGCACAAACTGATAGTAATGATTTGAAAAGTAAGACTACTGAAGTTGCCGCTTGTTGTGAAGAAGGGAAGCCACCAGTTTACCTTGATATAATAATGGATTAACTGAGCTTAATATTCACAAATGATTGATTTTTTATTTAAAGTATCACTGCTAATACTTGGTTTGATAGTAATCAGATTTGGCATAATTCAGATTAGAAAGTACAAAAAGGGAGAAATTAGATCAAAGAATAATATTTTTAGTCAAATTTCATTCTTAATTTTCTTTGCTGCAATTATAGGGTTAGTTATTTATTCAATTTTAGGCTTACTTGAGTAAGCTAATTTATCTCATATATTAATTTTTAAATTTCAATAAAGAGCTTGAATATGAAAAAAACTATCTTCATACTTCTTAGCATTTTATCAGTATTTAGTTATGCTAATGCCAAAGATTTTTTCATAAATATTACCGATCAAATAGCAGAAAATGAGTTTCGATTAAGCTATGGAGTTTCAGTTACTGATGTTAACCAAGATAATAATTATGATTTTGTGGTAACTGGCTTTGGTTTCAAAAATTTAGCCCTTTCTTATAAGAATGGAAAATTAATAAATATTGTAAATGAAAAAATATTTACAGATGAAGAAAGAAGAACAATTGGTGTAGCAGCATGTGATATTGATCAAGATGGCTATGAAGAAATATATTTCTTAAATACCGATACATATAGTGGATCAAAAATTTATTCTGATCGATTAATAGATTTAAATAATAATAAATTTGAGGATTTATTTGAAAAAGAAATTAATCAAAATGAATTAAACTTAACAGCTGGAAGGTCAGTTGTTTGTGTAGATAGAAATGGTGATGGTGCATATGGTATTTACGTTGCAAATTATGGTGGTCCAACTCGATTTTATGAATTAATTAGAGATCGAATAAAAGACCAAGCTAAATCATTATCAATTGATAAAATTACCGGAGGTAGAGCCATAGTATCTGGACATATTCTTTCAGATAGATCTGATATTTTTGCTGCAAATGAAAGAGGAGATAACTTTTTATATTATAATTCTAAAGGTTCATTCCAAGATGTAGCTAAAGAGTATGCAGTTCAGGATAGATTTGAAAATGGTAGAGGCACAGCTTTAAGTGATCTTTTATATAGAGGACGATTAGATATTTTATCTTCAAACTGGGATGGAATGCATAGAGCATATGTTTTAGATGGTGATAAATTTAAAGATATATCAACATCTCCGTACAATGATCCTACAAAAATAAGAACAGTCATTTCTGCTGATTTTGATAATGACGGATATGATGAAATTTTT
Source organism: uncultured Pelagibacteraceae bacterium (assembly GCA_902545405.1). Classification (GTDB taxonomy): domain Bacteria; phylum Pseudomonadota; class Alphaproteobacteria; order Pelagibacterales; family Pelagibacteraceae; genus Pelagibacter. Next base: position 14,499 of record CACCFT010000011.1, read on the forward strand.
ATGAATAATATTGGAGAACCAAATAAACTTTTCAAAGTTTTAGATGGCGGAGTATTTAAAGAAATTAAAATGGAAAATGGCCTAGAGACTGTTGGTCTTGGAACTGGAGCAGCTGTTGCAGACGTTGATGGCGATGGAATTTTAGAGCTATTAGTTTCACATGGAGAATCAGGTTTTCAACCTTTAACTTTATATAAAGCAGATGTACAAAATTTTAATTATCTACGTATTAAACCACTTAATCAGTATGGAGCTCCTGCAAGAGGTGCAACAGTAACAATGAAATCTAATAAAAGAATTCACTCAAAAACAATAGATGCAGGCTCAGGATATCTTTGTCAGATGGAACCCGTTGCTCATTATGGAATAAGAAAAGGTGAAAAAGACTTTAAAGTTGAAATTAAATGGACTGATGGATCAATAGAAACTTTTGATATAGATGAATTAAATAAAACTTACGAATTTAGACAAAAATTATAGGACAATACTACTCATTATATAGTGTTGAAAAATTATAAAGCTTTTATATATCAAGTTTATGACTATTTGTTCTTTATCATTATTGGCATTATTTGTTTCAGGAATTGTAATGTATCTTTTTAGGGAACCATCTGAGGAAGAATTAAAAAAATTCAATAGTAAAACTCAAGACCGAAGTAACTGGTCAAATATGGGTTTTTAAATCATTAATTAATGTACAGTATTAAAAATATACTTAGTCTTATTATATTTGTTATTTTTTTTTCAATTCCGATAAATTCAGTAAATTCTCAAGAAAAAAACTATTATCAAGATATCGTTAATGATTGGAATAAAATTTTCCCAGACAGAAATAGAAATGCAGCAGGTCCTAAATTTTTTAAATATATAATAGATAAAGATATCTCTTATGAAGATTTTGTAGAATATAATAAATTGTATTGTGCAGTATCTGGTTCTTTAATAAGCCCAAATGCAGTACCGGAATATGTCTATTTAACTGAAGACAATACAGGTAAAAAGATATGTGGTGAATATTATAGATGCTGCATTCCATGCTCTTGTGATTTAATGAAATATTCAAAAACAACTAAGATGAAACATAAATTTAAAGGCATAGAAAAAGAATTTTATGTGTTCACAATTGAAAATCCATGTGGGAAAACAGATTTTCCTGAAAGGGTAAACAAAAAATATTTTTGTAATGGCAATGATTTAGATACGAAACAAGTTTCAGTAGTAGATGGAAAACTGGTCATTGGTTTATTACACAAAGCCAAAACCTGTACTCAATATAATGTTAACGCCATTGACAGGCACCAAGTTACAGGCAGATATTGCACACTTAGAAACAATACCCCATTAGATCAGCTTCAGTCAGGTATGGGAGATATATTCATTAAACTTGCAAGATAACACCAAGATTATATATTCATCAAAATGGTATTGTATAACGAAAAAATTAAACACCTCAGTTGTTCAGATTTAAGGGTATTTTTGAAAAGATTGGTCAAAGATAAGATAGAAAAAGAGTGGACTGAGGACTTCATTGATAATATGAACCTCGTAATAATCCCTAGAATGACAATAAAAAGACGTTATGAGAATAAGGGTATAGATATGTCAAGACTGATTGATAATCCTACCTACTATCAGCATGTCAAAAAGAGTGTCGACTCCAGAGGCAATCTTGAATTTAAAGATCGATAATTTTTTTTCCGATACGCCAATTTAATCCCTAGCACTGCATTCATATTTTCTGTAAGCTGTTTTAAAAAAAACAAACTTAAGAGGGAAATATGAACAAATATTTTAAGATAATTGTTGTTTTATTATCGTCTCTATTTCTAAGTTTCTCAGCAAATTCAACTGAAGTAAAATTTGGACACGTAGGAAAACCTGGATCTTTATTTTCTGCATCAGTTGATCATTTTGCTAAACTTGCAAATGAGAGATTAGGCAGCAAAGGAAAAGTAACTGTTTTTGGTTCTTCGCAACTTGGTAAAGATAAACAAGGAATGCAAAAACTAAAATTAGGTACAGTTAATATGTGGTTACCTTCATCAGTAATGGCATCTATTCATGATGAGTTTGGTGTATTTGATATGCCTTTCATTATTAAAGACAGAAATCATATGAATAAAGTTGAAAGCCAAGTTTTACCAGGAATGTTTAAAAATCTTGAAGATAAAACTGGATACAAAGTTATTGCTGTTTGGGAAAATGGATTTAGACATATCACAAACAACACTAGACCAATTAACACTCCAGGTGACTTAAAAGGAATTAAATTAAGAACACCTAAATCAAAATGGAGAGTTAAAATGTTCCAATCATATGGTGCAAACCCAACTCCAATGTCTTTCTCAGAAGTATTTACTGCTTTGAAAACAGGAACAATGGATGGACAAGAAAACCCATATGCTCAGATTGCTAGTGCTAAATTCCAAGAAGTTCAAAAATATTTATCAATTACAGGTCACGTTTACACTCCTGCTTATGTAACAGTACATAAAGACCACTGGAGCAAACTACCTGCAGATGTACAAAGTATTTTAGAGCAAGCTGCTAAAGATACACAAAAATTTGTGTACGCTGAAGCTGCTAATCTTGAAAAATCTTTATTGGGAGTTATCAAATCAGCTGGAGTTCAAGTTAACGAAGCTGACAAAGGTGCTTTCATTAGTGCAAGTAAAGGAATATACGATCAATTCGCGTCAGAAGTACCAACTGGTGGTGCGTTAATTGATAAAGTATCGTCTTTAGCAAATTAACATAATTTGTAACAGGCCCTCTACCAGAGGGCCTGAAAAAAAAAATGACATTGCAAAAATTTATAAATTCTTACGAAAAAATATTAAAACTAATACTGTTTATAATGATGGTAGCATTAGCAGTAACAGTTTTACTTGGTGTTACTTTTCGTTTTGCTGGTAGTGCTTTAGTTTGGTATGACGAGGTTGCAGCTGTTCAGCTTGCTTGGATAACTTATTATGGTTCAGCCTATGCGGCTTTAAAAGGTTCTCATATAAGTGTTCCAAGTATATTTAAAGCATTTCCATTAGTACTTAGAAAAATTTTCTTTGTAGTGTCAAAATTAGTAGTTTATGGTTTTTTAATATTATTGGCTTACTATGGTTATTTAGTTTTAACTCTTATAACAGGAGAAACCCTGGTAACATTAGAGTGGGTTCCCCAACCCTTTGTGCAATCAGTTATTCCAATTGCATCATGTTTATTTATTTTATCTGAAACTTTAAGAATTCCTGAAGATTATAAAAATTTAGTTCTTCAAACAACAGGTGACGAGCAAACAGGAGATATTTAATGATAATTCTTACAATGTTTGCAGTTCTTCTACTTCTTTTATCTATAAATGTACCTATCGCTATTGGTCTTGCAGTAACAACAATTATTGCAATGGTATTGAAGACAGGAACAAGTTTTTTAATTGATACGGCAATCGTTATGTTTGACGGATCAATGAAGTTTCCATTGATCGCTATTCCTCTATTTATCCTAGCTGGATCAATTATGAATAGTGCGGGTATTTCTAGAAGATTAATTGCTTTTGCTTCAGCGCTTGTTGGATTTATCAAAGGTGGTTTAAGCATGATTAACATTGCTACCTCTATGTTTTTTGCTGAAATTTCTGGCTCAGCTGTAGCAGATGTTGCTGCACTTGGATCTATTCTTATTCCAGCGATGAAGAAAAAAGGATATCCAGGTCCTTTCGCTGCTGCAGTAACTTCATCATCAGCATCTTTGGCGATAATTATTCCACCTTCAATACCAATGATTGTTTATGCGGTAATGGCTCAAAGTTCAGTAGTTCAATTATTTGTAGCGGGAATTGTTCCAGGAGTAATAGGTGGCTTCTTCTTAATGTTAGCAGCATATATTACTGCAAGACGTAAAAATTTTCCTGTTGAGGAAACATTTAATATTCCAAATGTTAAGAAAACTGCAAAAGATGCAGCTTTAGCATTTTTATTACCTATCATTATCTTAGGTGGAATTTTTGGAGGAGTTGTAACTGCAACTGAAGGAGCGGGTTTAGCAGTTGTAGCATCATTAGTTATTGGATTTATTTATAAAGAAATAGATTTTAAAAGATTATACGAGTCAGCTTGTGAAGGAGCAATTCAAACAGCTTCAGTAATGTTATTGGTAGCTGCATCTGTATTACTGGGTGAATTTTTAACAATTGAACAAATCCCACAAAAAGTTGCAGAGTCAATTATTGATTTTACAAATAATAAATATGCAGTCTTAGGAATACTTAATGTATTTCTTTTAGTAATAGGTTTCTTTTTACATTCAGTTGCCGCAATAATTTTAACAGTTCCAATTGTAATGCCATTAGTTAATGCTGTAGGTATTGATCCAGTTCACTTTGGTATAATTGTAACTTTAAATTTAGCAATTGGACAACAAACACCGCCAGTAGCAAGTGTACTCGTTACAGCTTGTTCCGTTGCAAAAGCAGACATATGGGATGTAACAAGATCGAACATATCCTTTATATGTGTATTATTAGTATTGTTAATGTTAGTAACTTATGTTCCAGCTATACCAATGACTTTAGTTGAATTTTTTTACAGGAGTTAAATGAGCAAATTAATTAAAGTAAATAAAAAAAATAAACATTTAGTTGAAGTTGTTATCAATAGACCAGAAAAACTAAATGCGATGACTAAGCCAATGTGGATTGAGCTTGGCAAAGTTTTCAAAAAGTTATCTAAGAATAAAAACTTAAGATGTATTATTATAAGAGGAGAGGGTGGTAAATCTTTTTCACCAGGAAATGATATTGGAGAATTTAAAAAACAAAGATCTTCATCCAAATTAGCAAAATCTTATGGAAAATTTTTGCACGGGACACTTGGTGCAATTTTTGATTGCCCAATACCAACAATTGCTTTGATTGAAGGAATATGTGTAGGAGGTGGATTAGAAATAGCGGGATGTTGTGACATTAGAATTTGTGGCAAAAGCTCTAGGTTTGGAGTTCCAATTAAAAGATTAGGTTTAACAATGGCTGCAAAAGAACTTGAGGTTCTTTTAAAAGTAACCAATTACACAACGGCAATGGAAATATTATTTGAAGGAAGAGTATTTGGAGCTGATGAAGCATTTCAGAAGAGGCTAGTTAATAGAGTTGTGAATGATAAAGATGTTGAAAAAGAAGCCTATAAATCAGCAGAATTAATATGTGAAGGCGCTCCAAAAGTTGCAAGGTGGCATAAGCAATTTGCAAGAAACATTTTAAAAAATGGAAAAGTCACAGAAAAAATAAATAATCTTGGTTACAAATGCTACGATACACAAGACTTTAAAATTGGATATCAATCTTTCTTAAATAAAACAAAACCAAAATTCAAAAATAAGTAATAGATGACTGCATCATTAAAAGGCATTCGTGTACTTGAGATGGCACAAATAATGGCTGGTCCAACATGCGGATTGTTATTAGCCGATCTTGGGGCAGAGGTAATTAAAATAGAAAAGACACCCGGAGGAGATGATACTAGAAACTTCTTGCCACCAGAAATTAATGGTGAGTCTGCAGCCTTTATGATGATGAATAGAAATAAGAAAGGTATCGCATTAAATTTAAAAGACAAAGATGGAATAGAGATATTTAAAACGATGGTAAAAAATTCCGATGTAGTTTTAGAGAATTTTAGAAAAGGGACATTAGAAAAATTAGGTGTTGGTTATGATTTTATGTCAAAAATTAATCCTAAAATCATATTATGTGAAATATCTGGATACGGTAGAACGGGTCCTTACGCAGATAAAGGAGGATTTGATTTGGTTGCACAAGGAATGAGTGGATTAATGAGTATTACTGGTGAAAGCAAAGATAAACCACCTATGAAAGTAGGTGCACCTATAACAGATATTACAGCAGGTTTACTTGCAGCCAGTGGAATTTTAGCAGCATTAGTTCATAGAGAAAAAACAGGTGAAGGACAAAAAGTTGATACATCTTTATATGAAGCAGGTATTGTTCATACATATTGGCAATCTGCAATAGCAGGTGCCACAGGAGAGTCGCCTGGTCCTTTAGGTTCAGCACATCCTTTAACAGCTCCTTATCAAGCATTTAAAACAAAAGATAAATGGATAACAGTAGGTGCTTCAAATCAAAACACTTGGTTGATGTTGCTTAAAGCAATTGGTCGTGAAGACTTGCAAGAAAATGAAAAATTTTCATCAAATTTAAATAGAAAACAAAATTTAAAAGAATTAGTTGATATTCTTAACGAAGAACTAATTAAAAAAACTTCTAGTGAATGGTTAAAAATCTTTGATGATAATGGATTACCATGCGGACCTATTAACTCTATAACAGACATGTTTAAAGATCCTCAAACAATTGAAAGAGAAATGGTTATAGAAGTAGATAATAAAAAAGCTGGTAAAAGTATGGCTATTGGTATGCCAATTAAATTTTCAAAGAGCAAAACCGAAAAGTCAAAAGGTGCTCCAAACTTAGGAGAACATACAAAAGAAGTTATGCAAATTTTTGGTTACAAAGATGACCAAATTGAAGATTTTTATAATAGAAAAGTAATTCTTTAATTAACAGTTTCAAAAATTTTAAATAATAATTCTGAGACATGCTTACCTTTTTTCTCAGATAAATCAGATATTTGATGTCTGCAGCTCGTACCATTTGCAACTATAAAATCTTTTTCACTACTATTATTGATTGCGGGTATCAAAGAAAGATTAGCCATTTTTTTTGATACTTCATAAGTCTTACTGTCATATCCAAATGAACCAGCCATTCCACAACAACTAGACTCTATCATTTTATTATTAATATTTAATTCTGATAAAAGATTAGTTAGCCCCTTCATTCTATCTTGTGATTTTTGATGACAGTGCCCATGAATTAATACATTTTGATCAAACTTATTAGCTTTAATATTATTGTTTTTTCTTATTTGTTCTAAAATAAATTCCTCAAGTAGATAAAATTTATTTTTAATTTGTTCTTTATTATTTACATTTTTTAAAGTTTGATATTCATCGCTAAAAGTTAATAAACAGGATGGTTCAATACCTACAACTGGTAAATCAATATAATTATTTTGAATAACGTAATCATTAAATCTATTAAGCTCTTCAGAGGCTTTGTCTAATTGACCGTAAGATATATAAGTTCTACCACAACAAAGGGGTCTCTTTAATTTATCTTTACCAAAACTCGGTATAACTGCCTGATATCCAAATTTATTTAATACTTTAATTGCATAAACCAAATTTTCATTTTCAAAGTTAATATTAAATGTATCTGCAAACAAAATTACTTTATTTTCTGATACTGTCTGACTGTTGTAAATTTCTCTTAATGCGTTCTGGTTTTGAACTTCAGGCATAGTCCTTGCTGTTGCAAAACCAAACTTTTCAATAATTGTTGAAATTAGTGGTAAGTTTTTGACCTTATTGAATATAGGAGCAACAATTTTTAATAACCAAATCAGTCTTGGCATATCTGAGATAACTCTATCTTTAATTCGCATACTAAATTTTTTATAGTAATGAGAGAGAAACTCAGATTTCATCTTAGCCATATCAACCGACATAGGACATTCTCTTTGACAAGCTTTACAGCTCACACATAACTCCATAGTTTCATACATTTCTTTTGATGCAAATGAACCCTCTGGAAGTTGATTAGACAAAGCTAATCTTAAAGTATTTGCTCTACCTCTGACTAAATCTTTTTCTTCTTTAGTTACTCTGTATGACGGACACATCACACCAGAATCTAATTTTCTACAAGCTCCATTGTTATTACACATCTCAACAGCATCAGAGAATTGGCCCCAGTTTGACCAATCATAATGTGTATCTATATTTTCTGTTTGATAACCTGATTTGTATCTCATTAAAGATCTATCATTTGATTTAAACGGTCGAACAATTTTACCTGGATTTAAAAGGTTTTTACTATCGAACGTATCTTTTATTTCTTCAAATGCATTTGTGATTTTTTTACCAAACATCATTTCATGAAATTCTGATCTAACAATTCCATCACCATGTTCTCCTGAGTGGGAACCTTTATAATCTTTAACCATTTCAAAAGCTTCTTCAGATATGGATCTCATGTTTTGTATATCTTTGTCTGATTTCATATTTAAAACTGGTCTTACATGGAGAGTTCCAACAGATGCATGTGCATAAAACATTCCACTTGTTCCATATTTTTTAAATATTTCTTTTAATCTAGCTGTGTAGTCAGCTAAGTGTTCTAAAGAAACTGCACAATCTTCAATGAAGGCAACTGGTTTTCTATCACCTTTCATTGACATCAAAATATTTAATCCAGCTTTTCTTATTTCAAAAACCTCTTTCTGTTCTGAAAGATCTGAATAATATGAAAACTCGTTTTTTTTGTTTTGGTTTAAAACTAAATATTCTAGATCCTTTATTTTCTTTTCATATACACTTTTCTCGGTATCAATAAATTCTACCATCAAAACAGCTTCAGGATTTCCTTTAATGTATTTTTTTATACCCCCAGCATACATCGGGATTTCTTTCGCTAAATTTAATAAATTTTGGTCCATCAACTCAACGCAAGTTGGTTTTAATTTCACAATCTCTTTTGATAATTCCATTGCTTGATGGAAATTATCAAAGTAACAGACACCTAAAATTTTATTCTTTGGTATTTCTGATAATTTTAATTTTATTTTATTAAATAAAGATAATGTTCCTTCAGAACCAACTAGAAGATTTGATGAGTTGAAGCCTTCAGGATCAATTAAATCAATGTTATATCCTCCAACTCTTCTTTGTGTTGTTGGCCAATTAGCATCAATTTCGCCTCCAACCTGTTGTCTTACATCTATGAATTTATCTATGATTTTATAGAGTCTATCTTGATTGTTCTTTGTAGCTAAATAATTCTTATTTATTTGATCAAAATTAAATATGGAGCCATCATCCAATATTGCTTCAATTGCTAATACGTTATGAACCATGTTGCCATAATATAAAGATCTTGATCCACAGGAATTGTTAGCTGACATTCCTCCAATAGTTGCTCTACTGCTTGTTGAAACGTCTACTGGAAACCAAAGACCATGAGGCTTCAAATAAGCATTTAGATGATCTAACACGACACCTGGTTGAACCCATACATATTTTTCTTCAATGTTAAGTTCTAAAATTTTATTTTGATGTTTGCTGTAATCTAATACAACACTCTCTCCAACAGTCTGACCACATTGAGAACTTCCACCACCTCTAGCTAATAAGGGAACAGAATTCTTTTGAGAATATTCCATTAAACTTAAAACATCATTGGTATTTTTTGGAAGAACTACACCAAGAGGTTTAATTTGATACACAGAAGCATCGGTACTGTATCTTCCACGTGAGAATTCATCGAATAAAGTTTTTCCATCTACTTTACTGCTAATTTCTTTACCAATTTTTTGTATCTGATCTGAATTAAACCGCATAAAACTTAATTAAAGGTTTATTTATTTTTGTAAACCAGTTTACCGAACTTTTTTAACGCGGCCTCTGAAATCTCTAAACCTAAACCAGGTTTTTCATTTAAATGTATCCATCCATCACTCATTTTGTGTGGATTTTCAAATAATTGAGCTTGAAGAGGATCTCTTTCATCATCAAATGACTCAACAATTCTCCCAGCTGGAGTTGATGCTACTAATGGAGCATGAATATAACAATCATGGTGTGGCGCTACATCTATATGATTTAATTCACACAATGCAGAAAGTTTTTTTCCATTAGTAAATCCACCAAACATTGTGCAATCAAATTGTAAAATTTGTATTGCCTCTTCTTCAATCATGGACCTACATCCATAAATAGTTATTTCACTTTCACCACCTGACAATGGAATTTTGGTTTGCTTTGATAAAAGTTTTAAAGTTCTTCTATCATCTTCCCATCTAACTGGTTCTTCAATCCATGTAGGATTAAATCTCTCAAATTCTTTTACACCTTCAATTGCAGTTTTTAGATCCCATGCTCTATTGACATCAATCATTAAACCTTTTTGATTTCCAATTTCATCTCTAATAATTTCTAATCTCTTAGCGTCTTCTTTGATACTAAGTCCACCAACTTTAACTTTAAAACTTTGATGACCAATATTTAATAATTTTTGAATTTCATCTCTTAATTCTTTTTCATCTTTACCATCTCTGTAGTAAGCACATGTAACATAAACAGGAATTTTATTTCTGTATCCACCAAATAATTTATACAATGGGATGTTTGAAGCTTTTCCTATCAAATCCCAACACGCAATATCTAAAGATGCTGAAATTCTGATTAATGCTTCTCTGCTCCAACCTTTTTCGCTACTGGTTCGAGTATCAGTTAATTTAAAAATTTTTTCATAAATTTTTTCAGGGCAAAACGGATCTTCCCCAATAATTAGATCTTGTAAGCCATTTGAAAATGGTTTGATGATAGGAGCTATATCAGTGTAGCTTGTTGCTAAACCAAAGCCTGAATGACCATCTTTAGTTTTAATTTTAATCAAGAGTTCGTTAGCTGTTGGCACGATGAAGTGACTAACCCAATGAGGCTTCACTTCATCTGGATTATTAAGAACATAAACTTCTAAGCTATCAATTAAATTACTACTATTTGTCATACATTATAAATTTGCTTATATAATTTCTTTAGCATATACAGCGGTATGGCAATTTCAAATAATATAAGACCTGGTCGACATTTTTTACAAATCCCTGGACCAACAAACGTTCCAGATAGAGTTCTAAGAGCTATGGATTATCCAACTATAGATCATAGAGGACCAGACTTTGCTGAATTAGGATTAAGAGTTTTAGATCGAATAAAATTAATTTTCAAAACTTCTGAACCTGTAATAATTTTTCCAGCCTCAGGAACGGGTGCTTGGGAAGCTGCACTTGTAAACACTTTAAGTGCTGGTGATAAAATCTTGATGTTTGAAACTGGACATTTCTCAACTCTTTGGTGGGATATTGCTCAAAAATTTAAAATTGAAGTAGACTTTGTTGAAGGTGATTGGAGAACAGGTGTTGACCCAAACATCGTTGAACAAAAACTAAAAGAAGACAAAGATAAAAAAATTAAAGCAGTTTGTGCTGTACATAATGAAACTTCTACTGGTGTTACAAGTAGAATTGGAGAAATTAGAAAAGCTATGGATAATGCGGAACATCCAGCTTTATTATTTGTTGATACGATATCTTCATTAGGATCTATTGATTATAGACATGAAGAGTGGAAAGTTGATGTAACTGTTGGTGGTTCTCAAAAGGGATTACTATTACCACCAGGACTTTCTTTTAATGCAATAAGTTCTAAAGCTTTAGAGGCATATAAAACATCTGAATTACCAAAATCGTATTGGGATTGGGGACCAATGTTAGAAAATAATAAGAAAGGTTACTTTCCTTATACACCAGCAACAAATTTATTTTATGGTTTGGATGAAGCAATTAATATGCTTACAGAAGAGGGTTTAGATAATGTTTTCAAAAGACATAAAAGATTTGCAGAAGCTACAAGAGTTGCGGTCAATTCGTGGGGATTAGAAATACTTTGTAAAAATCCAGAAGAATACTCAGATTCATTAACTGCAGTAATGGTTCCAGATGGTCATGATGCAGATTTTTTAAGAAAAACTATTTTAGATCACTATAATATGTCATTGGGAACAGGACTTGCAAAAGTTGCTGGTAAAATTTTTAGAATTGGCCACTTAGGCGATTTTAACGAACTAATGTTAGCTGGAACATTGGCAGGTGTTGAAATGGGTTTAATGAAATCTAAAATACCTTACAAAAAAGGTGGAATACTTAAAGCACTTGAGTTTCTTTGTTAATTAATCAAGTTACAAATCATGCTTGATTTTTGCATCATAGGATCGGGAATTTCTGGATCAACGATCGCAAACTTATTAAATAAAAAATATTCCGTTGCAGTTTATGACAAAGCTAGGGGTTTTGGTGGAAGAAGTTCATTTAAAAAATATAAAGATAAAGTCGGATTTGATCACGGACTTCAATATATTTCTCCAAAATCAACAAAATTTAAAACCTTTACCAATCAACTTATTAAGAAAAAAGTTTTAAAAAAGTGGGGAGGAAATCATTTATTTCTGCATAAATCAGTCAAAGAAATTAAAAATCATTTAAAGTTAATTGGAACAAAAGGAAACAACTCTATTAGCAAACATTTATTAAAGAAAATTAAATGTAATTTTGAACACGAGCTAATAAATATAAATAAATTAAATGAACATTGGGAATTAACATTTAATAATGATGTAAAACAAAAATGTAAAAATCTTATTTTGACCTGCCCATTTCCTCAAAGTAAGAAATTAGGACAAAAATACTTAAATAAATCCTATTTAAATCAAAAAGTTAAGATGGATGCCAATTTAACAGTTATGATTATTACAAATAAGCTTAAACAATCAAATAGTAGTTATTTTTTTAATGATGATATGCTTGGTTGGGCAGCTTACGAAAATAGTAAGAAAAGATTTAACTATAAGTATGATTTATGGACGCTTCAAAGCACTTACAAATACGGCAATAAATTCACGAAAGATTATAGAAATAAAAGAAAATACTATACAAATCAACTAGTTAAAAAATTTGAGAAATTAACAAATTTAAAAATCAAAAAAATTCATCACTCAAGAATTCATGGCTGGTTGTATTCATCAAATTCAAAGCCACTTAAACAATTATCTTTATGGAATAAGTCTTTAAAATTAGGTTTGTGTGGTGATTATTTTGGAGGACCAAGGTTAGAAAATGGGTGGCAAAGTGCACACGATTTACATAATAAAATACGATATGGTAAATAAATGAAAATTATATTTTCAATAGTAATTTTACTTTTTTCAACATCAATTAGTTTTTCTAAAAATACTGATATCATCCATGATTTTAAAATCACATTTGATTGTAAATTAGAAAAAATAATGATCAAAAATAAAGATTTTAATTATCAAACTTTTACTGCAGATAATATTGAAGTTGATAAAAAAAAAGTTTTAAAAGTTGTAGCAGCACAACCAAGTAAACTTACTATTAATGGTTTATCAGAATTTATCGATACTTATTCAGATATTAGTAAAGATGATGTCAGAATTGCTAAAAACGACACCATTTTATTTAAAAATATAGATAAAGAAAAAAAATACTCAGAGTCAGTGTTTTTAAATAGATCCACTGGTGAGTTAATCCATGAAGTTACAAAAAATATGAATACTAAAGATAATGAAAAATATATTTCTTTCTTTGGTTGTAATAAAAAATGGAAATCTAATTAATTTCTTTCTTTCGATACACTAAAGAATTGTAAGATTTAAACTTAAATAAAAAAAATATAGTAATTATTTTTTATGTTATAATTGGGGTAACAAAGGAGAAATATGAAAACAATTAAACATGAAATTAAATTAGAAAAATCTGTAAAAATAATATTAGCAGTATTTGCAATTGGTATTTTTTTGAATGCTTTTTCATCCCCAATTTCTAAAGAACTTTTGGGAACTAGTGAGGCAGAGGCGAGTTTAGGTAGAGCTCATCTTCCAATTCATATAGTTTGTTTAAAAGGATGCAAATAAAAAAAATTAATAATTAAAATTCTAAAATAAATAAGAATTTTTATATCCAACTAAATGGGAGTATTATGAAAAAAATAATTTATGAAGTTAAAATTGAAAAATCAGTAAAATTTATTTTGTGTGCGCTAACTATTAGTTTATTTCTTAACGTATTTTCTGCACCTATTTCAAAAGAACTCTTTGGAATTACAGAGTCTCATGCTGTTGGTGCTGGTGCACCTGTAAGGGCGTGGATACAAAATTGGCCAAGCAAATTAACAGATTAAATTTAAAGAAAATATTTATAGTTATTTTGTCGGCACTAGAACTTAACTGGTAACTGGAAACTAAAGCACCACCAGATCCAACTTATGTTGGCCTAATCTTTCATTACCTTTTTCAGTAACAAGATAAGTTTCTCCTAAATTCATGGCTAATTGATTTTCAGAGTCCATCAATATCATATGCATAAAGAAAATATTTCCTGCTTGGATCTCATATGGATTTCCTGTGTAAAGCATTGGCCAATCCATCCAATTTGGAGAAAAAGTTGCACCCAAGGAGTACCCACACGCATTCATTCTTGAATTTTTAAATCCATGATCATCAAAAGTTTTTGCATGAACATCAAAAACTTCTCCAATTTTATTTCCAGGCTTTAATTTATTTTCACAATTTGTAAGAGCTTCAACGCATGCATCATGCATTTTATGATGTTTTGGATCTGCTTTTCCTATAGGTATCGTTCTAAACATTGCTGAATGATAGTGCCTATAGGTTCCAGCCCATTCAATGGTTAACTGATCTTGATTATTAAGTATTTGTTTTTCTGCTTGATAACGACAGAGTAGGGCATTCTTTCCAGATCCAATAATAAATTCATTAGCAGGATAATCTCCACCTCCATCAAATATAACTCTATTCATTTCAGCTAAAATTTTAGATTCACTTACTCCTGCTTTTGCATACTTCCAAACTTCATCTAAAGCTTTGTCAGCTAAATTTGCTGCTTTTTTTACATAATTAATTTCTTCTTTAGATTTTATTACTCTTAGTTTTGTAATTAATTCTGATTTATCTTCAATTGAGCAATAGTTTTGTAAAACCGTATTAAGTCTTAATGCATTTCTCCCTGTAAGACCGTAGGCTTCATATTCAACACCAATTTTTTTTCCTTTTAAGTTTAGTTCATCTAAAATTATTTTGAGATCATCAGCAGGATTAGCACCATCTTTATCAACCCAAATTCTTATATCACTAATGTTGGAAGTATTTTGAGCTTGCCTTAAATCAGGGGCTCTAGTTAATAATATTACATTACCTTTTTGATCTAAAACTAATGCTTGAAAAAAAACATAGCCGAAAGTGTCGTAACCAGTGAGCCAATACATAGACTCTTGTCTAAACATAATAAGAGCATCTACACCCTCATTTTTCATAGAATTTAGTGTCTTTTCTTTTCTATTTGAGAATTCTTCTTTACTAAAATGAAGACCCATTAACGAATGTTAACACTAACAGAGCCAATTTTATCAACTGTTCCTTTGTATAATCCTTTTCCTTTAAATGGAACTACCCCCACAGTTGAGCCTGTGAAAACATAAAAATCTTTGTTTAATTTTATCTTTTCTTTCTTAACTTTATTTAAAACAAATCTTAATGAATTTAATGGGTTTATATAAACAATATTTGTATTACCATTTACTTTTATTCCATTCTTCTTGCTGATTAATGATGTTTTTAAATTGTTTAAATTTAATTTTTTAAATTTTGTTTTTCTTCCAACAACAAATTTAATGTTAAATCCAAAATCTCCACAAATGTCTCCCAAATATGTAAATTTTTTGTTTCTTTGTCTAAATCCTACAATTTCAAAACAAGGCCCCATAAATTTAATAAATTTAGTAACATTTGATTTTGTAACCTTTCCTTTAAAATCAAAGAAAGATTTTTTAATAAAGTAATAAACTTCAACCTCTATGCCTCTAGTGTGTTGGTTTATTTTTACTTTTTGACCAGATTTAACTAATCTTTTTTTAAATACTTTTGCTGTAAAAGGTTCTTTTTCTTTTAATTTTTTTAATGCTTGAATTCCAGTTCCACCAGCTTTTATACCAATTGTTTCATCTTTAATTTGATCTTCACATAATTTTCTTAGTTTGTTAGCTAAATTAATATTTTTACAATATTTTACTGGGATAGGATTAATGACTGTATTTGTGTTGTAAGCTTTTACTAGTCTGCCAGCGATACGATTTATTTCGTTTTTCATAGCCAGAACTTATTGAAGAATGCTCATTGGATCAAGTCTAGTTTGAAACCAATTTATCCTAAAATCTAAATGAGGCCCAGTTGATCTACCAGTAGATCCAACAGTTCCAATAATTTCTCCTTGTTTAACTTCATCACCAACTTTAACCATTACATTCTCAAGGTGCGAATATATTGTTGAAATTCCATGTCCGTGGTCCATTATTACGGTACCACCCGTATAATAAAGATCATCTTCTGCCATAGTCACTATTCCAGTTCCAGATGATTTAATTTCAGTCCCTTGTTTAGCAGCTATATCAATTCCGTAGTGAGGCCATTTAGGTTTGCCATTAAGAATTCTTTGGCTACCGTAAACTCCACTAATTATTCCTTTAACTGGCATAATAAATTGTTCAGTAAAGAAAGTTAAATCTGAATTAATGGCTCTTGCTTTTCCAATTCTCCCATTTTCTTCTTTAATTCTTTTATAAACAGACTCTGGTGGTGTAACTTTATTTTCAGGCAGACCATCTATTCTTTGAATATTATATTTTCTTTTAAAAACTTTTTTTATAATTTTGTTTTTTTTACCATTACTTATTTCAGTAATAGCCACATCGAATTTTCGATCTCTATCAATACCGAATACAAAATATCCATCCTTAGATACTTTAACTTGTGTTTTATCTACAAATACCTTTGATCCAGCTTCTGCTTTACCTAAAATAAAATGTCCTTGTAAAAATTTACCTTGAAACTCTAAAGCATGAGAGTGTGTAGAAAATATAATTGCTAAAATAAGCAACAATTTTTTCATTATTTTGCTGTCCAGCCCCCATCAATTACAATTGATGTTCCAGTTATCATACTCGCTGCATCTGAAGCTAAAAAACATACTGCTGTAGCCACATCAGATTCTGTTGCAACTTTTCCCATGGGTATATTACTTAAAGCTAGTTGTTTAAATTTTTTATTTTTAAAGAATTTTTTAACCATTGGAGTTTCAACAAATGTAGGTGCAACAGTGTTTACTCTGATATTTTTTGTTGCAAGTTCAACACCCATTCCTTTAGTTAATCCCTCAATTCCAAATTTTGTCATGTTATAAATATTTCTACCTGACATACCGACATGCCCTAATTGTGAAGACATATTAATTATAGACCCACCTTTTTTTTTATTTTTTAACATTTTTAGGACTACTAACTGCGCAACATTGAATGCTGCTTTCATATTTAAATCTACAAGATAGTTCATACTTGTTTGTTTGATTTTCTCGAAAGGCTCAGGAATATTTGTACCTGCATTATTTACAAGTATATCGATCTTCTTAATTTTTTTTAATTTAGAAGAAAGATCTTCATAATCCATAATATCGCAAGTTATTTTAGTTAATTTTCCTTTAACTTTTTTTATATCTTTTTGAAGCTTATCAAGATCAGAAGTAGTTCTACTTACTCCAATTAACGTTGCACCAGCTTCCGCAAGAGCGATAGAGCATGCTCTACCAATACCTTTTCCCGCACCAGTAACTAAAGCAACTTTATTTTTTAAATTAATTTTTTTTAAATACATTTATAAAAATAGTTTTACGTCTGTATATATTAGCTCTATTGCAACAAATAATATTGCGAATAATCCAACCCATCCTATCCATTTATACTTTTTAATCCAGCCAGATATCAATGTAGCTGCAGTAGCCATTAAAACTATTGATAAAACTAGACCAAATATTAATAGCATATAGTGATCTCTAGCTGCTCCCGCTACACCTAAGACATTATCTAAACTCATTGTTACATCTGCTAGAATTACAGTTGTTATAGCTTTCATAAATGATGAGTTATCTACTTTTTTGATATTTTCTTCAGTGTTACTATTCATTTTAATTACATCCACGTAAAGTCTGTAACATATATAAAGAAGTAGTATTCCTCCAATAAGTCTTAGTCCTGTGATTTGTAATAGATAAGCAGTTATTAGTGTAAATATAATTCTTAAAACTACCGCTGCTCCAATTCCCCAAAAAATAATTTTTTTTCTTTGCTCGGTTGGAAATTGAGAAGCAACCATTCCAATTATAATTGCATTATCTCCTGCTAAAACTAAATCAATAAAAACTATTTGAAAAAAAATTACTATTTGTTCGGTCATCTTCTACTATCCTCAATTATCATATCAGCTGCTTTTTCCGCAATCATTATTGTCGGTGCATTTGTATTTCCTGATGTGATATGAGGCATAACAGAGGCATCTACAACCCTTAAATTTTCTAGTCCGTGAGCGACTAATCTATCATTAACAACAGCATTTTCATCTTTACCCATTCTACATGTGCTCACAGGATGGAAAATAGTATTCGCAAATTTTCCGGCTTCTGTTGCTAATTCTTCATTGTCTGTAATATTGATTCCCGGTCTAAGCTCTTCAGGTTGATAATCTTTATAAGCTTTAGACTCCATAACAATTTTTCTTACAATCTTTAATGCTTTTCCAGCAATCTCACGATCTTCATCAGTTGATAAATAATTCATTTTTATTTTTGGTGAAACTCTGGTGTCAGGAGATTTTAATTCAATAGACCCTCTACTTGTTGGTCTTACATTTGTAATTGTTGGAGTGAACGCTGGAAATTTATGTAAAGCTGATTTTCCTAAAAGATCTGTGCTTGCTGGTGAAATATGAAATTGAAGATTTGGAGTTTCTAAATGTTCATCACTTTTAACAAAACCACAAACATAACTAGCTCCAACTGTTAAAGGTCCTTTTCTTAAGAGAAGAAACTTCAAACCAGATAACATTTTCTTAGTTAAACTATAGTATATATCATTTAAAGTTTCTAAATTTTTAATTTTGTAAACAGGTCTTAGCATTAAATGATCAGTTAAATTTCTTCCAACTCCTTGGTGATCTTTTAATACATTAATATTATTTTCTTTTAGAAGCTCTCCAGGACCAATTCCTGATGCTTGTAATATATGAGGTGAACCAATTGTGCCTGCGCTTAATATAATTTCTTTATTAGTCTCAACAGAGAATTCTTTTCCATCTATCCAAAAATTTACTTTTTTTGCTTTATTATTTTCAAATTCTATATTTTTAATATGAGCCTTAGTAATAATTTTTAAATTTTTTCTGCTCTTAACTGGATTTAAATAACCAACTGCTGTACTGCATCTAAAGCCATTTTTAATTGTAAATGGAAAATATCCCATTCCCTCATTATCACCGTTATTAAAATCATCAGTTCTTTTATAACCATGCTCTTCAGCTGCTTCTAAAAATAGATCGAGAACTTTAAATGTTGCTCTAATTTTCTCAACTGCAATG
>CACCFT010000012.1 GCA_902545405.1 uncultured Pelagibacteraceae bacterium
TAAAAAAAGTTAAGTTAAAGACAAGTGCTGAAAAAGGTATTATTTCAAGGACTGTCAGACTCGAGGAAGATTTAAAAAATAAGTTTTCTTTCAAATTTAGTTTTAATTTATTAGCTATTGATAAATTAATTCAAAAATTTTTTCAAAGTATAGAATTTAGATTAATTCGTTTTAAAGAAATAAGAGCTGAGGAAAAAAGACAAATTAAATTAGAGAAAATAGAACAAGCAGAAAAGGAAAAAATCGAAATTGAGAAACAAAAAAAAGCAGATGAGAAAGCTTTTTTAAAAGAAAAAGAGATCCAGTTAAAACAAGAACAAAAGTTAGAAAAAGAAAGAGCAAAAGATATAAAATTATTTTTAAGAAAAGAACAGGCCATACTGCGAAAAGAGCAGGCGGACAGACAAAAGAAATTTTTGCAAGAATTAAAATTAGAAAAACAAATAGAAAAGTTTAGAATAAGAGAGGTAAAAGAACTAGAACAATTGGAAAAATTAGCTTTAAGAGAAAAGAGAGAAGATTATTCAGGATTACAAGAGCGTATCGAAAAACTAAAATTAAAATATCAACAAATAAGAGATCAGAAAATAAGAGAACGAGTCGAGGCGCTAGGCGTAGAAACACAAGAAGGAGACGATAGAGCAAAATTACTTCAAAGAGAAAGGGAGTATACTTTAGCTAGGCAAAAAATTGAGTTTGCGCTTGAAAGCTTTTACAGAAGTGCGAATAGTTTAGTTTTTCAACTTAATAAAAGATATATAACTAAACATATGTCTATCTTGAGATGCATAGATAGAAGATTTGAGACTGGAGAAATTTTCATAAAATGGGATGAGACAATTGATGATGAATGGTTAATACTAATTTACATTAAAAATAATTCTCCAGATGAAGGTATAGTAATTGAAGATAAAACAAATGAAGAAAAAAATATTTCACATGAATTTAAACCAAGTGAAATTTTTAAAGCCTCAGATTTAATGGTAGATTCATTAACGCACTTGATTGCAAAGAAAAGATCTAAGAATAATTAAATTTGTTGGTCTTTGATAATCTTTTCTATTAACTTAATATTTTCGCCACTTTTGATTAATGGATAAATTGATTTTGCTTTTCTCAAGTCATCAACTGCTTTTTCATATTCCTTTAAGCTTAAGTATATTTGCGCCCGCCCAGATAATGCTCCGAAATGTCTTGGCTCTAGATCTAAAACTTTCTCAATATCATCTAACGATTTCTCATAATCTCCTAATATAAATAGTAATGTTGCTCGTTTATTCCAACCTTCTGCCCATTTTGGGTCCTCATTAATCACATCTGTAAATAGTTTTAATGCCATTCTATATTGCTGATGGTACATGGAATAAGTTCCGTTCTCTAATTTGTTCGTCAGATAATCATTGTTTGGGTGCCTTGTCCAATTATTCCAAATTTGATCCTCTAGCTTTTCTGCTTGTTGTAAATTTTTTGCATTAAGCAATTCTTTAAACAATATATTTAAATTGTCCGAATACACATTATTTGTACTGACAAATAAAATTATAATTATAAAACTTATATGTTTTTTAATCACTGACATATACGGATACTCCTCTAGAATTAATGTCTACATCAAATTTTTTATGTAATGGTGGAAAAGCTCTTTGAGAACAATCCAGTCTATCACAAGTTCTACATGAAACCCCCACAGGTATCTCTGATTTTTTATCATTTAAATCTAAATTTTCCGTATAAACGAAATCTTTTGCATATTTGGCTTCACATCCAAGCCCTATAGATAACATACTTTTTTTTTGTCCATATCTTCCTATACCTTTTTCAACTGTTCTTGCTATACATACATACTTTTCACCATTAGTCATTTTACTTACTGCAGCCTGTATAACGCCAGGCCTAGAAAAAGCCGAATACACATTCCATCGAGGACAAGCACCGCCATAACGCGGTATTTCAATACCTGACAATGAAAATCTTTTTGAAATATTACCAGCCACATCAACTCTCAAAAAATGAAAAGGAACTCCTGGTAATTTTGGATCATTCAAACATGTTACTCTATGTGTGACTTGTTCGAATGAAGTTGCAAAAGTATTTTGTAATAACTCTAAATCGTATTTAAGTTTATTACATTCAGAATGAAATAATTTGTAAGGCATTAAAATTGCTGCTCCACAGTAATTTAATAAAGCAACTTTTGTTAATTTCTTCGACTCTTCATTTGGATAATTAAAAGTATCAAGATAAAAATTTATAATTTCACTAGCTCCCTCTTGTGCAATTTGAGCCGCAGCATATAATTTCTTTGTTTCCAAAGATAAATAATCAGACAATAGCAACTTTCTATTTTTGTTATCATAAATTTTTGAGAATGGTTTACCTTCCTCAGGAATTATATCTTGTACTTCAATTTTATATTCTGATTTTAAATAGTCACATAAAGCAATATATCTTGTTCTATTATTTTGTTTTATTTGTTCAAAGATTTGATTAGCAAATTCTTCCAGCTTTGGAAAAAAATTTCTATTTTCTTGCAAAAAATCTGAAATTACTTCTCCAGGAAATGAGTTTTTTCTATTATCTACAATTTTTCCTGAAAGTTTTTCAATTTTGTTAACCAATTCATGATCTTTTTTTTTCAAAATATCTCCTAATCTTATTAGAGCTTTACCAATTTTTGGATTACTATTTGCAAGATCTTTAACTTCTGGACCAACTATATCCAAATCTTCAAAAAGTTGATCATCAAGCAATTCTGAAATTGTGTTGACCATATTGATATCTGATTTATTTGTTAGATCGCTAATGTTGATACTTAACTCCTCACAAATTTTTAAAAGCAATTCGCCGTCAATTTTTCTTTTACCCCCCTCGATTAAAGCTAAATAACTTGGTGAAATGTTAAGTTGTGAGGCTAGTTTATTTGCTTGCATACCGAGCTGCCTTCTAAAAGCTTTTATTTTTGGACCAATGTTTAATTCTACTTGACTCATTTACTATTTGTAAACTTTGTAAATTATTATTTACAAAAAATTTATTGTATTTACAAGATTTTTAACATTTTTTGTGGATTTTGTAAATATTGTAAATTATAAAGTTTACATGGACAAAAATACTTTAAAAAACATTGAAACTAGTTCTCAAACTACAAATCACCAAGAGCACCAAGAGTATAGAAGCAGAGGGGTTTATTTAAGAGATGACCACTGCGATTGGGGATCAAGTGGAATGAATGAGTTTACGGAAGAATATAAAGAAAAGTAAAAAGAATTAGTTTTAAAGGAGGAATAATGTCAGCCGAGAAAATCTCGTATGAGTTGAAAAGATTCGCAGGAATACAAAGGGATTATAAACCAGAAGAAGTAGAAAGGTTAAGAGGATCCATTAAAATTGAGTATTCAATGTGTAAACAGCAATCTCAAAAGCTCTGGAGATTGTTGAATACAGAGCCATATGTAAACACACTTGGGTCTTTATCTGGAAATCAAGCCGTTCAACATGCAAAAGCTGGTTTAAAAGCGATTTATTTAAGTGGTTGGCAAGTTGCAGCAGACGCAAACAGCGCTGGAGAAATGTATCCTGATCAATCTTTATATCCTTACGACAGCGCACCTAAATTAGTTGAGTCTATGAATAATTCTTTAATTAGAGCCGATCAAATTCAGCATATGGAAATAGCAGATGGAGATATGAAAAACAGTGAAAGAACTGATTACATGTTGCCAATTATTGCAGATGGCGAAGCAGGATTTGGTGGACCGTTAAATGTATTTGAGCTAACAAAAAAATTTATAAAAGCTGGCGCAGCTGGAGTTCATTTTGAAGACCAATTAGCTAGTGAAAAAAAATGTGGACATATGGGTGGTAAGGTTCTTGTTCCTACTGGAACCATGGTCCGAAATCTAAAAGCAGCAAGATTGGCAGCTGATATTGCCGACGTTCCTCTCATTATTCTTGCAAGAACAGATGCCAACGCTGCGAAACTAATAACAAACGATTTTGATGAAAATGATAAACCATTTTTAACTGGAGAAAGATCACCTGAAGGTTTTTATTACGTAAAAGATGGTATTGATCAAGCAATCTCAAGAGGGTTAGCTTATGCACCTTACGCGGATTTAATATGGTGTGAAACTGCAACACCTAATTTAGAAGAAGCAAAAAAGTTTGCTGATGCAATACATGCAAAATTTCCTGGTAAGATGTTAGCTTATAATTGCTCTCCATCATTTAATTGGAAGAAACATTTATCTGATGATGAGATTGCAACATTTCAAACTAAAATTGGAATGATGGGGTATAAATTTCAATTTATAACTTTAGCAGGTTTCCATACGCAAAATATTGCTATTTTCGAGCTTGCAGAAAAATATAAAAAGGAAGGTATGACTGCTTACTCTAGAATACAACAAAATGAATTTGCTAGAGAAAAAGATGGATATACCAGTGTTAAACATCAACGAGAAGTTGGCACTTCTTATTTTGATGCAGTTTCCAATACAATAAGTTCTGGAAAGAGCTCCACAACAGCAATGGAAGGCTCAACAGAATCTGAGCAATTTTAATTACTCTTTAGCTTTTGGATTTGATCCCAGGCTGAATTAATAGCTCTCATTTTCTTTTTACTTTCCTCAATAACTTCCTGAGGAACTCCTTTACTTAGAAGTAAGTCAGGATGATGTTCTTTACTTAATTTTAAATATCTTTTTCTAATATCTGTAAGATTATCATCAGGTTTACTCTCTAATACCACATATGGATTGAGTTTATCTGGTGATTTCCTACCCTCAACTATTCCATTGAACTGAGCATCACTAAGACCAAATAATTGAGAAACATGTTGTATCATTCTAAATTCTTGATCACTTATATTTCCATCAGCTTCTGCAATATAAAATAATATATTAATGACCTCTTCCAACACATTTATATTTCCTTGATAGATCTGAGCTATTTGTTTTGCATATGGTTCGTAACCAGTGCTTTCTTCTTTAGCTTTATTAAAAATTTTTCCAACTTGATCCAATTCATGTTCTGGAATTTTGAGTTTATCTTTTACCGCAATTAATTCCTCTCTACTAACCTGACCGTCTGCTTTACTCAGTTTAGCTGATAAAACTATAAGAGCTAATGCAAAAACTTGTTGAGGTTGTGCAAAAGATTTAAATGATGATCTTGATACTTTTCCACCAATTAAGGAACCTAATAGCATTCCAAACGGTCCTCCTAAAGAAAAACCGATCATCCCACCAATTAAACTTCCCCAGATAGACATATAAAAAAAATTTAATATAATTTAATATATTTATGTTCTCAACTTTTTTAGCTTTAACATTTTTGTTTTTAATGTTTATGTGGTCATTGGCTTGGGTAAATTATTACAATAAATTAGATAAAAGATTTGGTTCATCTTTATGGAGATGGAGTTATGATTATCCAGTGCCAGGTGATAGAGATATTTCTTTTCTCGATGATAAAAAATTTGTTATTTTAAGAAGAAAGAGAAATAGAGCAGTTACAGTTATGTATTTTATTTTATTTTTCTCTTTTTTTATATTTTTGTCTTTTGTAACCCAGATTTTATACGCTATTCAACATTAGTTTAGTTGGTGTCTATTTTTTAAATACAAAAAGAACGCTACAATTTCATATCCGACATAAAATAATTGGTAAATGACTGGGAGTTTAAAAAATTTATAAAGAAACTTGTATTTTGGAATACTTTTCCAAATTAGTAAAAAAGCATCAATACCCACATAGATTTTTCCATCTTGTTCTACATGAAGTCTTCTTAGAAGCTCTTTATCAGTTTTTTTTGTTTCTAATTCAGCATTTTTATTTTTAGTTATGTCTATCCAATTCAAATTTTCTATGTTTTCTTTTTTATATATATTAATTTCTGCTCTGCAGATTTTGCATGAATTGTTAAAAAAAACCTTCATAATTAAACTATATTTGAATATTTTATTTTTACAAATGTGCCAAATAAGCAGTTGATATATTAATAATCACTACTACATTCTTCAAATGTCAAATTTCTTCAAAGATACAGATATAGATACATCACAAGCTGAGGCAATTGTTACTGAAACTTTAAAAAATTGTGATGATGGAGAATTATATTTAGAAAATCATAAATCTGAGTCTATTGTTTTAGATGATAATAAAATAAAGAGTTCAACTTATAACTCTGATCAAGGGTATGGTTTCAGAGCTGTGACAGGAGAGGTTGTTGCCTACTCTCATTCTAATGATATTTCAAAGGAGTCATTAAGAAAATCAAGTGATAATTTAAAAGATACGTTAAAGTCAAAAAAAGGAACCTATAATCATGAAATTCCTAAAACTAACAGCAAATATTACGAAAATATTAATCCTATTGAAAGCAAGACTTTCGACTCGAAGATAGATTTGCTGAACAATGTTAATAACTATTTAAGATCAAAAGGCTCAATTGTAAATCAAGTAACTGCAAATTTTTTAGGGGAACATAAATCAATAGAAATTATTAGATCTGATAATCAAGTTTTAAAAGATGATAGGCCATTAGTCAGATTCAATGTTTCTGTCGTATTAGAAAAAGATGGAAAAAAAGAAACAGGTGTTTATGGAGTTGGAGGAAGACAAAGTTATGATGATTATCTAAAAGATGGAAGCTGGAAAGATGTTTGTGATGAAGCTTTTAGAATTGCAAATGTGAATTTAGAAAGCAAACCAGCACCAGCAGGAGAAATGAAAGTTGTTTTAGGCCCTGGATGGCCAGCGATTTTAATACACGAAGCAATTGGACATGGTCTTGAGGGAGATTTTAATAGAAAAAAAACTTCAGCTTTTCATAATTTAATGGGGCAGCAAGTAGCAAGCGAAGGAGTTACAATTGTAGATGACGGCACCTTACATCAAAGAAGAGGAAGTTTAACTATAGATGATGAGGGAACACCTACTGAAAATACAGTTTTAATAGAAAATGGAATTTTAAAAAACTATATGCAAGACCGTTTAAACGCTCGTTTGATGGGCACTAAGTCAACAGGTAGCGGAAGAAGAGAAAGTTATAAACATGTCGTTTTACCAAGAATGAGAAATACAATGATGTTGTCAGGTAAATATTCGCAAGATGAAATGATAAGTTCAGTTGATAAAGGTATTTTCGCTGTAAGTTTTGGAGGAGGACAAGTTGACATAACTTCAGGAAAATTTGTCTTCAACTGCACAGAAGCATACGAAATTAATAACGGTAAAATTGGATCACCAATCAAAGGTGCCACATTAATTGGAGATGGACCATCAATTTTAAAAGAAGTTTCATTAGTGGGTAATGATATGAAATTAGACCCAGGTATTGGAACATGCGGGAAAGCTGGACAAGGTGTTCCAGTAGGAGTAGCTCAGCCATCAATTCTTATAAATAAGATGACTGTTGGTGGAACAAAACTTTAATCTAAATGATAAAGGATCAGGAATTTTTAAAAGATATAGCGTCTTATTGTATTGAAAACTCTAAAAAACTAGGAGCTACAGATGTGGGTGTAAAAGTAATTCACTCTGTCTCAGAAAATGTAAGTTTTAGAAACAAAAAATTAGACGAGTCAAATAGAGCAGATAGTTTTGCTGTCAATTTAACTACTTATATAGAGAAAAAAAAATCAAGCATTAATTCATCAGATTTATCCAAATCAAACTTAGAAAAACTAATAGAACGTTGTATTGCTGCTACAAAAATTACTCCATCAGATGAAAATAATTCGTTACCAGATAAAGATTTAATGTCTAAAGAAATAAGAGACCTTAATCTTTATGATGAAACACATTATCCAAATGATAAAAAGATTGAATTTTTAAAAAAAGTTGAAGAGACAGCATCAACGGACAAAAAAATAGTTAATACTGAAGCTGGTTTTACCGAAAATAAAAATAATTTTATACTCGCAAACAGTAATGGTTTTTTAGGTGGATACAAAACCTCAAATTTTTCATCTTCATGCGTAGCTGTATCAAGAATTAATGGTGCAATGGAAAGAGATTATGAGTTCGGTAGCACAAGATTCTTGAAAGATATTATGAAACCAGAAGAAATTGGAAAAATAGCTGCCGACAAAGCAATAAGAAAGTTAGGTCCAAAAAAAATCAAGAGTGAAAAAATTGGTGTTATATTCGATAAAAGAATTTCCAAAGGAATATTAAGTACACTAGCAAGTGCAATAAGTGCGAGTGCTATTGCAAGAGGAACTTCTTTTTTAAAAGATCAAATCAATTCTGAAATTTTTCCAAATTCAATTAATATCATCGATGATCCAAAAATTGAAAAAGGATTAGGTTCCCAAAACTTTGATAGCGAGGGGGTTGAAACAAATTCTTTGAAACTAGTTGAGAATGGTATTTTAAAAAATTATTTAATTGATACTTATTATGGTAAAAAGTTAAATTTAAAATCTAATGGTAGGTCTGGAGGAACAACAAACTTATACTTTCAAAACGGTAACTTAAGTTTTAAAGATTTGTTAAATTCAGAAAAAAAGTTTCTATACATAACAGAGACTATAGGCCATGGAGGTAATATTATTACAGGAGATTACTCAGTTGGAGCATCAGGATTTATGGTTGAGGATGGAGAATTAACTTACCCAGTAAGTGAAATAACTATCGCCGGAAATTTTAAGGAAATATTTAAGAATATTACTTTGGCAAATGATTTAGAGATGAAGTACTCTACAAATGCACCTACACTTTTGATTAATCAAATGACAGTAGCGGGAAAATAATTATTGAATTTCTTTTAGCCTATATTCCCATAGACCCAATCTCTTATAAGCTACTTTTATAATCAATGCTTTTTTCTTATCGTACCATATTTCAAAATTTAATTTTTTATCATCTGGTAGATTTGGGTTGGTAGAAAACAGTCTAAAATGTTCAACATCATATTCTTTATTATAAAGTTTTATTTTTTTTTTTCCCAAAAATTCTATGTTTTGTTTTTTTACACTTCCAGATAAGGGACTTATTTGTGTCTCAGTTTGTAAAATTCTATGATTCCACCAATGACCAATTATATTTTCTTTATCAGCCTCTCCTTTATATGATGACCCATCAATTATAAATTTCTCTTTTTTTTCGTCAAAAATTAAATTTACATATTTTCTTTTATCATTTTGAAATGTTTCTGAGTTAAATGAAATTAATTGATCTCCAATATACTCTTCGGTCCCTCTACTATTTATAGAGAATACTGTAATACCCAATAATTTTACATTGAAATTAGTCCTATTTTTAACAATAAATTTATTTTCTTCTTTTTTAAATGTGAAAATACTTTCTCCAATTTTTTCATTATCTTTAAATATTTCCATTTCTATGTTTGAATAATTTTTATAATGATCAGTATGTGCTTTTAAAAATAGAGGAGATAAAATTAACAATATTACTAAGAATTTTCTCATTATTTCATATTATTTTAATTGAATTGTTTGAACTTTATATAGAATTTTTATGTTTAAAAGATAAATAGTTTAAAGAATTATGTTTTTAACCATTAAAAATATCCCCTCAAAATCTTGGAGCTCAGAAAAACCTTTAAATTTAAAACCTAAGTTTACAACTTTTATACTTTTATTTGTTGGTTTATCTTTGTTTGGGTTGGGAGAGGGTCTTTTATTAGTTTCTACTACTGGTAATTCTCCATGGTCTGTTCTTGCAGAAGGGTTATCAAACATATTAAATATTTCGATTGGATTATCTACATTCATAATAAGTATTATTGTTTTAGGTTTTTGGTTTCCACTAAAACAAAAACCAGGAATTGGTACAATTTTAAATATTTTAATCATAGCAGCGATAATCGATTTAACACTTTTTCTTTTTGATCCTCCTTTAGCTACTTTTTCAAAATATATTCTTGCTGTATTTTCTGTTTTGCTTGTCGGTTTAGGAAGTGGGATATACTTAATTGCAAATTTAGGTCCTGGTCCTAGAGATGGATTGATGACAGGTCTAACAAAAAAAACTCAACTTCCTATTGCTTTAATTCGAGCTACTTTGGAAATTTCAGCTGTTATATCTGGTTGGTATTTGGGAGGTACTGTTGGTTTGGGCACTATAATATTTGCATTTGGGATAGGTCCTGCTGTAGCTTTAGGAATTTATATTGTGGATAAAGTTACGAAGTAAATGTTTTTAGTGGACAATTAGTCGATTGTTAATATTGAATAAAAATTGTAAATATAAATTATGTCTATAAAAAATTGGATGAAAGAATCGGCTAATATACTCTTTGACGATAGTAAAAACGATTTAAGAGCACTTCCCAAAACTGTGAGACTACAAATATTATTAGTTTTAAGTTTTATATGGACAACAGTATTTAGTTTATATGTATTTTCATATGCTACTTTTGCATTTGGTTGGGCAGGGACATATGTTGCTCATATAGGTTTAATATTTGCTGTTTATTATACGTTTAAACAATTTCATAGAGCTGAAGCCAAAGCTATTAGTGTTTTTAAGACAAAAAATTTTGATCCATTTAAAATCATGACAATTGTTTTTGTTATAGTTTTTATCTTTGTTTTTTCTAAAGGTATTGAAGTATTGACAAGAACAAACTCTTACTCAATTCCATATGATGGACCTAGTAAATCAGCATTTGAAAAGTGGCTGCCATTTACCAAAAATAAATCTGAATAATAATTTTTTTAAGAAGCTTCAGATAATTTAGAAAGTTTTTTTCTCTCATGAGGATCAAGCACAGCTTTCCTTAATCTGCATGAATTTGGTGTAATTTCTAGTGCTTCATCAGAGTTTAAAATACTCAATTGTTCAGCAATCGACATCTTTCTTACAGGAGTTAAAACAACATTTTCATCTGTTCCTTGTGTCCTCATATTTGTGAGTTTTTTACCTTTCATGACATTTATAATCATATCACCAGGTTTAGGAGACAATCCTACAATCATACCCGAATAAACTGGATCGTTATGAGTAACAAACATTTCTCCTCTTGCCTGTAGATTATAAATTGCAAAAGCTACTGCTTTTCCTTGTTCCATAGAAATTAATGCACCATTTCTTCTGCCTTCCATATCTCCCTCAAATTTTCCATAAGAATGGAATATTCTGTTTATTACTCCCGTTCCTTTAGTTAGAGTAAGAAATCTACTGGTATATCCCATTAAACCTCTAGTTGGTGCATGAAAGATTAATCGTTTTTTATTTTTTCCAGTATCTTTAAGATCTATTAATTTTCCTTTTCTTTTATTCATGGAGTCTATAACTTTAGAAGAGAACTCTTCGTCAAGATCCATTGTAATTTCTTCAATAGGTTCTAATTTTTCACCATTTTCATTTTTGTTAAATAAAACTCTAGGAGGGCTTACTGTCATTTCAAATCCTTCACGCCTCATTTGTGTTAATAATATTTCTAACATTAATTCGCCTCTACCACTTATTTCAAATGAGTCTTTATTTTCATTTTCTGAAAAAGAAATTCCGACATTATTCTGAGCCTCTTGAACTAATCTCTCTCTAATTTGAGTACTTGTAAGTTTTTTACCTTCAGTACCAGCCAATGGAGAGCTATTTACTGTTATTTTAATAGACATCGTTGGTGGATCAATTGGGGTTGCTTGGATTGGTGTATCTACCTCAGTATCACATATGGTATCAGCAACATTTGCTTTTTCTAATCCAGCGATAACCACAATATCTCCAGCTTCGCCAACTTCTATTGGTACTTTTTTTGTCCCCTCGTATCTAAATATTTTGGTCAACCTTCCCTCATCAACTTTTTCTCCATCAAGATTAATTGCCTTGATTTGTTGGTTTGCTTTTGCAGTACCTTGTGAAATTCTACCAACTAAACTTCTACCCAAAAAACTGTCCGCATATAGAAGAGTTGAAAGCATTGCAAAAGGCTTGGACTTATCAAATTCTGCTGGCTTAACATGATCTATTACTAGATCTAATAATGGATTTAAATTATCTCTTGGACCGTCTATTTCATTAGATGCCCAGCCAGATCTTCCACTTGCGTAAATAACTGGAAAGTCTAATTGTTCCTCGTTGGCATCTAAGCTGACAAATAAGTCAAAGGTCTCATTTAAAACTTCATCGGCCCTTTGGTCAGCTTTGTCTAATTTATTAATAACTACTATTGGTTTAAGGCCTTGTTTAAGTGCTTTAGCTAATACAAATTTAGTTTGAGGCATTACCCCTTCGGCTGAATCTATTAACAATAATGCACCATCAGCCATACTAAGAACTCTTTCAACTTCTGCAGCAAAATCTCTGTGTCCTGGTGTATCAATAATGTTAATTCTAGAATCTTTCCAATTTATTGAGGCAGGTTTAGCAAGAATTGTAATCCCCCTTTCCTTTTCAAGTTCACCGGAATCCATCAGTCTTTCATCAACAACTTCATTTTCTCTGAAAGAACCACTCTGTTTCATTAAGTTGTCGATCAAAGTAGTTTTGCCATGATCAACGTGAGCAATTATGGTGATGTTACGTATCGATGTTGTCATTTGCGCGTTCTTATATATTAATTTTTTGATTTGAAAACAGTTAAATCTTTATATTTTTCAACAAATTTAGAAACTGCACAAAAATACTATACTACTAATTAATCAAAATTCTTGAGGGAATCGAAGTACTAATAAGTTTTCTAAATGAAGACATGCTTTTAGCAAATAAATGTGAGTAATTATTCATTTCATCGATTATCACATATCTTGAATAATCTTTATTTTCAAATTTTTTAATGTTACCTAACGTTGAAAATACTCTTTTTCTGAGAACTTGTGGAATTTGACTATAATCAATTTTTAAGTCTTTAATATTTTTTTTATCTGAAACCAAAACATAAAGATTAGTAATTTTTACACCTGTTTTTTCTACAAGTTCTTTGTCAAAAAAATAATAAATATTTTTAAATTCTGATTTAAAAGTAGATAGCACAAAATCAAGGGTTTCTACTTTATCAAGATCTACAACTGTATTATTTAGCAATATACCATTTTTAACCATACATTTTTTTACATCTCTATAAAATTCTTTT
Organism: uncultured Pelagibacteraceae bacterium; assembly: GCA_902545405.1. Classification (GTDB taxonomy): domain Bacteria; phylum Pseudomonadota; class Alphaproteobacteria; order Pelagibacterales; family Pelagibacteraceae; genus Pelagibacter. The sequence goes on from CACCFT010000012.1 coordinate 13,049, forward strand.
GTTGTTAGGTGTTCGGGAACCCCATCTCCAAAAAATAAATCAATAACAACAAGATCATATTTTTTTTTACAATTTTTTACAAAAGTTCTGGCATCTTCAAAAAATATGTTTGATTTTTTTTTTTTATAATTAAAATATTCTGTAGCTATACTTAAGGTCAAAGGATCGATTTCAACTATATCAACATTGTATTTTTTACTTTCAAGATAATTTGGCAGTGCACCAGCTCCAAAGCCAAGAACTAGAGCATTTCCTATTTCGGAACTCATTGATAAATTGTTTAAGACATGAATATAAGTATTCAGAGATTCTCCATTTTTTGAAACAGTATTTTGTGTAAAACCATTTTGATAAAGAATGTAATGGGTTTCTTTCTCACCATTTTTTGGTTTGTAACCGATTACCTTAAGATTTCCATAAAAAGATGGTTTTTCATAAAGTATTAAATATTCGTTATCATTCAAATCGGTTGATTTGGTGAAGTATGAAAGATAATTCTCTTTATTAACTAAAATCAAAATTAGTATTCCAAATAAGAGAATATTTAAAAATACAAATTTTTTTTTTAATTTTTTAAAAAATGAATAACCAATTAAAAAATAAATTAGTAAATTTATACTAATTAAAAACAAAGCATTTAATATAAATGAGTTAAAATTTGTAAAATTTGGAATTATAAAAAGAGCTGTAAAAATTACACCAAAGACCGATCCCAATGTGCTTATAAAAAAAACATAACCTGACTTAGAGTCGCTACTTTCGTCATTTTTGGATTTAATTATTGATATTAAAATAGGATTAAGCGCAGACATTAATACTAATGGAACAGATAATAAAACTAAGCTTCCAATAAAACTTCCAACTAATAAGTTTAGACCAATTAAATGAGGAAATAAAATTGGATATATAGCAGAGGAAATTAAAATGAAAAAAGAACTTAAAAAAGGAATAAGTATAAAAATATCTTCATAAAGCTCACTTTTTATTTTTGATGTTAACCATCCACCAAATTGATATCCAATAGCTAAAAAAATTAATGTTATTGATAATATAGAAGTCCAAATGTAAAGACTTACACCAAAAAATGGTGTTAATATTCTTGATGCTAATAATTCTAACGATAATACAACAGCTCCTGTAAAAAAAATTAGTAAAAGGTATTTGTTAAAATGATTTTCTTCTGAATTCAAAGTATTTTAAGGATATTTTTTGGTTGCTTTTGCTTTTCCAAGTTTTTTCTTTTTGTCCCCAATAGCAGTTATGGTCCACTCATAAGTATGAGAACCATCGGGAGGACATGGGCTTTTATATTTAAAGGCACCAGGTTGAATAGTTAGATCTCCATTGTAATCTTTGATTTTTCCTCCACCATGATTATATCCCGGAACATCTTTATCTTTCATTTTAAATCTTAGTTCCTTTGTCCCTTCTGGTACATTTTTTAGTTCAAAGATTGGATTAGAAACTTTATTTGGATAACCAGATGTGCAGCTTTTTAAGTTTCCCCAATCAAAAGTAAACGAAAATTCATTAGCTGAGGTCGGAATATAAAATAAGAGTAATAAAATTATTGATTTGATTAAAAGTTTCATAGTTTCAATTATTTCTTTTTACAATAATTTTGTAATTATTACCGGTGTATGTATTTACCAATTTTAAAGTGTCACCTTCTGGTGTAACTTTCCCCCTTGAACCTGCTTTATTTTTATAAGTAACTTTTGTACCTTTTTTTATCTTTATTTTTCCTGGTGTTAGTATTTTTCCATCACTTTTTAACATTTTGTATTTGCACTTATCATCAAAAACAATTTTAAGATCACCTTTATAACCCGCACCTTTTTTGTTTCCTTCCCATGTTCCAGAGAAAGTTTCACAGTTTAACTCAGCAGAAATAACTGAAGATATAAAAAAAAAGTTTAAAATTAGTATTTTTAACAGAAATTTCATTAGCAATATCTAGTATGTATCAAAAATAATTTAAACAAAAAAAAACCCCCGATTGACGGGGGTTTTAAATTTTTTAGGTAACTAGATTGGAAGGGTTTACATTCCCATGCCACCCATTCCACCCATACCACCCATCCCTCCAGGAGGCATACCAGCTCCACCAGCATCTTTTTCATCTGGTTTATCTGCTATCATGGCTTCAGTTGTTACTAACAATCCAGATATGGAAGCAGCATCTTGAAGTGCTGTTCTTACAACTTTGACTGGATCGATAATACCTTCTTTAAACATATCAACGTATTGCTCTGATTGTGCATCATATCCATTGCTAGGTTTATTAGTTTCTAATAATTTACCAACAACGACAGATCCATCTACACCAGCATTTGTTGTGATTTGTCTAATAGGTGCTTGCAAAGCGCTTTTAACAATTTCTACACCCGCTTTTTGATCATCGCCTTTAACTTTAAGACTATCAAGCTCTTTTGAAGCATAAAGCAATGCACATCCACCACCAACAACTATACCTTCTTCAACTGCTGCTCTTGTAGCGTTCAATGCATCTTCAACTCTATCTTTTCTTTCTTTTACCTCTACTTCAGTAGCTCCACCAACTTTGATTACAGCTACACCGCCTGCTAGTTTAGCAAGTCTCTCTTGTAGTTTTTCTCTATCGTAGTCTGAAGTGGTTTCTTCAACTTGAGCTTTGATTTGAGCACATCTTGCTTCAATGTCAGACTTTTTACCTGCTCCGCTTACAATTGTACTATTCTCTTTATCAACTTTTACACGCTTTGCAGATCCAAGATCATTAAGTTTAACATTTTCAAGTTTAATTCCTAAATCCTCAGAGATAACTTGTCCACCTGTAAGAATTGCTATATCTTCTAACATAGCTTTTCTTCTATCTCCAAAACCAGGGGCTTTAACAGCAACAACTTTTAGACCACCTCTAAGTTTGTTAACAACAAGTGTTGCAAGTGCTTCTCCTTCAACATCTTCTGAAATTATCATTAACGGTCTGCCCGCCTGTACAACGGCTTCTAACAGCGGGACCATCGGTTGAAGATTTGTTAATTTTTTCTCGTGAAGAAGAATTAGTGGATTTTCTAACTCAGTAGTCATTTTATCACCATTAGTAATAAAATATGGAGATAAATATCCTCTATCAAACTGCATACCTTCAACTACATCAAGTTCTGTTTCAATTCCTTTTGCTTCTTCAACAGTAATAACTCCTTCATTACCAACCTTCTGCATTGCTTTTGAAATCATTGCACCGATTTCTTTATCACCATTTGCTGAAATTGTTCCAACTTGCGCAATTTCATCACTATCTTTTACTTTTTTAGCTGATGAAATTAATTTATTTTTTACATGATCTACAGCAGCATCAATCCCTCTCTTAACATCCATTGGATTCATTCCTGCTGTCACATACTTACAACCTTCTTTAACAATTGCTTGAGCTAAAATTGTTGCAGTTGTTGTTCCGTCACCAGCTTCATCATTAGTTTTGCTAGCAACTTCTTTAACCATTTGTGCACCCATATTCTCAAACTTATCATCGAGATCAATTTCTTTTGCAACTGAAACACCATCTTTAGTTGTTCTTGGTGCACCATAAGATTTGTCGATCACAACATTTCTTCCTTTTGGTCCAAGAGTAACTTTTACAGTGTTGGCAAGTATATCAACTCCCTTTAACATTGATGCTCTAGCATCTGAATCAAATTTTACTATTTTAGCCATTCTTAACTCTCCTTATTAATTATTTACCTGTTGCAATACCCATAATGTCTGACTCTTTCATTATGCTGTACTCTTTACCATCGATTTTAACTTCAGTTCCTGACCACTTACCGAATAAAACTTTATCTCCTACTTTAACGTCCATGGGTATTAGTTTTCCATCTTCAGTTTTTGCACCTCCGCCAACAGCTACAACTTTACCTTCTTGAGGTTTTTCTTGAGCTGTGTCTGGAATAATTATGCCACCAGCAGTTTTTTCGCTGCTATCTAAAACTTCTATTAATACACGGTCATGTAACGGTTTAAATTTCATACGAATTCTCCTTTAAATTAGCTGTCATATAGAGACATATTTAATAATTTTCAAGATCTTGAATAAAAATTATGGTCTAAAAAACTCAAGAATTAAGCTTATTTTTAAGCTATACCTCAAGTATGCCCCAAAACTTAGATAAAGATGGATTAAGATCCAAAATAAATAATTACGAATTGTTTTTTATCGACATATGGGGAGTAATCCATAATGGATTAAAAATTTTTGAGGATTCCATTGAGGTTCTAGAAAATTTGAAAAAAAGTAATAAAGAGTTCGTATTGCTTACCAATGCACCACGTCCAAATTCTACAGTTATTGATTTTTTAAAAAAAATGGGACTTAAAAATTTTTATGAAGATGTATATACCTCGGGAGAAGCTTCATTAAAATATTTAACAAAAAATTTTTTAAATTCAAAATTTTATCATATAGGACCACCAAGAGATTTTGACTTATTTAAAAGATTTGAACAAAATAAAGTAAACAATATTGGTCAAGCTGATTATTTTATTTGTACAGGTTTATTTGAAGATCATGAAGCAAAACTTGACTATTATAGAGATTTACTTGAGAAATTTTCAAATAAAAAATTTGTGTGTACTAATCCAGATTTAATTGTTGATAGAGGAGATGTTAGGGAGTTTTGTGCTGGATCAGTTGCAAAAATATTTGAGGAAATTGGTGGAAAAGTAATTTACTTTGGAAAACCTTATCCACCAGTTTATAATTTATCTGCTAACATAAATGGTAAAAATGTCTTATGTATCGGAGATAATATGAATACAGATATAAAAGGAGCTAATATTCAAAATTTTGATAATTTGTTAATAACGAGTGGTATACATAAAAAAGAATTAGCTAGTTTTAATATTGATAAATTAGAAAAAAAATATGGAGTGAGTGTTAATTACACTCAAACAAAATTAAAATGGTAAATAAAATTAAAATTTATAAAAATTTTGAAATTTTAAGAAAACATCAAAATGCCATGATATTAATTGGCAATTTTGATGGGCTACACTTAGGCCATCAAAGACTGTTCAAAGAGGCAAAGAAATATAAAAAAAAGTATAATTCAAAAATTGGAGTTGTCACTTTTGATCCAATACCAAAAATGTATTTTAATAAAAATATTACAAACTATCGACTTTCAAATCTCAATCAAAAAAGTAGATATTTTAGTGACTATAATGTTGATTTTTTAATAAATAAAAAATTTGATAAAAAATTCTCTAAAATATCTTGTAATAATTTTATTAAAAATATTTTATGTAAAAAATTAAAAGCAGATTATATTTTTGTTAGTAATAATTTTAGATTTGGAAATAAAAGAGAAGGGGACGTAAAATTATTAAAAAGATTTCAAAACAAATATAATTACAAATTAATTAACCCAAAACCGTTATATAAAAAAAATAAAATTATTTCTTCAACATTAATAAGAAAATTAATTGAAAATGGTAATTTAAAAATTGCAAATCAACTTTTGTCAAGAAACTGGTCAATAGAAGGTGTCGTTGAAAAGGGTAGAATGATGGGAAGAAAAATTGGCTTTCCAACATGCAATATAAATATAAAAAATTATGTAATACCAAAGGTAGGAGTTTATGCAGTTGATGTTTATATTGAAAAAAACAGAAAAAAGACCAAAGGAATAGCAAATATTGGTTATAGACCCACTTTTAATCAAAAAAAATTATTATTAGAGGTAAATTTATTTAAATTTTCTGGAAATCTTTATTATAAAAATTTAACTATTAATTTTACAAAATTTATTAGAGGAGAAACTAAATTTAAAAATATTGATGCTTTAAAAAAACAGATAAAAAAAGATATTAAAGTTGCTAAAAAATAAAATCACATGAGCAAGGAACATATTAATTTACCTAAAACAAAATTCTCAATGAAGGCAAATTTGCCAAACAAGGAGCCAAATTATATTGAATTTTGGAATAAAATTGACCTGTACAATTTGTTAAGACAAAAAAGTAAAGGGCAAGAAAAATTTGTACTCCATGATGGACCTCCATATGCAAATGGCAATATTCACATGGGTACTGCTTTGAATAAAATTTTAAAAGACATCATTACAAAATTTCATCAAATGGATGGCAAGGACTCAGTTTATGTTCCCGGATGGGATTGCCATGGTTTACCCATTGAGTGGAAAATTGAAGAACAATACAAAAAGAATAAAAAAAACAAAAATGATGTTCCAATAATTGAATTTAGAAAAGAATGTAGGGAGTTTGCAAACAAATGGATAGACGTTCATAAAGGAGAATTTACAAGACTAGGGGTGATTGGTGATTGGGAAAATTATTATTCAACAATGTCATTTGATGCAGAAGCTCAAATAGTTAGAGAACTTGGAAAATTTCTTAAAGAAGGAAGCCTTTATAGAGGTTACAAGCCGGTTCTTTGGTCAACTGTTGAAAAAACAGCTTTAGCTGATGCCGAGGTTGAATACATGGATCATGTTTCAGATACGATTTATGCAGCATTTAAAGTGAAAATTTCAAATTTAGATATAATTAAAGATGCTGATGTAATTATTTGGACGACAACTCCATGGACTATTCCTGCTAATAAAGCTTTAGCTTATAATGCTGGTCTAAAATATATTTTACTTGAAATTAATGATAACAAAAATTTTGTTAATAGAAAAATTTTAATTGCAAAAGATTTATTAGAAAATTTTAAAAAAGATACCTCAATTGAAAATATAAAAGTTTTAAAAGAATTTTTAGGAAAAGATTTGAAAGGAACAATTTGCAGTCATCCATTTTCTAAAATTGGATATGATTATGATATCCCAATGCTTGAGGCTAATTTTGTTACCACTGAACAAGGCACAGGCATTGTACACTGCGCTCCAAGCCATGGACCAGATGATTTCAATCTTTGTTTAAATAATAATATTAAAGCAATTGAAACAGTTGATGGTGATGGAAAATATACAAATGAAATTAAACATTTTGAAGGTTTACATATTTTTAAGGCTAATAACTTAATCATTGAAAAATTAGATGAGCAAAAAAATTTAGTAACAAACGGAAAACTTACTCATTCTTATCCCCATTCTTGGAGATCAAAAGCTCCACTAGTTCATAGAGCAACTCCCCAATGGTTTATATCTATGGAAAGCCATGGATTAAGAGATAAAGCATTAAAAGCCATCGATAATACAGATTTTTATCCTTCCAAAGGAAAAGAAAGAATAAAATCAATGATTGAAACTAGGCCTGATTGGTGTGTATCAAGACAGAGAGTCTGGGGTGTGCCGCTACCAATTTTTATTTCAAAAAAAACAGGTGATGTTTTAGTTGATGATGAAGTTTTTGAAAATATTGCAAAAATTTACGAAAAAGAAGGTTCTGATTGTTGGTTTAATGAAGATTATCAGATCTTTCTTGGAGATAAGTATAAAGCAGAAGATTATGAAAAATTATCAGATATAGTTGAGGTTTGGTTTGACAGTGGATCCACTCATTCTTTTGTATTAGAAAAAAGAGATGACCTTAAATGGCCTGCATCGATGTATCTAGAAGGTTCAGATCAACATAGAGGATGGTTTCATTCTTCATTACTAGAATCGTGCGGAACAAGAGGTGTTGCTCCTTTTGAAAGCATTCTTTCTCATGGTTTTGTCGTAGATGGAAAAGGTCTAAAAATGTCAAAATCAACAGGTAATGTAATTGCTCCACAAGATATACTTAAAAAATACGGAGCTGATATATTAAGAATTTGGGTTGCATCCTCAAATTATGCTGAGGATCTTAGAATAGATTATTCAATTTTAGATCAACACGCAGAGTCTTATAGAAAAATTAGAAACACGTTTAGATATCTTTTAGGAAATATTCAAGACCAATACGAAAATCTTGATTTTGAAAAAGTTAAGTTTGAAAACTTTGACTCACTTGAAAAATTTATGCTTCATAGAATTTATACAATAAATGCGAATTTTAAAAATAATTTTAAAGTTTATAACTTTCACAACTTATATAAAGAATTACTAAATTTTTGCACAGTTGAGCTTTCAGCCTTTTACTTTGATATCAGGAAGGACACTTTATATTGTGAGTCTTTAAATTCCGATAAAAGAATGAACTGTATAACTCTTTTAAATATTATTTTACAATGTCTCCTGAAGTGGTTTGCTCCAATATTATCATTTACAACTGAAGAAATTTATCAATTGGTTAAAAAAGAAGAAGACATACAAAGTATACATTTGCTAAATTTTGTTTCTGTTCCAAATTCTTGGAACAATGAAGAACTTAGTACAGACTGGGATTATATTAAAAAAATTAGAGATGTGGCAAATATTTCAATTGAGAATATGAGAGCTGAAAAATCCATTGGTTCAAGTTTAGAGGCAATGATTGAGATAAAATTAAGTAAAGAATTTTATGATAAGGCAAAAAATATTAATTTTTCTGAAATTTGTATAACCTCATCTGCCTCAGTAATTAAAGATGAAAATTTAAAAAATAGTATTGATGTAGTTGCAAAAAGAGCCAGAGGAAATAAATGTCCTATTTGTTGGAAAATTTTTGAAACAAGTTGTGAAAGACCAAATTGTGGACTTTTAAATACTAATGGGAAATGAAAAATTAAATAAACTTTTTATTGGTTTTATATTTTTAGTTGTTTGTTTTGCTTTAGATAGAATATCAAAAATTTATATTCTAAATATTTTAAATAATGAAGGACAAGTTGATTTTTATATAAATCAATTCTTAAATATTTATTTGGTTTGGAATACAGGTATTGGTTTCGGTTTGTTTTCTTCAGAAGATAAGCTTTTTTATAACTTATTTTCCGTAATTATTGTCATTATAAATTTTGTAATATTGTATTTTGCTTATATTGAGACAAAACTTAAATCCTTTTTTTTGATGGTAATTTTGGGCGGATCTCTAGGTAATCTGTTTGATAGATTCTATTATAATGCTGTTCCTGATTTTATATATTTAAATTATGATGGATATCATTGGTTTATATTTAATGTTGCGGATATATTTATAACCATAGGCATTATATGTCTTATTTTTTCCGAATTTATATTTTATAAGAAAAATAATGATCAAAAATAAACTAAAATTCTTTCTGCTAATAGCATTAATACCTTTAATTACCTACTGCGCAGGTGTTAGAGATGCTTTAGAGGGAAAGAAGAGGTCAGAACAAAGTGATGAATTTCTTGTTAAGAAAAAAAACCCCCTTCAAATGCCACCTGATATGAATAAACTTCCAACTCCTGGTGATGATTTTAATGAATTAAAAACAGATGACAATCAAGCGGTTAAAGAATTACTTAAAGTAAAAGAAAAAAATAAAGAGACAAATCAACAAAGTGATTCAGATCTACTTAATATCCTGAAAGATAAAATTCAATAATTAATGAAGTTAAAAAACATTAATTATATTAATTTTAATAATCAAAAAAAAACAAATAAAAATAAAAAACTTATTAAGTTACTAAAATTAAAAGATCTTATTTCTAAATACCCAATGCTAAAATCATTTACACAGGATTATAAATATACCTTCAAAAAGTCTCTATTAAAAAAATATAAAAATTATTCTGAATATAATTTGATAGGAATTGGTGGGTCAAGTCTTGGATCTGAAGCAATTTATCAATTTTTAAATGATAAAATTAAAAAAAAATTTTATTTTTTTGATAATCTAGAAATTAAAAAAAATTTAAAAACGCAAAAAAAACGTTTAAATATAATAATTTCTAAGTCTGGAAATACCTTGGAAACAATTTCAAACTTAAATATTATATTAACAAAACAAAATAAAAACCAAAATTTGTTAATTACTGAAAAAAAAAAAAATATTCTAAATATTTTAGCTAATAAAATTAAGTCAGATATAATTGAGCATAGAAATTATATTGGTGGACGATATTCTGTTTTATCTGAAGTAGGAATGATACCAGCAGAATTAATGGGTCTCAAAGAGCGTAAATTTAAAAGATTAAATTATTTAATTAAAAAAAAATCATTTATTAATTTTTTAATTAAAAATGTATTATCGATACATAATAATATTTTAAATAATAAAACAAACTCTGTAATTCTTAATTATGATCCCAGATCTGAAAATTTTTTAAAATGGTATCAGCAACTAGTAGGTGAAAGTCTTGGTAAGAGTGGAAAGGGTTTATTTCCTATAATTTCAAAGATGCCAAAAGATAATCATAGCCTATTACAATTATATTTAGATGGTCCAAAGAATAATTTTTATACATTCTTTAGCGCGAAAGATGTAAAGTCTTTTAAATACAACAAGCTTTTTTTAGTTAATGAATTAACAAATTTAAAAAACAAAAATATTGGCGAAGTACTGCAGGCTCAAAAAAAAGCAACCCAAATTGTATTTAGAAAAAAGAAATTAGCTTTCAGAAGTATTGAAATTTTAAATAGAAATGAAGAAACTCTAGGTGAATTATTCTCTTTTTTTGTTTTAGAAACTTTACTTTTAGGAATATTATTAAAAGTTAATCCGCTTGATCAACAGTCAGTTGAATTAATAAAAATTGAAACAAAAAAATTATTGAAATAGTATTTTTCCGAAGATTATCTTGGAAACACCATATGTCTCTTCTCGTGAAATTTTGAAATATTTGTTAAATTTATCTTTAGTTTTTTTATTTCTATGAATAACAATTAAAGTATCCTTATTCGCAATCTTTGAATTTTTTATAAGATTTAACAAATCGTTAACATTTCTATCTCTAAAGGGTGGATCTAAGTAAATCAAATTAACTTTATTATTTTCAATATCTTTTTTTGATATCTCATAAGCATTTTTTTGTATAACTTTTGAATTATAATTAAGCTTCAGATTCTTTAAGTTTTTATTTAAAACTTTAATAGAATTTTTATAATTTTCACAAAAATAAACTTTTTTTGCACCCCTAGAAAGACATTCAATACCAAAAGACCCAGACCCTGAAAATAAATCTAAAATAACATTATCATCAAACTCTACTGTTTCATTTCTTGAATGTTCAAAAATATTAAAAATAGACTCTTTAACCATATCTTTTAATGGTCTTGTAATTTTATCAATTGGATTGAGTATTATTTTTCCTTTATATCTCCCACTAATTATTCTCATTCATCAATAACTTTGTAACCAATATCTGAACGAAAAAAACCTTTTTTCCAATTAAGTTTATTTATTTCATTAATAATTTCTTCTCTACATATCAAATAACTCTCAGAAAGTTTTACGAAATTTAGGACTCTGCCACCTATAGCCATAATTTTATTATTGTAGGATTTTGTTCCTGCATGGAAAATAAATTTATCTTTTAAATTTTGATTTATATCTAAATTACTTATTTCTACATTTTTTTCGTATTTATCCGGGTAACCTTTTGAACATAACACTATGCACATACTTTTTTGATTTTTCCAATTAATTTCCTGTTTTTTTAAACTTGAGTTGCAGCATGAATAAATAATTTCAAATAAATCATTTTTTACTAAAGGGAGAATAGTTTGACATTCTGGATCTCCCATTCTTACATTATATTCAATAAGAAATGGTTCATTATTTTTTATCATTAGTCCTGCATATAAAAAACCAACATATTCTTCACCCATCTTATCAATTGCATGCAATGTTGGTTCAATAATTTTTTTTAATATTTTGTATTCTAAATCTTTATTTATTAAGCTAGATGGACTATAAGCTCCCATTCCTCCAGTATTTTTACCAGTGTCGCCCTCCCCAACTCTTTTGTGATCCTGCGCAGTATTAAAAGTTTTATAACTTTTTCCATCAGAGATAATAAAAAAGCTCATCTCATCTCCATCTAAAAATTCTTCTATTAAAACTTCATTTGCCTTTCCAAACTTCCCATTAAATATTTCTTTTACAGCATTTTTAGACTCATCGAAAGTTTTACATATAAACACACCTTTTCCTGCTGCTAAGCCATCAGCCTTGACTACTAACGGGAAATTACTCGATAATAAATATTTTAAAGTTTCTTTCTCATTATTACAAATTTTAAAATTAGCAGTTGGAATTTTAAATTCTTTACATATTTTTTTTGTAAAAATTTTAGAACCTTCTAATTGTGCAACTTTTTTTTTTGGTCCAAAAACCTTAATTTTTTTTGCCTCAAGGTAATCAACTATTCCTTCAACTAATGGTTTTTCTGGTCCAACTACTACTAATTCTATATTTTCTTTTTCAAAAAAATTATATAATTCATTAAAATTTTCTAAATCAAGTTGAATATTTTTAGATATTTTTTCAGTGCCTGCATTTCCAGGGATACAATATATTTTTGTGACTTTATCAGATTTATTAAGTTGATATGCCAATGCATGTTCTCTTCCTCCACTACCAATAATTGCAATTTTCATACACAAATGTATATCTTAATTATGTTAAATAAGTTAGCTAAATTAAAATACTTAGCAAATAATTTTGAAATTATCCAAGAAGGAGATCATGTTATCTGTGCAGTGTCTAAAAAGAAAATTCCACTTGAAAAACTAAATTATTGGAATGTTAATGAACAAGAAGCATACTTTTCTTATGTGGAAGCTTCCATAAAAAGAGATTCACTAATTAAAAAGTAATTATTTTTTCCATCTGTCATGTGTCCAAATCCATTGATCTACATTTTTTAATATCATCGCCTCAAGAATTTTATTTAAATACTCAGTAATTTCATTTGTAGATTTATTTTCACTTATTTTTATTGGATTAGATATATACATTTTAAAAAAATATTTTTTCTTTCTTTCTATGTATATTGGTACCAATTCACATTTATATTTTTTAATAAGTTGTGCTGGTATTGTTGTAGTACTAGCTGGATTTCCAAAAAAATCTATTTCTATCCCTTCCCTAACTCTTTGGTCAATCATTAACGCAACAGAATTACCTTTCTTTATATTCTCCAAAATTTTTCTTGTACCCGACCGTCCTTTTTTTATTTGATTTTTGCATATATATTGAGTTCTAATATTTTCCATCGTTTTATTTAAATAAATATTATTTAAAGGCCTGTATATTGCACATAAATCAATACCCGCTTTCTCGATTTCTAGAGCCATCATTTCAAAATTATTGAAGTGTCCAGAAACAAATACAACTTTTTTATTACTTGATTTAATTTTTTCTAATATGTGCAAACCTTCAATTTCTATGTAATTATTTAGATTTCCGTTTCTAAACTCTTTTAAAAAAGGATATTCAGCTAATATTCTCCCATAGTTACCATATATATTGCTGATAATTTTTTTGTTATTTGACTCACTTACTAAATTTGCTT
>CACCFT010000013.1 GCA_902545405.1 uncultured Pelagibacteraceae bacterium
ACAATCTGGGCTTATGATATGAGCAGATTTTTTTATGGAGCATTATTTATGTTGGGAGCAGGATACGCTCTTTCAAAAGGTGTTCATATAAGAGCAGATTTTTTATATAGAAATTTTAAAGTTAAAACTCAAGGCAGAATAGATTTTTGGCTTTACTTATTATTTTATTTTCCAGGATTAATAGTCTTTTTGTATATGACAACAGGCTTTGTCCAAGAAAGTATAATGAGAAACGAAAGAGGGATGGATACAACATGGATGCCATATATGTGGCCGATAAAGTCTTGTCTATGGATTGGAATTGTTTTCCTTTTAATACAAGGTGTTTCAGAACTTTTTAAAAGTTATTACGCAGCCGTCAAAGGTAAATGGCCAGGTAGTTAATGCTTTCACATTTAATAGACCCAGCAATTTTAGGTTTCATACTTATTGGTGTGATGTTGTTTGCAATATTTATAGGATTTCCAATTTCATTTACTCTTATTTTTTTAGGATTTGTCTTTGGATACTTAGGTTTTGGAAAATTGGTTTTCTATTTAATGACACTTCAATTTTCGATGGTAATGACCGAACAAACCCTCGCCGCCGTCCCCTTATTTGTATTTATGGGAATAATGATGGAACAAGCAGGTTTAATGGAGAGATTATTCTCAGCTTTCCAAATGATGTTGGCAAGAGTTAGAGGCTCTTTATATTACGCAGTTTTATTTGTTTCAGTAATATTCGCAGCTGCAACTGGAATAGTTGGTGCATCAGTTACAATTCTTGGAATTATGGCTGCAAAATCAATGAATAGATCAAACTATGATGTAAAATTAGCTGCTGGTACAATCACTGCTGGAGGTACCTTGGGTATATTAATTCCTCCAAGTATTATGCTTGTAGTTATGGGTCCAATTATGGAAATTCCTGTGACTGATTTATTTGCAGCAGCAATAGTTCCAGGAATATTGTTGGCATGTTTATATGCAGCATACACTACATTCAGATGTATGATGAACCCAAAATTAGGTCCACCCATACCAGAAGAATTAAGAACAACAGATTTAAAAAAATTATGGCTAGAATTTTTCTTAGGGTTAGTGCCTCCAGCAGCATTAGTATTTGCTGCATTAGGTAGTATTTTATTTGGATTTGCTACCCCAACTGAAGCTGCAGGATGTGGTGCAGGTGGTGCATTATTACTTTCATTAGCTTATAGAAAATTAACATTAAAAAATTACAGGATGCTTTAGTTAAAACTTTAGAAATTTCTGCATTAATTATGGTTTTAGTTGCTGCTTCAAATTTTTTTGGAGCGGTATTTGCAAGATTAGGAACTCCGATGGTTTTAACAGATTTTCTTTTATCACTTGAGATGAATAAATATTTAATTTTAGGAATAATCATGATTATGATTTTTCTTTTAGGATGGCCATTAGAGTGGGTACCAATTGTTATGATAGTTGTTCCTATTATTTTACCATTAGTTGAAGCACTAGGATTTAATTTAACTTGGTTTGCAATTCTTGTTGCTGTTAATTTGCAAACCGCCTGGCTTTCACCCCCCGTAGCGTTATCCGCTTATTTCTTAAAAGGTGTAGTTCCAAGTTGGGATTTAAAAGATATTTATCTTGGAATGATGCAGTTCATGGTTTTGCAGATAATTGGATTAATTATAATCATAGCGTATCCAAAAATAGTACTGTGGTTGCCAACTCTCTTATATGGACAGCAGTAAATAATTGATTAATATCATTTAAGTGAATCAAAGCGAAAAATTTCAACTTAGAAATTGGGAACTAGTTTCAATAAATCCTAATAATAGAGACTGGAGTTGGAAAAATTATTTTAACTTTTGGGCTATAAATATTCAAACTATAGTTGGGTTCTCTTTAATATCAGCTTTATATTTATTCTATGATTTGAATTTTTTTGTTGTCCTAATAGGATCATTACTAGCAGGATTATTAGTATTCTTTTTTGCTAACATCATTGGAAAAATTTCTCAAAGTAGCGGATTAAGTTTTCCAACAATTCTCAGACTTTCAATGGGTTTTACTGGTGCCAGATA
This sequence comes from uncultured Pelagibacteraceae bacterium, assembly GCA_902545405.1. Taxonomy (GTDB): domain Bacteria; phylum Pseudomonadota; class Alphaproteobacteria; order Pelagibacterales; family Pelagibacteraceae; genus Pelagibacter. The sequence goes on from CACCFT010000013.1 coordinate 2,054, forward strand.
TGTAGGGATGATCAGAGGATTAGTTGGTTTATTCATGTTTGGTGTCCAAACATTTTTTATATCAAAGTCACTAGGTTATATTGCAAGAATCATAATATTTAAAATTGATAGTCAACTCTTACAAAATGAAATATTTTTATTATTCTTTTTTGGCTTGAATTTAATCGATTGGGTTTGTTTATTTTTAACTTTAATATTTCAATACATCCTTTTTACAAAAGGACAGAATTTTCTAAAATCATTTATTAATTTTTCAGGTCTTTCAATATATTTAGGACTTTCTGTGCTACTAATTGTTATTTTATCTGAATATTACAATGAACTACTAAATGGAATAAAACTAAGCTTAGTCTTTAGCAATTTCGCAATTCAGTCAAATATCGCTCCGATAATATCAATCACAGGAACTCTATTTGCTTATTTTGCTATAGTGCTTCTCACTTTTGGAGACTTTTCTAGATACTCAATGAATTATAAAGAGATGACTAAAGGAAACTTAAGTATAATTTTAAATTTAATATTCTTTTCTTTTTTTTCAGTATTAATCACATTAGGTTCAGATATTATTCTTACTAGCAAAGGTTTAAATGCTTCAAGTCTACTTACAAATCCAAATGATATAGTTGGCAAATTTAATAATAATTTTCTAACTTTCTTTTGTTTGATATTTATTATTATCTCTTCGTTATCAACTAATTTGATAGCAAATTATATTCCTTCGCAAAATACATTGATAAATTTTTTCCCGAACTCTTTAACGTTAAAAAAAACAGGAATTGTAATATCAATTATTGGATTAATTATTTCAACATTTTGGCTTTCAATTTTTAGTAAAGCTAATGTTTTGATATTTGTTGAAGCTGTAGCAACAACTTTTGGACCAATTTTCGGAGTATTGGTTGCAGACTATTATCAATTTAAAAAGCAACAAATTAATCACAAAGAGCTTTTTTATCCTAAAGAACATACAGAATATATTTACAGTAACGGTTGGAACTTCAAAGCACTGTATGCTCTTTTAATTGGATCAATATTTTCTTTATCATCTTTGCTTAATGAAAACTTAATACAATATCAATCTTTTGGATGGATTATTGGAGCATTCGCATCTTATTTAGTATATTATTTATTGAATAATAAATAATAATGAAAGCGCTTGTCTACACTGGTGTTGAGGAGATGGAATTTAGGGAGGAAAAAGAACCTTCTGAAAAACCTGGAGAAAGTATTCTTAAAGTTCATGCATCAGGCATCTGTGGTTCAGATATGCATGCTTACCACGGAAAAGATGAGAGAAGAATTCCACCATTAATTTTAGGTCATGAAGTTAGTGGTCAAATAATTAACGGTAAACTTAAAGATCAAATTTCAGTTCTTAATCCATTAATAACTTGCAGAAATTGTGAATATTGCAAGAGTGGAAGAGAACATTTATGTCCAGATAGAGTTCTTCTAGGAATGAATAGACCTTACGAAAGACAAGGTGCATTTGCAGAACTTATAACAGTTCCAGATCATAATATTTTTAAAGTTCCTGAAAAACTTGATGTAAAAGAGGCTGCAGTTGCAGAACCTACCGCTGTTTCATATCATGCAGTATTATTAGCTGTAGATGCATCAAAAAAACCTTTAAATGAATGTAGAACGCTTGTTCAGGGTGGTGGAGCAATTGGCCTTTTGTGTGCATTAATTTTATCCAAGATCAAAGGAAATACTAATCTAACAATTTCTGATCCTAATCAAAAAAGATTAAATGAATGCTCTAAATATGTAGATGCAAAAACAGTGTCACCAGGTCATAAGGATATTAAAGAGAGCAGTTTTGATTTAGTTTTTGATACTGTTGGACTTGAAGTTTCAAGACAACAGGCAATCAGTGTAGTAAAACCAGGTGGAATCATAGTTCATATCGGACTAACGCAGCCTGCAGGATCTTTTAATTTTAGGAAAGCAACTCTTCAAGAAGTTACATTTATTGGAACTTATTGTTACACAAACAAAGAATTTGGAGAAACTATTGATATTTTAACTAATAACAAGCTAGGCAAGATAGAGTGGATTGAGTACAGAAATCTTAAAGATGGTTGGGGGGCCTTTAAAGAAATACATGATGGAACCTGTTCCGCTCCTAAGATAGTACTTCTGCCTTAAATTCTTGGTTTTTTAAGAGGTATTAATACCTTTTTTTCTCCAAATTTTTCAGAATTTTTTGAAATAACAGGTGCAGTTATAATTATAGACCAATAAATCATCAATCCAAATAGAACTGTTAGTTTCATACCATTTATATAGAGAACGATAATGATTTAAGCATGTTTAAATAATGTCAAAATTTTGAATTTGAAAATTATTTTATCTTTTATATAGAGAGGGCATGTTTAGATTTTTATTTAAATTAATTTTAGTTACAGCGTTGTTTCAAACAACTTTGTATGCAGAGGATGTAAAAGTATTTGAGTTTACAGACAAAGAACTATCAGAATTGACAGTTAGAAAAGTAAGAGGGGCAGATAATAAAACTGAATATTCCGTTGGCTCTAATGAGAATGGCAATTACTTTAAAGCTATTGCTGATAATGCTGCTTCTGGCCTAGGCAAGGAGATTAAAATTGATCTAAATAAAACCCCTTTTATAAATATTACTTGGAAAATTGAAAAAGATATACCTAATATAGATGAAAAAAGTAAGAAAGGTCATGATTTTGCAGCAAGAGTATTTGTTATCAAGAAAACTGGAGCTACGGCTTTATCAAATAGAGCAATAAATTATGTTTTTTCAAGCAATCAAGATGTTGGTAGCAATTCACCAAGCCCATACACTAAAAAATCTATAGACAATGTCCTTGCTACTACCAAAACAAATTTAAATGAATGGGTAACTGTCAAAGCAAACGTTAAAGAAGATTTCAAAAAATTCCATAATTTAGATGTTAATGAGCTAGATGGTATAGCGATCATGTCAGATACAGATAATTCAAAGAAAAAATCAATTACTTACTATCAAAATATCTATTTTTCTTCTCAATAAATTTTATTAATATCAATTGATGAAAGTATTTAAGTATAATTTAAAAGTATACTATGAGGATACTGATTTTGGTGGAATAGTTTACCACGCAAATTATTTAAAGTACTTTGAAAGAGCAAGATCTGAGCTTATTTATTCCTTGGGATATTCGAATAAAAAGTTATTAGATAAACATAATGTTTTAATAGCGGTAAAAACTTGTAATGTAGATTTCAAAAAACCAGCAAAATTTGAGGATAAAATTACTGTTTTTACAAAAATTAAGTCTAATACTTTAACTACAATTACAATGTCACAAATAATTAAAAGAAAATCAGATATTTTATGCGATGCAGAGATTAAATTGGTATCTCTAAATAAGTTGGGAAAACCAGTGAAACTTCCAAAAGTATTTATTAATAAATTAAACTAGTTCTTTTACCTTTTTAAATAGTTTAGTCATTTGTTTTTCATTTATTCGTCCGGTATTTACATTTCTTGGACTCGGATGATAACACCCCATCAACAATACATTGTTAGGTAATTTAAAATATGTTCCATGACCAAATTTTACTCTTTCAGTGTAATTAAAATTTTCTCTATAAAATTTTACACAAGTATCAAAGGCAATTTTCCCTAAAGCCACAATTATTTTAAGATTTTTAAGTATTTCAAATTCAGATTTGAAGTAACCAAAGCAATTTTTTAACTCATCATTTAAAGGTTTATCTCCTGGAGGAACACACTTAAGGGCAGGAGTTATAAAAGTATTTTTAATTTTCAATCCATCATTTACATGATCTGAATTACTTTGATTGGCAATTTTTACATTGTGTAAACATTTATATAAAAAGTCCGATGATTTATCGCCTGTAAATACTCTGCCTGTTCTTGTTCCACCATGAGCAGCTGGTGCTAGACCAACAATCATTATTTTTCCATTTATATCTCCAAAACCTGTAACTGGTTTTCCCCAATAAGTTTGGTCCATATATTGTTTTCTTTTTTCCGTAGATATTTTTTTTCTAAACCTCACAAGTCTAGGGCATTTATTACATTTAATTATTGTTTTTTTTAATTTTTCAAATTTAACGGTCATTAAGTTTAGAGAAGCTTCTTTTTGTGTGTCCATGGACCTTTTTTTGTTTTAGGTAAAAACTTTCTAAGGTCAAAAAGGACTTTTTCAGACAATTTTCTGTAGGTGGTTAGTTTTCCTCCATATATATTCAATAAAGGTAATTTTTTTATAATTTTTAAATCAAAAACATAATCTCTTGTGACTTTTGAAGCTGTATTAAAATCTTCAATTAGAGGTCTTATCCCTGAATAAGTATCTACAATGTCCTTTGTTCTGATTTGTTTTTTTAAGTAATTATTTACTGAACGAATTAAATATGTAATTTCTTTTTTTGATATTCCTTTATTTTCTGGTGATTTAACCTCAACTTCTGTAGTTCCAATTAAAGAAAACTTCCCTTTATAAGGTATCACAAATATTATTCTTTTATCAGTATTTTGAAATGTGAATGCAACATTTTCTTTGTACAATTTTTTTGTAATAATATGACTTCCTTTAACTAATCTTATTTTTTTCTTAGATTTAATTTTTATATTTTTATTTAAGGTTTCGTTTATCCATGGTCCAGATGCATTAATTAAAATTTTTGATTTTACTTTTTCACCTTTTTCAAGACTAATAATCCATTCATTGCCAATAATTTCAGCTTTTTTAACTTTGTTATATTCTAGTATTTTAGCTTTATTTCTTTTTGCATCTTTAGCATTTAGTTTCGTTAATTTTTTATCATCAATTTTTGTTTCTTCTGGTTTTCTTACTGCTGTAATTTTGCATTCAAATGATGCAGATTTGTTAGCTACTTCTTTTTCTGGAAAGTTTTCTGGTAATTTAACTTCTACTTTTTTATCCTGTTTATTTTTGACTCCTTCTAATTGTTTATCAAATCCTTTAATAAATAAATCTTTTCCAAGTTCTAGTTGAGTATTTTTTCCCTCATTTCCTTTAAAATCTTTACCATCAACTGTTGCCTTATAATCAAAAACAACCAAGTCACCAACTTTAGCTGCATAATTCTCTTCAGCATCTTTAAAATTTTTCTGTGTTTTGGCTATTTGATCAATTCTTTTATCTGTTTCTTTTGGATCAATTTTAACTACATACTCATCTACTTTAAGATCTTTTAATGATCCAACTTCCACATTCGGTAATTCTGTTACAGAAATTGTGTATTCAAGATCTTTTCCTTCACCAAATGACTTTAAATCAATTTTAGGCTGACCAGCTGGTTTAATTTTATTATCCTCAAGAGCTTTAGTTGTTGTATCTTTTAATACTTTATCGATTACTTCTCCGTATACAGCTTTTCCAAACTGTCTTTTTAAAATTTCTGTAGGAACTTTTCCTGGTCTAAATCCTTTTAAAACGACATCTTTTTTAATCTCTTCGTATTTTTCTTCAAGATATCCAGATATAGTTTTTTTATCGATAAAAACCTTTATATCTTTTTCTAAACCTTTTTTATTTTCTACTGTTACTTTCATAAATTATGGTAGGCGAGAAAGGACTCGAACCTTCACAGTTTGCACTATTGGTTCCTAAGACCAACGCGTCTACCAATTCCGCCACTCGCCCAAATTATTGGTGCTTTATATATGATTGTTTATAATTGTCCAATTAGAATAATAGTGTAAAACATTAGCTTAATTGATATGAGCAAAACAAATATTGCAATTGTTATTTATCTTGTCGGTCTTGCATTAGGTGCAATCTTTTTAGATATATGGAGTGCAGAAACCGGTCCTAAAGCTTTGTTAGGAATTGTATGGACTTCTTTATTTGCAATTGCTTTATTTTATGCTGAAAAAGAAAAAGAAGAAAAAGATTAATTTTTTTTTATTAACTCACTTATAAAAAGTTCACCATCACCATCATCAACTGCTTTCTTATAAAAAGATTTTGATAAATCAGATAATTTTTCTGCATTATCTATACCTTTTAATAAATCAGTTATATATGTTAAATCTTTTAGTGTATTAGTCGCTGTAAACTTAAAACCTGTGTAATCATCCTCTAAAACCTTATCAAAAATCCTTTTTAAAGCATTAGAATTACCTGATCCTAATTGTGCTACTTTGTAAAGTTTATCTAAATCAATATCTAATTTTTTTGCAGCTTTTATTAATTCAATTACATAAGTAGCTGTTCCTAATGATAGAAAATTATTTAATAATTTTGTTTTTGCGCCATTTCCAATACCACCAAAATGATAATAATTTTTACAAAAACATTTTAAAAGTTCTTCTGATCTTATTAAATTTTCCTCAGATCCACCAACAATTCCGCCCAATATACCCTCTTCTGCTTGAACAGGACCTCCCATAACAGGACATTCTAGGTAAGGAATATTATTTGCATTTAATATTTTTTCCATTTCGATAGATCCGTTTTGATTATGAGTAGTAATATCAATGACAATCGTTTTATCAGTCAGAAATGAAACTATTTTTTTTCCAATTTCGTGCGCGATAGGAGAATTTGTTACACACAAAAATAATGCATCTAATTCACTTTTACAAAGTTCATTATAAGATTTTACTTCTTTCGCGCCCTCTTTAACTATTCTATCAATTGGTTTTCTATTTCTATTAGCGATTACAAATAATTGATGATTTTTTTTAAGGATGTTATTTGCAATACCAAATCCCATCCATCCAACTCCTATAAATCCAACTTTCATGTTAATATTTAGTTAATTTTTTAAAAGCTTTTTTTTAAGCATTTCGAACTCTTCTTTTGAAATTAAGCCCGATTTATACATTTCATTTAATTCTTTTATTTTTGACATTAAATCCTCAACACTTAGTTCATTTTCTGAAATTGTTTTAACTTCTTTAGCTTTTCTTTCTTTTTCCTCTTTAGCTTTTTCCTCTTTAGCTTTTTGTTCTTTAGCTTTTCTTTCTTTTTCCTCTTTAGCTTTTCTTTCTTTTTCCAATTCAGAGGAAGAATTTTTTAAATTATTTACATAAAAAATCTCTTCATAGTGTTTTAGATCTTTATTGCTATCAAACGTAATTGATTTTAAATCTAATTTTGAATTAATATTTAATTTATCTTGAAATTCTTGATGTCTTTTAAAAGCTAAATCTGTCCATTTATTCATATAATTTTTATATGATGGAAAATTATCTATGTTATTTGGATGAAATTTAGACAAACCATTTTTTAATGTATCTTCTTTAAAAATATTTTCATAATTATACATGTAGCTTACCCAAACAGCATAACCATTAGAAATAGAATAAAGGTGATCACTCTTCAAGAGTCTATCATCAATTTCTATTGAATTTTTTTTATACAATCCTTTTATTGCCCTCTTTACTTCCATAAAATCATCAGATGTATTTAAAAATTTTTTTAATTCAAATTCCTTAACCTGAAATGCATTAGTTTTTTTTTTGTCTATTGTTTGATAATTTGCGCTCTCGTTGTTGAAAATAGCAAGTTTATTGTTAAAAAAATAATCAAGATAAAATTTTCTAACCTCAAGACCGTATTTTTCAAATCTAGATTTTAATATAAAAATTATTGGTCCTATATTTTCGTCGTCAGTTTTTTCAGCAAATATTTTAATTTCTACTCTTCCAAAAGCTTCTCTTATATATTTGGAATTTTCTATTTGTTTATTTTTATCAAATAAATCAATTTCTAAGTCTTTAACTTTAAACTTATTTGCAAGTGCAATATTTTGCAAAATTAAAAACCAAAATATAAATATTAGTATTAAATTTTTAAACATTTTATTTTAATTTACCTCAATATTTCCCAATATGTTATAATTTTTATCGATAACGACAATTTCTCCTGAAGAAGTACCAAAATTTAACATTTCATAGATAACCACAAAATGAGTTACTAAAATAAGATTTTTCTCACTATTCCAGTTAGATATATATTTTTTTAAACTAATAATTTGTTCATCTTTATATTTATAAAACTTCTCTTGATAAAAAGAGTTTAAACCTTTGAAGGTTTCATAATTATTAAAGGCAAATCTTGCAGTATCTTTGCATCTACACCACTCACTGGATAATACTTTGTCAATTTGAATATTATTTTCACTAAATAATTTTCCAATTTTTTTTGATTGCTCTATGCCTTCTTGATTTAAATTTCTTTGAGTATCACATTTTTTTAAATCAATATTATCAGGATCTCCATTTCCTGGTGCAAGCGAGTGTCTTATAAATACAATCTTTCCACCCTTCTGCAGTTCGCTTATTACTAAATCATTAGCCTGTGAATAATTTGAATTAAAAATACTTAGCAAAAATAAAAGAATAAAATTTATATATTTCATAAACGACAATTAAATTTTTATCTGTATTTTTTATAATAGAGCTTTCTGAACTGATAATTTCCAACCATTTATTAAATCGTTCCTAACTTTTCGGTTTATTTTAGGCTTAAAAATTTTATCTTTTTTCCATTTCCTCTTGATTTGATATAATGATTTAAATAATCCAATTTGATATCCAGCTAGCAAGGCTACTCCTAAACCAGTTGTTTCTAATACCTTTGGTCTTTCTGTATTTATATTTATGATGTCAGATAAAAATTGCGAAAACCAGTTGTTTTTTACCATGCCTCCATCAATCTTAAGTTTAGTTGGTTTTAAACCATCTTTTTTCATTGCATTAAATAAATCATTACTTTGATAGGCAACTGACTCTAATACTGCTCTAACTAAGGTTTTCCAATCACTATTTCTTGTTAAACCTGTTATTACCCCTCTTGCATCAGGCCTCCAATAAGGTGCTCCCATTCCACTGAAGGCAGGCACAACGTATACACCCTCATTATTTTTTTTTGATTGAGCAATTGTTTCCGTATCAAAAGCATTGTTAATAAATTTTAATTTATCTCTTAACCATTGTACACCTGCACCTGCAATAAAAATAGATCCTTCAAGAGCATAAGTATTTTTTCCATTCAATCTGTAACATATTGTTGTTAATAATTTATTTTTAGAATAAATTTTTTTTGAACCAGTATTCATTATGACAAAGGCACCAGTTCCATATGTGCTTTTTACTGAACCTCTTTCAAAGCATGACTGTCCTACTGCAGCTGCTTGTTGGTCTCCTAGAACTGCTGATATTGGTATTTCACTGCCGACAATTCTCTTACTTGTTAAACCAAAATTATCAGCTGAATTTTTAACTTTTGGCAAAATATTTTCAGAAATTTTAAGTTTTTTTAAGATTTCTTTATCCCATTTATTATTATTAATGTTAAATAACATGGTCCTACAAGCATTAGTTACTTCTGTTAAATGATGTTGCCCATTAGTAAGTTTCCAAATAAGGAAAGTATCAACAGTACCAAATAATAAATTATTTGATTTTAAAAGTTTCTTAACATTTTTTACGTTTTCTAGTATCCATTTAATTTTAGTTGCAGAAAAATATGGGTCAATAAATAATCCAGTTTTTTTTCTAAAAATTTTTTCATAATTTTTTTTCTTTAACTCTTTACAATAGTCTTGGGTTCTTCTATCTTGCCAAACAATTGCGTTGTAGACTGGTTTTCCTGTTTTCTTATTCCAAAGAATAGTTGTCTCTCTCTGGTTAGTTATTCCTATACTTAATATTTTTCCTCTTAATAGTGATGCTTTTTTTATTACTTTTTTCAACGCTTTTAGAGTTGTAAGCCAAATTTCGTTTGGATTATGCTCCACCCATCCATTTTTTGGAAAATATTGATTAAATTCAAACTGGGATGTAAATTTTATATTACCATCTAAATCAAAGAGAATTGCTCTAGTTGATGTTGTGCCTTGGTCAATAGCAACAAGAAATTTTTTCACAATTTAAGTCTATACCTAAATTTTTTTTTCTAAAAGTAAAAACTAATACAAGCTGGAAGGATTAACACTTTTAAATTCTAACATGTTCTCAAAAGTACACATTTCAGGTTTTGAAAAAGTAATTTTTGGAAATTTTTTACTAAAGTCTAAAAATAGTTTTTTATTAAATTCAATTAAATTACTTATTTCAATCTCACTAAGCTCTCTTAAGATATATGCCAAAGTAATATGAAAAGTATATCTTTGATGGTTTTCAAATTTAATTTTTAATAAGCTACTTAGTTCATCTCTACAATTTCTAAGAATTTTTTCATCCTTTTTAGAAAAAGGTTCTAAAATAATACTATAACCACCAAAAAATGTTTTTAGTTTAAGATTAAATTCTTTTGGAAAATTATAGTTTTTAATTCTTTTATTTAATTCAAAAGCTATATCTTTGTGATCCATATCAAGATCTATATCTGATGGCCAATTATTTGTATTTTTTGTATTTAAATTACAACAATCAAATAACGTCATATGAAAACTAGATTGAGGTAAATAGAAATAAGTTTTTTCTGGATTAAAATTTTTTATTTTTTTTTGAAAACTACTAATTTCATCGGATAAATTGGTATTAAGAGGAATATTACAAATTATTGTACAACCTGGAAAGGGTAAAGGATTTCCTTTGTCATCAAATTTATTTTCAGCACCTTTTAAAGTATATCCTTCAAGTTTTCCAGCTAAAAACTTTTCCTCATTACTAACTATATTTAAATCCATTAAAATAAACTAAAACCAGTTTATATTTTCTTTCTCACAAAGTTCTTTAAGCTTCAATGGATAATCTGTCATGATACCATCTACACCATACTCAACCATTTTTAACATGTCGTAATCTTTGTTTACTGTCCAAACGTTCACTGGCAAATTTTCTTGATGAGAAATATCTACTAGTTTTTTTGTAATATCTTTATGGTATGGATGCCAAGCTTCTCCGCCTTGTGATTTTATAATTTTCGGTAATTCATGATTTTCAAAAAAGGGCATGTAACTCATCCATGGAGATCTATTATAAATTGTATTTTTAATTTTAATTCCAGCCTGTTGTTGAAAAGTTAAATAAGCTCTTGAAATTTCAGGGTAAAGTTTTTTCATTTCTGTCAGTGTTCGCCAATCAAATGATGAAACAATTATTTTATTTTGTAAGGTTGACTTATTTACCTCTTGCATAACTAGTTTAACCATTTCTTCTGGAGTCGGCGTTAGATTTTCCTCATCAGGTGTAGATTTAATTTCTAAATTTATTAATAGATTTTCAGATATGTTTTTTGAGGATAAATTTAATAATTCAGAAAGTTTCGGTATCTTTTGATTTTCTAAAGTTTTTTGATTAACAAATCTTCTTCCATATATAGATAACTTATTTAAAGATCCAACATCAAATTTTAAAAGTTCTTCATAAGTTAAATCATATATTTTTATATTTTCATCCTCTATCCAATTTCCCTCGTTATCTTTTGTAAGACTTGGATCTAATCTAAAGTCGTGAGTAATCACAGGAATAAAATCTTTTGAAATCAAAATATCAGTTTCGTATGCATTAATATTGTTTTCAAATAAGTATTTAAAACCTTCTAGAGTGTTTTCGGGAAGATCTCCTCTTGCTCCTCGGTGACCATAAATTTTTATATGATTTGGTTTGCTTAAAATCAAAATTAATTAACTCTTTTGCCAGTGCTTTTATCAAAAATATAATATTTATTGTTCTCAATATTAAGACTTAGATCAGCACCTTTTTCAATAGTTAGATTTCCCGGACACCTATAACAAAAGTCTTTTTTGTCTTTTAATTGACCATAAACAAGATTATCCGAACCAAGTTGTTCCACTAAGTCTACTTTTAAATTAATTAAACTATTTTCACTTTGACTTAAATGTTCAGGTCTTATTCCTAATTTTACTTCTCCCTCAAAGTCACTATCAATATCTTTAATTTCAAAACCTTCTGCAGATAATGTTTTATTTTTTATATTACCATCTAAAAAATTCATTTGAGGTGAGCCAATAAAACCAGCAACAAATAATGATTTTGGATTATCATATATCTCAATAGGAGTTCCAAGCTGTTCAATAATTCCATTGTTAATAACTGCTAATCTATCAGCAAGTGTCATGGCCTCTACTTGATCATGCGTAACAAATATGCTTGTTACTCCAACTTTCTGCTGAAGTTTTTTGATTTCAAGTCTCATCTGAATTCTTAATTTTGCATCTAAGTTTGAAAGAGGTTCATCAAATAAGAATATTTTAGGATTTCTAACAATTGCTCTACCCATTGCAACTCTTTGTCTTTGACCTCCGGATAACATTGAAGGTTTTCTCTGTAAATAATCTGAAATTTGTAGCAGCTTAGCTGCATCATTTACTTTTTGCTCAATTGTTTCTTTGTCAATTCCTCTGTTTTTTAGACCATAAGCCAAGTTATTATAAACATTCATATGTGGGTATAATGCATAGTTCTGAAACACCATTGCTACATCTCTTTCAGACGGATCTACCTCATTAATTAATTTTCCATCAAGATTAATATCACCCTCTGTAATATCCTCTAAGCCTGCAACCATTCTTAATAAAGTTGATTTTCCACATCCACTAGGTCCTACAAAAACCATAAACTCACCTTCATCAACACTTAATGAAGTTTCATGAACAGCCTTAGTTCCATTTGGGTAAATCTTAGTCACATTTTTTAAATCTAAAAAGCTCATTTATTTCTCCGTTTGAATTAATCCTTTTATGAACCATTTTTGTAAAAATACTACCACTAAAACTGGTGGGATCATTGACAAAATGATATACGCAAATCTTTCTGCAGTTCTTGGCAGAGCAACTCCTTCATAGCTTTCTGTGTAAATAATCTTCATTCCCATTACAACAGTCCAGTATTCTTCTGCAGTTGTCATTATTAGTGGCCATAAATATTGGCTGTATCCATATACAAACATAAAGATAAACATTGCTGCTATCATGGTTTTAGATAATGGAACCAAGAAATCTATGAAAAAACTCCAAGCATTTGCTCCGTCTAATTTTGCTGACTCCAAGAGTTCATCTGGAATTGTTTTATAAAATTGTCTGAAGAAAAATGTTGCTGTAGCTGAAGCAACTAATGGAAGGATAAGGCCTGTATATGAATTTGTTAAACCTAAATCAGATACAATTTTATAGCTTGGAAAAATCCTTACCTCCAAAGGAACAAGTAGAGTAATAAAGATTAACCAAAAAATTGGTACAGCTAATTTAAATCTATAATAAACCAAAGCATATGCTGACATTGCTGAAATAACTACCTTAAGTGTTGCAATTCCTAATGCCATTATAAAACTATTAATAAACATTTTTGCAGCAGTCACTTCTTCTGACCAACCACCTTTTTCATTTAAAACTTCGTTATAGTTTCTTGCTAGCTGATCACCTATATGAAACTTCATACCTTCGGTTAATATAGTTACAGAGTCATGCGAAGAACTTGCAAAAGATATCCAAATAGGAACTACCATTAACAAGACTCCTAGTATTAAAATAATATGAGCAATTATTTGAAGTGGTTTAATTTTCATTTATCTTGAAAAACCCCCTTAATAAAATATTTCTGCAACACAATTATAATTAAAATTGGTGGCACCATAGACATCATCACGAAAGCAAAACGATGAACAATTGAACCCGACATCATTTTTAATCCCATAACCACTGTCCAATATTGTTCTGAAGTTGTTACCAATAATGGCCATAGATACTGATTGTAGCCAAAAACAAACATAAATATTAACATCGCTACAATCATTGTTTTTGACAAAGGAATTAAAAAATCAACAAAAAATCTCCAGGTATTTGCTCCATCAAGTTTTGCGGATTCAAGTAATTCATCTGGAACGGTTTTATAAAATTGTCGAAAGAATAATGTTGCTATAGCTGATGCTGAAATAGGAACTATTAATCCAAAGTAAGAATTCACTAGATTAAGCTCAGCCATTACTGAATAAGTAGGGAAAATTCTTAACTCTAATGGTACTAAAATTGTAATAAATATAATCCAAAACAATAATGTTGCATATTTTATTCTGTAATAAACCAACGCGTAAGCAGCCATTAAAGATGTAACAACGGATAATATTGCAACTCCTGTAGCCATGATAAAACTATTAAAAAACATTTTTAATGCTGTTATCTCTTTAAAAAAACCACCCTGATATAATAAAACTCGTAAGTAATTTTCATAAAAGCTATCTCCTAAAAACATTTGGAGACCATTCATATTAATCATTGAACTCGTGTGCGTCGAGCTAGCAAAAATCATCCATACAGGAACTAACATGATTAGTATTCCAATGAGTAAAATTAAATGTGAAAAACTTGATGTGATAAATCTAGTCATTAATTATAATGTATTTTCCCTTCGATATATCTAAATTGAAAAATCGTAATTACTAATACAATCAACATCATCATTATTGATTGAGCTCCTGCACTTCCTAAATCCAGTCCTCTAAATCCATCCATGTAAGCTTTATAAACTAGAGTTCTTGTTTCACCGGAAGGAGCACCTATTGTTGTGGTATCAATAATTCCAAATGTATCAAAGAAAGCATACGTTATATTAATAATTATTAAAAAGAATGTAGTTGGCATTAATAATGGGAATGTAATTGTCCAAAATCTTCTAAAACTATTTTTACAGTCAATCATTGATGCTTCAATTACAGATTTTTGTATAGCTTGAAGTCCAGCCAAGAAGAAAATAAAATTAGCACTGATTTGCTTCCAAGAACCAGCTATGATTACGTAAATATAAGAGTCGAACACACTTTCGTACCAATTAAATCCCCACAGTTCGTGAAATAAATGATAAAGAAGACCAAATCTTTCACTAAAAAAATAATTTGCCATTACACCGACTACCGCAGGCGCAATTGCATAAGGCCAAATTAAAAGTGTTTTGTAAGTGCTTTTACCATGCATTACATTATTAGCCTGAACGGCAAGTAATAATCCAATTGAGCCTGTAATTAACGTAATAACAAAACTATAAATAATAGTAAATTTGAAAGCTATGAAATAAGCTGGATCATCAAAAATAAATAAAAAATTGTCAAACCATACAAACTTCGATCCAAATCCAAAAGCATCTTGCATTGTAAATGCATCTCTAAAGGTTTGTATGATTGGCCAATATAAAAAAATTAACAATATACCTAGCTGCGGAGCTAAGAAAAGATATTGTGAATAGCTAGATTTGAATTGGACTTTTTTCATACTTTTGTAAAAATAAATAAGGAGGGTAAATTAATACCCTCCTTATTGTTTTAATTATTCTTACAAAGTTTTAGCAAATTGCTTTAACAATTTAGCTGCACCTTTGTCCATATTCTGCAATCCTTTTTCGATTGATATTTTGCCGTTTAACATTGGCTCAATATTTTCGTAAATTACTTCACGAATTTGGGGCCAGTTACCAGCTCTATATCCACCAGGAATAGTTGAACCTTCTAAGCTTAATTGTTCACCAACTGCTTTATGATATGGAGAAGCTCTATAGAAATTTATAGTTTCAGCTAACTCTATACCACCTTTAGTCACTGCAGAGTAACCAGTCATATTGTGATAATACAGATCCATTTCTGGAGAACCCATAAATTCTATAAATTTAGCAAG
Organism: uncultured Pelagibacteraceae bacterium; assembly: GCA_902545405.1. GTDB lineage: Bacteria > Pseudomonadota > Alphaproteobacteria > Pelagibacterales > Pelagibacteraceae > Pelagibacter. The sequence continues at coordinate 17,645 of CACCFT010000013.1, forward strand.
TCCTTTGTACTCTTCCTCAGTATGACCATTTAAGATCCAGTTAGCAGCACCACCTATAAAAGTTGGATACTCTTTTCCTTTGGTTACTGAATCCCAGTAAGGAATATGATTAACTGTAAAGTTTGGAACAACACCTTTCATTCCACCAAATGATGCAGCAGAACCAAACCAAAATGCAGCTTCACCTGCTATAAATGGTGCTTGATTGTCTCCCCACGCTCTTCCTTTATAGCCATATAAACCTTTATCATACCATTCTTTAACTTTCTTCCAATGATAGACAAATGCATCAGTTTCAGCGAATAAAGTTTTTGTAGGAACAGCATCGTAACCATTATTTCCATCTAACATTAATAAATTATGTCTAGAAAAGAAATTTTCAGTCCAAATCCATGGACTATGACTTTGAACTAAAGGAATGTATCCAGCAGCTTTGATTTTTGGAGCCATGGCCTCAAATTCTTCATAAGTTTTTGGCACAGATTCAATTCCAACCTCTTTCAAAATGTCCATGTTTGCATACATCAAACAAGTTGAACTATTGAAAGGTACACCAATCATTTTTCCATCAGAGTCGGCATAGAAATTTTTAATGCCTGGAATATAGTTGTCAGCATCTACATCAATGCCATATTTCTTAGCCATTTCTTCAAAACCGATAACAACACCATTTTTTACTTGAGCTACCATGATTGCAGCACCAGCATCATAAACCTGTGAATAGTGTGGTTGGTCGCCTGCTCTAAATGCAGCAATAGTTGCCGCCATGTTATCTTCATAACTTCCTTTTCCTGTAGGAATGACCGTATATTGATCTTGTGAAGCGTTAAATCTATTTGCAATTTCAATAATTACATCACCAAGAAAACCACTGTTTCCGTACCACCAATGAATTTCTGTTTTTGAATAACTGTGTGATGTAAAAGAGAAAGTAAATAGAATTGTTAAAACACTAAGTATTTTTTTCATATCTATCCTTCTGTTAAGTTTATTTAATTTTTTATTAATACTTTATTAATGTTAAGATATTATGAAATTGTAAATAATTGCATTTAAAAATTTTAAATTTCTAAGAGAGGTTGTATATTTTAAAACAAATCATAATTTAAATGTCTAAAAAATTTGATTTATTCATAATAGGTGGCGGTATAAACGGTGCAGGTATTGCAAGAGATGCTGCAGGTAGAGGTTTATCAGTTTGTTTAGCTGACAAAGGTGAGATTGGAGGAGCAACCTCATCTTGGTCGACAAAATTAGTACATGGTGGTCTTCGTTATTTAGAAAATTATGAATTCAAACTAGTTAGAGAATCTCTGAAAGAAAGAGAAATAGTTTATAAAATTGCCAGACATATTTCCAAACCGATTCCTTTTATAATTCCTTATGCAGATAAAATTCGACCAGCCTGGTTAATTAAAATTGGTTTATTTTTGTATGATAATTTAGGTGGCAAAAGCAATATACCAAAATCAAAAACGTTTGATCTTACAAAAAAATTTTCAAATATTCTTAAGCAAAAATACAAAACTGGTTTTCAATATTTTGACATACAAATTGACGATAAAAAATTAACGAAACTAAATGCTAAAGATGCAAAAAGAAATAAAGCTAAAATACTAGAATATAACAAAGTTAAAAAAGCTGAAATTATTGGCAATGAATGGATTATTAGTCTTGAAAAAGGTGAAAAAGTAAAATCAAAAATTTTAATTAATGCATCTGGACCATGGATAAACGAAACCTTAAATAAAAATATAAAAATTAAATCTAAGAAAAAAATAAGATTAGTTAAAGGAAGTCATATTATTACAAAAAAATTGTACAAAGAAAATGTTGCATTCACATTTCAAAATACTGATAAAAGAATAATATTTGTGATACCTTATAAAGGGAAGTTTTCTTTAATTGGAACTACAGAAGTTGAGGTTAAATCACCAGAAAATAAAGGAATATCAAAAAAAGAAATTACATATTTAATTCGTTCAGTAAATAATTACTTAAAAAAACAAATCAGAACAAAGGACATTGTAGATACTTATTCAGGGATAAGACCTCTAATTGAAGATTTTAATACAGCTTCAAAAGTCACAAGAGATTATGTTTTTGATTTAAAAATTATAAAAAAATTACCTTTATTGAATATATATGGAGGAAAACTAACCACCTACAGAAAATTGTCTGAAAAAGTCCTTTTTGACCTTAGAAAGTTTTTACCTAAAACAAAAAAAGGTCCATGGACACACAAAAAGAAGCTTCTCTAAACTTAATGACCGTTAAATTTGAAAAATTAAAAAAAACAATAATTAAATGTAATAAATGCCCTAGACTTGTGAGGTTTAGAAAAAAAATATCTACGGAAAAAAGAAAACAATATATGGACCAAACTTATTGGGGAAAACCAGTTACAGGTTTTGGAGATATAAATGGAAAAATAATGATTGTTGGTCTAGCACCAGCTGCTCATGGTGGAACAAGAACAGGCAGAGTATTTACAGGCGATAAATCATCGGACTTTTTATATAAATGTTTACACAATGTAAAAATTGCCAATCAAAGTAATTCAGATCATGTAAATGATGGATTGAAAATTAAAAATACTTTTATAACTCCTGCCCTTAAGTGTGTTCCTCCAGGAGATAAACCTTTAAATGATGAGTTAAAAAATTGCTTTGGTTACTTCAAATCTGAATTTGAAATACTTAAAAATCTTAAAATAATTGTGGCTTTAGGGAAAATTGCCTTTGATACTTGTGTAAAATTTTATAGAGAAAATTTTAATTACACTGAAAGAGTAAAATTTGGTCATGGAACATATTTTAAATTACCTAACAATGTATTGTTGATGGGGTGTTATCATCCGAGTCCAAGAAATGTAAATACCGGACGAATAAATGAAAAACAAATGACTAAACTATTTAAAAAGGTAAAAGAACTAGTTTAATTTATTAATAAATACTTTTGGAAGTTTCACTGGTTTTCCCAACTTATTTAGAGATACCAATTTAATCTCTGCATCGCATAAAATATCTGATTTTCTTTTAATTATTTGTGACATTGTAATTGTAGTTAAAGTATTAGACTTAATTTTTGTAAAAACAGTAATTTTATCCTCAAATTTTGCTGGTTTTTTGAAATCTACATTACAAGTTTTTACCGCTATTAAAACATTATGTTTATCTAATAACTTTTTATTCGAATATCCCAAGGAATAAATAAGCTCAGATCTTGCTCTTTCAAAGTACTTTAAATAATTTGCGTGGTAAACTATTCCACCAAAATCAGTATCCTCATAGTATACTTTTAAATTATACTTAAATACTTTCATCAATTGATATTAATAAAATTTATTGAGAAGAAAAATAGATATTTTGATAGTAAGTAATTGATTTTTTCTTTGAATTATCTGTATCTGACATGATCGCTATACCATCTAGCTCATTAACATCTAAATTATGGAATTTTTTGAAATCTTCTTTAACGTTTGCTTTGACAGTTACCCATTCATTTAAATTTGTTTTGGTAGTAGCAAGGACATTGTCTATAGATTTTTTAGTGTATGGGCTTGGTGAATTGCTACCAACATCTTGATTGCTTGAAAAAACATAATTTATTGCTCTATTTGATAAAGCCGTAGCTCCAGTTTTCTTGATAACAAATACTCTTGCTGCAAAATCATGACCTTTCTTACTTTTTTCATCTATATTAGGTATATCTTTTTCAATTTTCCAAGTAATATTTATAAAAGGGGTTTTATTTAGATCAATTTTAATCTCCTTGCCTAGGCCAGAAGCAGCATTATCAGCAATAGCTTTAAAGTAATTGCCATTCTCATTAGAGCCAACGGAATATTCAGTTTTATTATCTGCCCCTCTTACTTTTCTAACTGTCAATTCTGATAGTTCTTTGTCTGTAAACTCAAATACTTTTACATCCTCTGCATACAAAGTTGTTTGAAACAACGCTGTAACTAAAATTAATTTAAATAAAAATCTAAACATGCCCTCTCTATATAAAAGATAAAATAATTTTCAAATTCAAAATTTTGACATTATTTAAACATGCTTAAATCATTATCGTTCTCTATATAAATGGTATGAAACTAACAGTTCTATTTGGATTGATGATTTATTGGTCTATAATTATAACTGCACCTGTTATTTCAAAAAATTCTGAAAAATTTGGAGAAAAAAAGGTATTAATACCTCTTAAAAAACCAAGAATTTAAGGCAGAAGTACTATCTTAGGAGCGGAACAGGTTCCATCATGTATTTCTTTAAAGGCCCCCCAACCATCTTTAAGATTTCTGTACTCAATCCACTCTATCTTGCCTAGCTTGTTATTAGTTAAAATATCAATAGTTTCTCCAAATTCTTTGTTTGTGTAACAATAAGTTCCAATAAATGTAACTTCTTGAAGAGTTGCTTTCCTAAAATTAAAAGATCCTGCAGGCTGCGTTAGTCCGATATGAACTATGATTCCACCTGGTTTTACTACACTGATTGCCTGTTGTCTTGAAACTTCAAGTCCAACAGTATCAAAAACTAAATCAAAACTGCTCTCTTTAATATCCTTATGACCTGGTGACACTGTTTTTGCATCTACATATTTAGAGCATTCATTTAATCTTTTTTGATTAGGATCAGAAATTGTTAGATTAGTATTTCCTTTGATCTTGGATAAAATTAATGCACACAAAAGGCCAATTGCTCCACCACCCTGAACAAGCGTTCTACATTCATTTAAAGGTTTTTTTGATGCATCTACAGCTAATAATACTGCATGATATGAAACAGCGGTAGGTTCTGCAACTGCAGCCTCTTTTACATCAAGTTTTTCAGGAACTTTAAAAATATTATGATCTGGAACTGTTATAAGTTCTGCAAATGCACCTTGTCTTTCGTAAGGTCTATTCATTCCTAGAAGAACTCTATCTGGACATAAATGTTCTCTTCCACTCTTGCAATATTCACAATTTCTGCAAGTTATTAATGGATTAAGAACTGAAATTTGATCTTTAAGTTTACCGTTAATTATTTGACCACTAACTTCATGACCTAAAATTAATGGTGGAATTCTTCTCTCATCTTTTCCGTGGTAAGCATGCATATCTGAACCACAGATGCCTGATGCATGAACTTTAAGAATACTTTCTCCAGGTTTTTCAGAAGGTTCTTTTTCCTCCCTAAATTCCATCTCCTCAACACCAGTGTAGACAAGCGCTTTCATTATTATTTATTATTCAATAAATAATATACTAAATAAGATGCGAATGCTCCAATAATCCATCCAAAAGATTGATATTGTATTAAGTTTTCATTAAGCAAAGATGATAAAGAAAATATTGATCCAATTAAAAGAGCATACAGTGCTTTGAAGTTCCAACCGTTACTGTAAATATATTCTGTATGTTCTTTAGGATAAAAAAGCTCTTTGTGATTAATTTGTTGCTTTTTAAATTGATAATAGTCTGCAACCAATACTCCGAAAATTGGTCCAAAAGTTGTTGCTACAGCTTCAACAAATATCAAAACATTAGCTTTACTAAAAATTGAAAGCCAAAATGTTGAAATAATTAATCCAATAATTGATATTACAATTCCTGTTTTTTTTAACGTTAAAGAGTTCGGGAAAAAATTTATCAATGTATTTTGCGAAGGAATATAATTTGCTATCAAATTAGTTGATAACGAAGAGATAATAATAAATATCAAACAAAAGAAAGTTAGAAAATTATTATTAAATTTGCCAACTATATCATTTGGATTTGTAAGTAGACTTGAAGCATTTAAACCTTTGCTAGTAAGAATAATATCTGAACCTAATGTGATTAATACTGAAAAAAAAGAAAAGAATATTAAATTTAAAATTATACTTAAGTTTCCTTTAGTCATCTCTTTATAATTCATTGAGTATCTAGAAAAGTCTCCAAAAGTGAGAAGCACTATAGCAAAATAAGCAAATAGAGTTCCTGTGATTGATATTATCGGAGCGATATTTGACTGAATTGCGAAATTGCTAAAGACTAAGCTTAGTTTTATTCCATTTAGTAGTTCATTGTAATATTCAGATAAAATAACAATTAGTAGCACAGAAAGTCCTAAATATATTGAAAGACCTGAAAAATTAATAAATGATTTTAGAAAATTCTGTCCTTTTGTAAAAAGGATGTATTGAAATATTAAAGTTAAAAATAAACAAACCCAATCGATTAAATTCAAGCCAAAAAAGAATAATAAAAATATTTCATTTTGTAAGAGTTGACTATCAATTTTAAATATTATGATTCTTGCAATATAACCTAGTGACTTTGATATAAAAAATGTTTGGACACCAAACATGAATAAACCAACTAATCCTCTGATCATCCCTACATATCTGGCACCAGTAAAACCCATTGAAAGTCTGAGAATTGTTGGAAAACTTAATCCGCTACTTTGAGAAATTTTTCCAATGATGTTAGCAAAAAAGAATACTAATAATCCTGCTAGTAATGATCCTATTAGGACAACAAAAAAATTCAAATCATAGAATAAATATAAAGCTGATATTAAAGAGAACCCAACTATAGTTTGAATATTTATAGCCCAAAAGTTAAAATAATTTTTCCAACTCCAGTCTCTATTATTAGGATTTATTGAAACTAGTTCCCAATTTCTAAGTTGAAATTTTTCGCTTTGATTCACTTAAATGATATTAATCAATTATTTACTGCTGTCCATATAAGAGAGTTGGCAACCACAGTACTATTTTTGGATACGCTATGATTATAATTAATCCAATTATCTGCAAAACCATGAACTGCATCATTCCAAGATAAATATCTTTTAAATCCCAACTTGGAACTACACCTTTTAAGAAATAAGCGGATAACGCTACGGGGGGTGAAAGCCAGGCGGTTTGCAAATTAACAGCAACAAGAATTGCAAACCAAGTTAAATTAAATCCTAGTGCTTCAACTAATGGTAAAATAATAGGAACAACTATCATAACAATTGGTACCCACTCTAATGGCCATCCTAAAAGAAAAATCATAATCATGATTATTCCTAAAATTAAATATTTATTCATCTCAAGTGATAAAAGAAAATCTGTTAAAACCATCGGAGTTCCTAATCTTGCAAATACCGCTCCAAAAAAATTTGAAGCAGCAACTAAAACCATAATTAATGCAGAAATTTCTAAAGTTTTAACTAAAGCATCCTGTAATTTTTTAATGTTAATTTTCTATAAGCTAATGAAAGTAATAATGCACCACCTGCACCACATCCTGCAGCTTCAGTTGGGGTAGCAAATCCAAATAAAATACTACCTAATGCAGCAAATACTAATGCTGCTGGAGGCACTAACCCTAAGAAAAATTCTAGCCATAATTTTTTTAAATCTGTTGTTCTTAATTCTTCTGGTATGGGTGGACCTAATTTTGGGTTCATCATACATCTGAATGTAGTGTATGCTGCATATAAACATGCCAACAATATTCCTGGAACTATTGCTGCTGCAAATAAATCAGTCACAGGAATTTCCATAATTGGACCCATAACTACAAGCATAATACTTGGAGGAATTAATATACCCAAGGTACCTCCAGCAGTGATTGTACCAGCAGCTAATTTTACATCATAGTTTGATCTATTCATTGATTTTGCAGCCATAATTCCAAGAATTGTAACTGATGCACCAACTATTCCAGTTGCAGCTGCGAATATTACTGAAACAAATAAAACTGCGTAATATAAAGAGCCTCTAACTCTTGCCAACATCATTTGGAAAGCTGAGAATAATCTCTCCATTAAACCTGCTTGTTCCATCATTATTCCCATAAATACAAATAAGGGGACGGCGGCGAGGGTTTGTTCGGTCATTACCATCGAAAATTGAAGTGTCATTAAATAGAAAACCAATTTTCCAAAACCTAAGTATCCAAAGACAAATCCTAAAAAAATAAGAGTAAATGAAATTGGAAATCCTATAAATATTGCAAACAACATCACACCAATAAGTATGAAACCTAAAATTGCTGGGTCTATTAAATGTGAAAGCATTAACTACCTGGCCATTTACCTTTGACGGCTGCGTAATAACTTTTAAAAAGTTCTGAAACACCTTGTATTAAAAGGAAAACAATTCCAATCCATAGACAAGACTTTATCGGCCACATATATGGCATCCATGTTGTATCCATCCCTCTTTCGTTTCTCATTATACTTTCTTGGACAAAGCCTGTTGTCATATACAAAAAGACTATTAATCCTGGAAAATAAAATAATAAGTAAAGCCAAAAATCTATTCTGCCTTGAGTTTTAACTTTAAAATTTCTATATAAAAAATCTGCTCTTATATGAACACCTTTTGAAAGAGCGTATCCTGCTCCCAACATAAATAATGCTCCATAAAAAAATCTGCTCATATCATAAGCCCAGATTGT
>CACCFT010000014.1:0-17500 GCA_902545405.1 uncultured Pelagibacteraceae bacterium
TTGATACCGTTCAGAAAATATTTGGATATGTCGATAAAAGCTCATATCTAGACCTACTGGAATTTATTTTTAATGCAAATGAAAAAGATGTAATAGATCATTATAAAAAAATATATAACTCCGGAGTAGAACCAAATATATTTCTTAATGAATTTTTAGAAATCCTTTATTTTTTAAAAAATATATCTTTAATAAAAGTTGAGGGTACAAACTTTTCGTTAAATGACAATGATTATAAAAGAATTGTCTCTTTGGCAAAAAAAATAGAACCAAACGAAATATTATTATTTTGGGAGTTTACTCTAAAAACAATAAAGGAGATTCATATTGTCTCTAATCCAAATTTATCACTAGAGATGTTTTTAATTCAACTGATTTACATAAAAAATAAATTTTTATTAAAAAATACTGATAAAGGTCATAAGCGAACAAAAAAAATAGTTAATAATGAAGAGAATTTTATGAAGAAGAATGATCTTATTAGTCAAATCAAAAATATTAAACAAACTGACGAAAAGCCTGAGAAAAAAAATAATGAGAGCATGATTAATCCACAAAGCTTAGAAGATATAATTAAAATTTGTTTAGAAAAAAAAGAAATGAAACTTAAGTATGAATTGGAAAACTACGTTAATTTAGTGTCATTTTCAAATAATATTATAGAAATATCATTTAATGAAAAATTAGGAAAAGATTTTGTAAAAGATTTGTCTGAAAAATTATTTAATTGGACCAACAGGAGGTGGATTATTTCATTTTCAAAAAAAAAAGGTGAAGTGACTAGAAAAATTTCTAAGGAGCAAATTAAGCAAGACAAAATCAAAGAATTTAAAAAAACAGAAGATTACTTAAAATTACATCAGGACTTCGAAGATGTTGAATTAATTGATATTGAAGAGAAAAATGACTGATTTTACAAAGATTTTAGAAAAAGCAAAAGAATTAGAAAAAAAAATGAGGGAAAGCCAAGAAAATTTAAAAAAAATAGAAGTTAATGGTGTTTCAGGAGGCGATTCAATTACTATCTTTTTAAATGGTGAAGGAGAAATGACTAAAATTTTATTAAGTGACAGAGTGCTAGAAGAAGATAAAGAGATAATTCAAGATTTAATTATTGCTGCACATAATGATGCCAAAAATAAATTAAAATCAAAAACTTCAGAAGAAATATCTAAAGCAACGGGTGGATTAGGAGTTCCTGGATTTAAGTGGCCCTTATAATTAAATGCAAAATTTGCCTGAGATAGAAAATTTAATTAAACTAATATCAAAACTTCCAGGTCTTGGACCAAAGTCTGCAAAAAGAATAATTTTAAAAATGATAAATAATCGAAAGGAAATATTAAAACCTTTAGCTAACAATCTGAGCCAGGTAATAAAAAATATTGAACGTTGTAAAATATGTGGAACATTAAAACCAAATACAATTCATTGTGAATATAATAACTGCGTATTTGTAAATAAAAAATACGATAAAATTTGTGTTGTCGAGAACATTTCAGATCAATGGGCAATAGAAAGTTCATCTATTTTTCAAGGTTATTATCATATTTTAGGTGGCACAATTTCTGATAGCGAAAACAGCAATAATAGAGAAAATTTGCTTATTAATTCTCTGATAGAAAGAATTAAAAATGACAATATTAATGAAGTAATTTTAGCAACCAGCGCTACCGTTGAAGGACAAACTACTGCTTTTTATATTCAGGACAGTTTAAAAAATACAAATGTAAAAATTTCAAAATTAGCTCAAGGTTTGCCGGTTGGTGGAGAAATAGAAACCTCAGATGACGGAACACTTATATCTGCTTTTAAAAATCGAAGAGATTTATAAGTTTAGGTTTAGCTTTTTTTAATCAATCTATTTAAATGCAATAGAGGTTCAGTATAGCCTGATGGTTGCGACTTACCATGGAAAATTAATTCACATGCTGCCTTGAAAGAGATAGACTTGTCGAAATTTGGAGACATTTTTTGATATTCTGGATCTCTTTCATTTTGTTTATCAACTATCTTTGCCATTTTTTTTAGAATCTCCAAAACTTGTCTATTTGAGCAAATACCATGATGTAGCCAATTAGCAATATGTTGTGAAGATATTCTTAGTGTTGCTCTATCCTCCATCAACCCAACATTATTTATATCTGGAACTTTAGAGCATCCTATTCCTTGATCTACCCATCTTACTACATATCCTAAAATAGTCTGAGCTGAGTTACATAATTCGTTATTTATCTCCTCTTTACTCCAATTAGGTCTGTCTGCTATCGGAATGGACAACAATTCATCAATGTAATTTATTTTATTATTATTTAATTTTTTATGTTTTTCAAAAATATTTAACTTGTGATAATGCATTGCATGCAAAGAGGCTGCAGTAGGAGATGGAACCCATGCGCAATTTGCACCAGCTTCAAGATGTGATATTTTTTGATCTATCATATCTTTCATTTTATCTGGCATAGCCCACATACCTTTGCCTATTTGTGCAACACCTGAAAATCCACATCTTAAACCAACATTAACATTGTTATCTTCATATGCAGCTATCCACTTTGATTTTTTCATGTCACCTTTTTTTATCATTGGACCTGCTTCCATCGAGGTGTGCATTTCATCTCCAGTTCTATCCAAAAAGCCAGTATTAATAAAAAAAACTCTACTCTTTAATGTTCTAATACATTCTTTTAAATTTACAGATGTTCTTCTTTCTTCGTCCATAATACCACATTTAATAGTATTTTTTTCAAGTTTTAAGACTTCCTCAACTCTAGTAAATATTTTATCTGTAAAAGCAGTTTCTTCAGGTCCATGCATTTTTGGTTTTACAATATATATAGAACCTTTTCTTGAGTTGCCTTTTCTTTTTAAATCATGAATTGCTGCAGCAGTTGTAATAAATGCATCCATGATACCTTCTGGGATTTCAGAACCATCTTCTAGAATAATTGCTGAATTGGTCATAAGATGACCAACATTTCTAATTAAAAGTAAGCTTCTACCATGTAACTTCTCTTTTTTATTATCTTTTGAAATATAACTTCTATCTGGATTAAGTTTTCTTTCTAAAGTTTTTCCATCTTTTTCGAAGACAGATTTTAGAGTTCCTTTCATCAAACCTAACCAATTTCTGTAACATAAAATTTTGTCTTCTGAGTCTACTGCAGCAACACTATCTTCGTTGTCACATATTGTAGATATTGCAGACTCTATAATTATGTCACTTATTCCTGCAGCATCTTGAACAGCACTAAAAGCTTTGGGATTAATGATTATTTCAATTTTTAAATTATTGTTTTCTAAAATTATTGTAGTTGGATTATTAGGTTCTCCTCTGTATCCAATAAATTTATTTTTATCTACTAACTCAAACTCTTTATTATCTTTTAATATTTTTAAGTTACTTCCATATATTTTAAAACCATTTATATCTCTCCAATGAATTCCATTGATTGAGAAGTGATCATTTAGAAAATTACGGGCATATTTAATTACTTCTTGTCCTCTAAGGGGATCATACTTTTGACTACCAGCATCCTCAGACTCAATTAAATCTGTTCCATATAAACTATCATAAAGACTTACCCATCTTGCATTAGCAGCATTTAATGTATACCTAGAGTTCATTATTGGAACAACAAGTTGAGGACCTGCAATGCTTGAAATTTCACTATCAAGCTTTTTGGTATCTATTTTAAAATCGTTTCCCTCTTCTTTTAAATATCCAATCTCTTTTAAAAAATTTTTATACTCTTGATGATTAAATTCTCCATTTCTATTTTTTTTTAACCATAAATCAATTTCAGATTGAAGAGTTTCACGAATTTCCAATAACTTTTTATTGATTGGGGCAAGTTCATTAATACTTTTGTCAAATCCATCCCAGAAATCTTTTTCGTTAATGTCTAATCCTGGAAGAAGTTCATTTTTCACAAAATCAGCTAAATCTTTAGAAACAGATAAAGTATTAATTTTAATAAATGAATTACTCATAATTTTTATAAATTTAGAAATCGTTGTATATGACAATCAATAAATTATGTCATTAATTTATTTGAAAAAATGTTATTTTTCTTCTGAAAAAAATATAATTTTTATAATTTGATCATTTTATCGCCCAAAAATTATATATAATAAGTTAATGAAAAATTATTTAAATTTTGAGACTGATATCAAAAACTTAGAAATAGAACTAGATAAATTAAAAGATCCTTATAATCAAGACGGTCTCTCGGAAGTTGATACAAGTAAAATAACTGATTTGCAAAATGAAATAGATAAAAAACTTAAAGACGTATATTCAAATCTTGATGCATGGCAAACGACATTGGTTGCAAGACATGAGGATAGACCTAAATCAAAATTTTTTATAGATAATTTATTTGATGAATTTATTTCACTTTCAGGAGATAGATTTTATGGAGAAGATAAATCGGTAATTTGTGGTTTTGGCAAGTTTAATTCTAAGTCAGTTTTAGTAATTGGACAGGAAAAAGGTGAAAATTTAGACACAAGAATTGAGAGAAATTTTGGGATGATGAGACCAGAAGGTTACAGGAAAACCATAAGGTTAATGAATTTAGCTAATAAATTTAAAATACCAATTATTAATTTTGTTGATACTCCAGGTGCTTATCCAGGTGTTGGTGCTGAAGAGAGAGGACAAGCAGAAGCAATAGCAAAGTCTATTGAATGTTCTATGCAACTGACTGTTCCTACTTTATCTATAATAATAGGTGAAGGTGGCTCCGGTGGAGCGATTGCACTAGCTTCCTCTAGTAAAGTATTGATGTTAGAGAATGCAATATACTCGGTAATTTCTCCAGAGGGATGTGCAACTATACTTTGGCGAGATCCAACAAAAACCTTAGAGGCTGCGAAAGCAATGAAGCTTTCAGCAAAAGATCTTTTAAAACTAGAAATTATCGATGAAATAATACCTGAACCTTTGGGAGGTGCTCATCGAGATAAAGATCTTATTTTAGATAATGTACGTAATGCTATTGATAGAAACCTAAGCAAGTTTCTCACATTAAATGACGACGAAATTTTAAATCAAAGAAAGAATAAGTTTTTAGATATTGGAAGGAATAAAGGGTTTAGCACTAATGCTATAAACCAAGATAAACTTACTATCAAATATAATTTTATTCAAAATTTTATTTCAAAAATAAAATTAAATAAAAAATTGTCTATTACTATCTCGACAATATTTTTATTTGTGATTTTAATATCAGTTATTTTTTGACTTATAAAGCGCCGCAACAGTATTTATATTTTTTCCCCGATCCACATGGACATTGTTGGTTCCTCCCAACCTTACTTTTTGCAATAGATGTTAAATTTTCCTTAATTTTATTTTTAGAATCATCATCTTCTTTTTTTTCTATTATTTTTAAATTTAAAAGCATTGTTACAAGATCAGTTTTTAATTTTCCCAGCAAATTTTCAAATAATACAAAAGCTTCTTTTTTGTATTCCACCAAAGGATCTCTCTGTCCATAAGATCTTAAACCAATTACTTGTCTTAATTGTTCCAGGTATTGAATATGTGATTTCCAATTCTGATCTATGATTTGTACTAATACTCTTTTTTCAATTTCATTCCCTTGTTCAATACCTAATAAATTGTTTCTTTCCTCTCTATTTTTTGTGAATTTATCTTTTATCGTTTTTTCCATTACTTTCAGATCTGAATTTAAAATATTATTTAATTCATCATTTTCAATTGATTTACCTAGAATCTGTTTTATTGTGTTTGGAAATTCCTTAGAGTTAGGAGATTTTTCGTGTAGAATTTTTTGCCTTTTTAAATTTTCTAGAACTTCTTCTAGAAAAATATCTGAATAATTTTCTTGTTCTTTACCATCTATTACATTTTTTCGTTGTTCAAAAATTACATGTCTTTGGTCATTAAGAACATTATCAAATTTAATAAGCGTTTTTCTTATGTCAAAGTTTCTTGCTTCAACTTTTTGTTGTGCTCTTTCGATTGCTTTATTTATCCAAGGATGGTCAATGCTTTCACCATCTTTAAGACCAAGCTTTTCTAGCATTGAATTCATAGTTTCTGAGCCAAACAATCTCATCAAGTCATCTTCTAAACTGACAAAAAATATTGAACTGCCTTCATCTCCCTGTCTTCCTGATCGTCCTCTTGCTTGATTATCAACTCTTCTACTTTCCATTCTTTCTGTTCCAATAACAAATAAACCCCCCCTTTTTTTTACATCCTCTTTTTCAGATTGATCTTGTCCACCTAACTTAATGTCAACACCTCTTCCCGATATACTTGTTGTGATAATTACAGAGTTTGTTTTGCCTGCGTTTGCAATAATTTCTGCTTCTTTCTCATGATTCTTAGCATTTAAAACAATATGACTAATATTTTCTTTTTTTAACAAATTCGAGTAATGCTCGGATTTATTTATGCTAGATGTGAAAACCAACAGTGGTTGTCCAATTTTATTACATTCTTTTATTTTTAGTATGATTGCGTTATCTTTTTCTAAACTTGTTCTAAATATTTGGTCATTAAGATCATTTCTTATCATATCTTTGTTAGTAGGTATCTGTAAAACAGGCAAGTTATAAATTTCAAAAAATTCTGCAGATTCTGTTTGTGCTGTTCCTGTGCAACCTGCTAATTTATCATACAACTTAAAAAAATTTTGATAGGTTATAGACGCCAGTGTTTGATTTTCAGCTTTAACTTCTATTTTTTCTTTAGCCTCCAAACTTTGATGAAGTCCATCACCAAATCTTCTACCAGGCAATTGCCTACCTGTTTGTTCATCAATTATAATTATTTCGTTATCTTTAACTATATAATCTCTTCCATTCTCAAATAAATAATTTGCTCTAAGTGCTTGGTTTACATGATGAACCAAATGTAAATTTTCTGGATCATAAAAATTATTATTTTTTAAAATACCAGCATCAGAAAATATTTTCTCAACATTATCTATTCCTTCATTTGTTAAGAGTATATTTTTTTCTTTTTCATCTAAGTCAAAGTCTGTTTTTTTTAAATTTTTAATTAATTTATCTACAGCAATATATTGCATAGTTTTATCTTCTGCTGCTCCAGAAATAACTAAAGGAGTTCTCGCCTCATCAATTAAGCAAGAGTCAATCTCATCAACTATTGCAAAATTATGTTTCCTTAAGACCATTTCATTTTTTGAATATTTCATGTTGTCTCTTAAAAAATCAAAACCTAGCTCGCTGTTTGTCGCATAAGTAATATCTTTGTTATAATTCTCTTTACGTTCTTCATCTGATTGATCTGAGTTTATATATCCACAACTTAAACCTAAAAAACTGTATATTTTACCCATATTTATACTATCTCTTTTTGCCAAGTAATCATTTACAGTAACTATATGAACACCTTTTTTTTCTAATGCGTTAAGGTATGCTGCAAGAACAATAGTAAGTGTTTTGCCCTCACCCGTTTTCATTTCAGCAATCTTGTTTTCATGTAATGCAATACCACCAATTAACTGAACATCAAAATGTCTCTCGTTATTAATCCTTTTCGAAGCTTCTCTTACTAAGGCAAATGCCTCTGGCAATATATTGTTTAATTTTTCTCCTTCTTTTAATCTAGAGATAAATTCATTTGTTCTTTCAGGAAATTTTTTATCTTCAAATTTACTAACGCTACTTTCTTTAAGATTAATCTCTTTTACAATCTTTTGAATTCTGTCTAATTCTTTTTGATTACCACTTTTTATAAATTTACTGATAATGTTTAAGGGATTAAGCATATTTTTGATGTTTTAATAATAATAAATTATATAGTTATTTATTTAAAAAATTAAATAGCATGGATTTTGGTATAAACAACTTTTTTGATAAGAAATACAAGGACTCTAAAATAGGATATTTTCAAGATCTAGAACATATTGATGGAGTATCTATCTCTACAATTAGCTGCGGTCTTTATGATAAAAAAAGAGATGACTTAGTTTTATTTTATTTTAGAGAGGGTGCAAATTATGCAAATGCATATACACAATCTAGTTTAGTCTCTGAAAATATAAAATGGAATAAAAAAATAAAAGAAAAAAAAATCTTTGGTATTTTAATTAATACAAGAAATGCAAATGCTTTGACGGGGAATGATGGCTATAATTCTCTTAAAAAAATATCCTTAAATTTATCAAAATTATTAGCATCAAAGCAAATTGAAGATGAAGAAAAACCAAAAGAAATTAAACCAAACCAAATACTATTTGCTTGCACAGGAACTATTGGTGAAAAATTTCCTGAAAAAGTAATTTTAAATAACATTAAACACTTAGTTGACAAAATAAAATACAATCAAAATAAACTAATTTGGATTAAAGCAGCTCTTGGAATCATGACAACAGATACTAAACCAAAATTATCTATGGCAGAATGTAAAATAGGTGGTTCCAATGTAAAAATATATGGTGTTGCAAAAGGTTCAGGAATGATCTTTCCAAACATGGCAACAACCTTAGGATTTATTTTTACTGATGCCAATATTTCTTCATCAATTTTGAAACAGATACTTAATCTAAATATTAAGACTACTTTTAATGCTATAACATGTGATGGAGATACTAGTACAAATGATATGGTTTCAATATTTTCAACAGGTAAAGCAAACAATAAAGAGATAAAAAGTTTTAAAGATCCAAAATTA
This sequence comes from uncultured Pelagibacteraceae bacterium, assembly GCA_902545405.1. Lineage (GTDB taxonomy): Bacteria > Pseudomonadota > Alphaproteobacteria > Pelagibacterales > Pelagibacteraceae > Pelagibacter. The sequence goes on from CACCFT010000014.1 coordinate 8,678, forward strand.
AAACAATTCATTAATAGTGTTCATCAGGTGATGCTAAACTTAGCAAAAAGAGTTGCAAGTGATGGAGAGGGAGCAACAAAATTTGTTACCATTAAATGTATTAATAGCAAAAATGAGAAAGATGCAAAAAATATATGTTTCTCAATAGCAAACTCACCATTAGTTAAAACAGCAATCTTTGGAGAAGATCCTAATTGGGGAAGAATCGCGATGGCGATTGGAAAAAGTGGTGCGACTGTTAAACAAGAAAAATTATCTATATTAATGGGATCTAATATGATCCTTAAAAATGGAAAATTAGATAAAAATTATAACGAAAATATCCTAAGTGATTACATGAAAAATGAAAATATAGAGATAACAATTGATCTATCAATTGGAAGTAAAAAATTTACAGCGTACACTATGGATTTATCTAAGGAATATATTGAAATTAATTCTGATTACAGATCTTAGGTATTGAAATCTTATAAAATATAATTAAGTCATCAAAATGATTAGATATTTATTAAATTGTAAAAGTTGCAGTTTTGAGTTTGAAAGCTGGTTTGCTAGCTCAAAAGAATTTGATAAATTAAAAAAACTAAAGCTTCTCAATTGTCAGCAGTGTAATTCTCAAAAGATTGAAAAGTCATTGATGAAGCCGAATTTGGCTAATTCTACCTTCAAACAAGATAAAGCTTACAAAAATTATAAAAATGTTAAAAAAAAATTAAAAGAGTATCAAAAATTTGTAAAAGAAAACTTTGAATATGTTGGAGAAAATTTTGCTTACGAGGCTAGATCTATTCATTACAGCAAAAAAAAGATCAAAAAAAATATTTTTGGCAAAGCATCAATTGAAGACGTTAAGGAACTAAAAGAAGAGGGTATAGAGACTTCAACCATTCCGTGGATTGAAGATAAGGAAAATTAAGTCTTTTTGTACTTCGTTATATAATTTACGGATTTATCATTTGAAATTTTCCACTTATTTAAAAGTGGATTAAATTTAACTCCATCAATACTTTTTAATACAAGTGAATTTTTATTGCAGATATTTTCTAGATTTTTAGGTTTTACAAATTTATTCCAATCATGTGTTCCGATTGGAAGCCATCTTAAAATATATTCAGCTCCTATTATTGCAAACACATAAGATTTTAATGTTTGGTTTAAGGTGGCAATGAACATTAAACCATTGTTTTTTAAAAATTTTGTACTTTGATTTATAAACTTAGGTATATTTTCGACATGTTCAACTATTTCCATATTAAGAATTACATCAAATTTTTTTTCATAATTAAAATTCTCTGGAGACTTATCATGATATTCAATTTTTAAATTGCTTTTTTTTAAATGATGTTTTGCAATATCAATATTTTTTTTAGACGCATCGATGCCCACAACTTCTGCTCCAAGTCTTGCTAAAGGCTCAGATAATAAACCTCCACCACATCCAATATCAAGAATACTTATTCCTTTTAATGGTTTGTGAGTTGATGAAATGTTAAAATCTTTAATAATATTGCTTTTTATGTACTCTATTCTAATTGGATTAAATTTGTGAAGTGGTTTAAATTTTCCATTAGGATTCCACCATTCTTCAGCTATTTTGCTAAATTTTTCTACTTCTTCTTTGTTTATAGTATTATTACTCATTCTTTATTGACATTATAAATAAGATGTATTTTATCAATATTATAAAGCTTGTAAATAAAACTACCAATGAAAATTATTGTATTAAAATTTGGCGGTACTTCAGTTGGGTCAATCAAAAGAATTAAAAAAGTATCAAAAATAATTAAATCTTACTCAAAAAAATATAGGGTAATAGTTTTGTCATCTGCAATGAGTGGCAATACCAATAATTTGATCAATATGTCAAAAAAAATCAGTGAAAATTTTCCTGATAATGAATATGATACTCTAGTTTCTGCTGGTGAGCAGATTTCCTGTTCGTTGTTAGCAGGTCATCTAACAGCAAATGGTTTAAATTCTAGATCTTGGATGGCTTGGCAAATACCAATTATAACAGAGGGTAAACACAAATATTCAAGAATTAAATACATAAATAAAACTAAAATTTTAAAATTTTTAAAATCTGGAGGAATTCCTATTATCGCTGGATTTCAGGGTGTGGATAAAAATTTTAATATCACAACTATTGGCAGGGGTGGATCTGATTCAAGTGCAATTATGGTTGCAAAGTTTTTCAAAGCTGATCGATGTGTTATTTATACAGATGTTGAGGGAGTATATACAACTGATCCAAATAAACTGAATTCTGCAAAAAAAATTAAAAATATATCTTATGAGGAAATGTTAGAAATGGCCTCATTAGGATCAAAAGTGATGCAGCCAGATTCGATACAAGATGCAAGATTAAACAGGATAAATATTGAGGTAAAATCATCATTTATAGACAAACCAGGCACATTAATTACAAAAAGAAAAAATATTATTAATAATAAAATTATCACAGGAATTTCTTCAACCGATAACGATGCAAAAGTAACATTATTAGGAGTAAAAGATAGACCAGGTATAGCAGCCTCCATATTCAAACCACTTTCACAAAATTCAATTAACGTAGATATGGTCGTTCAAAATATATCTTCAGATGGTAATGAAACTGACCTTACTTTTACTATAAAATCTTATGATTTAACTAAAACCAAAAAAATTATTAAAAATAATAAAAATATAATTTTTAAAAAAATGATTTTTGATAAAAATGTATCAAAAGTATCAATAATAGGTGTCGGTATGGTAACTACACCAGGCGTTACATTTAGAATGTTTCAAGCACTTGCTAATAAAAATATTAATATACAAGTTATTTCAACTTCAGAAATAAAAATATCTGTTTTAATAAAAAGAGCAAATGCTATAAAAGCAATTAAGTCCCTTCATAAAGAATTTAATTTAGAAAAATGATCTCAGAAATTAGACCTTTCAGAAATATACATAGAAAAAAAACTAGAGAAATTAGTGTTGGGAAAGTAAAAGTTGGAGGAGATAATCCAATTACAGTTCAGACAATGACCAATACATTAACTACTGATCATAAATCTACAATAGAACAAATAAATAAAGTTGCAGAAGCTGGAGCAGATATTGTAAGAGTTTCTTGCCCTGATAGAAATTCAACAGAATCTTTGAAAACTATAATTAAGCATGTGGATGTTCCAATAGTGGCAGATATTCATTTTCATTATAAAAGAGCAATTGAGGCAGCAGAGAATGGTGCTCATTGTCTGCGTATAAACCCAGGAAACATTGGAGATCGAAAGAGGATCGCAGAAATTATTTCTGCAGCAAAAAATAACAATTGTTCTATTAGAATAGGCGTTAACGCTGGATCACTCGAGAAAGACATTCTTGATAAGTATAGAGAACCCTGTCCAGAAGCCTTAGTTGATAGTGCGTTAAGAAATATAAAAATAATTGAAGATATGAATTTTTTTAATTTTAAAATTAGTGTTAAATCTTCTGATGTTTTTTTGTCTATAGCTGCGTATAAGTTATTATCTGAAAAAACAGATTATCCGCTTCACCTTGGCATCACAGAGGCAGGAAGTTATCTTCCTGGTAGTATTAAAACTTCTATTGGGTTTGGCAGTTTGTTGCTAGACGGAATAGGAGACACTGTTAGAGTATCACTTTCAGATGATCCTGTTGAAGAAATTAAAGTTGGAAATGAAATTTTGAAATCCTTAAATTTGAGAAATAGAGGAGTGAAGATAATTTCATGCCCTTCTTGTGCTAGGCAAGCTTTTCAAGTAATTGATACTGTAAAAGAATTAGAAAAAAGGTTATCACACATTAAAAAGCCCATAACATTGTCAATTATTGGCTGTGTTGTTAATGGACCAGGAGAGGCCAAACAAACTGAAATTGGTATTACAGGCGGTGGAAAAGATAATCATATGTTATATCTAAATGGCTTAGAAAAAGAAAAGGTTGTAACTAAGGATATGATAAATAAGATTGTCACTTTAGTTGAAGAAAAAGCTTCAAACTTATAATTAATTAATAAATGCTCCCAAAAGAAAAAGTTCAAAATTTAATAGATAGACATAATAAACTTGAGAAGCAATTATCTTCAGGTGAAATTGAAAAAAAAAAATATGCCGAATTTTCAAAAGAGTATTCAGATTTGAGTGAAATAGTAAAACAAGCAAAGGAATATTTAAGTTATCAAAAGGACTCTAATGATTTAAATAATATAATAAATGACGAAAACTCCGATATAGAGATGAAAGAATTCGCAACTAATGAACTTGAAAACTTAAAAAATAATTTTCAAATTAATGAAAAAAAAATCAAATTATTCTTACTTCCAAAAGATATTGCGGACAGTAAAAATGCAATTATTGAAATCAGAGCAGGTACTGGAGGCCTTGAGGCTAGTCTTTTTGCTTCAGACTTATACAAAATGTACGAAAAAATATGCCAAAAAAAAAATTGGTTCGTAGAAATTATATCCATATCTAAAAGCGATGCAGGTGGTCTTAAAGAGGTAATAGCTTTAATAAAAGGAAAAAATATTTATTCATCATTGAAATTTGAAAGCGGAGTCCATAGAGTTCAAAGAGTCCCTGAGACAGAAACTCAAGGGAGAGTTCATACTTCTGCTGCCACAGTAGCAGTTTTACCTGAAGCAGAAGACTTAGATATTAAATTAGATGAAAAAGATTTAAGAATAGATGTATTTAGAAGTAGTGGACCGGGCGGACAAAGTGTAAATACTACAGATTCTGCAGTGAGAATTACCCATATCCCATCAGGTATTGTTGTAAGCCAACAAGATGAAAAATCACAAATAAGAAATAAAGAAAAAGGATTAAAAATTTTAAGGTCTAGAATTTATGATTTCGAGAGGCAAAAAATTGATCAAGAAAGATCTAAAGACAGAAAAAGTAAGATTGGATCTGGAGATAGATCTGAACGGATTAGAACTTACAACTTTCCTCAAGGAAGAGTAACAGACCACAGAATTAATTTAACACTTCATAAGTTAGAGGAATTTATGGAGGGTGAAATATTTGATGAAATCATTGAAAGTTTGAGTTTACAAGCACAACAAGACGAACTTACTAAAATAAACTAGTGAATAATCTAGATGCATTGAATTATGCAAATAAAGTTTTAAAATTAAACAATATTGAAAGCTATAAAATAGATTCAGAATTACTCTTATCTAAAGTATTGAACTCCTCAAGAGAAAAAATATTGATTAATTTAGATTATAAAATTGAAAAAGAAAATTTTATTAAATTTAGAGAATTAGTTTCAAGGCGCACAAAAAATGAGCCAATAGCCTACATTTTAAATGAAAAAGAATTTTGGAGATCAAAATATATGGTTAATAAAGAAGTTCTTATTCCAAGGCCAGAAACTGAGATAATTGTAAATGAAGTCTTAAAATTGACTAATTTTAATACTGCAAAACGGATTTTAGATATTGGAACAGGATCTGGTTGTATAATTTTATCAATAGTAAAAGAAAGGCCTAATTTTTATGGCTCTGCTATAGATATAAGTAAAAAGGCGATAAACGTAGCAAAATATAATGCAAAAATGCATCACTTAGAAAATAAAATTAAATTTGTTAATATCGATATTGACAAATTAAATCATAATAAATATGATTTGATTGTATCTAACCCACCTTACATTAAAAAATTTGATTTAAAAAAATTAAATTCTGATGTTAGATTATATGAACCATTTTTGGCTTTAGATGCTGGTATAAACGGATTAAGTGCTATAGAAAAAATTATTATTAAAAGCAAATTATTATTAAAGCGCAACGGTAAACTAATATTTGAAATAGGAGAAAACCAATTGACACCAGTTACAGTACTATTGAAGGCAAATAAATTTTACATAAATGAAGTTTGCAAAGATTTTCAGTCACACCCAAGAGTAATCATTTCTACTAGAATATTTTAATGAATAACTACCGAAATAATAGAAAAAATAGATTTAAGAATAACAGCGATAGAAGTTATAGAAGAAGACCTGTAAATGTACATAAAGTTCAAAACGATTTTAGTCCTAATACAGATTTTAAACACAGAAATCCAGGACGAAATAATCAAAATGCTGCAAAATTGATTGACAAATATAACAATTTGGCTCGAGAGGCATTATCTTCAGGAGATAAAATACTTTCAGAAAACTATCTTCAACACGCAGATCATTTTTCTAGAATTTTGAGTATCCAAGAAATTAATAAAGTACAAAAAGAACCTAATAATGTGATTGAGCAAAATTTTAAAAAAGATGTAGAAGATTTAAGTTCCAATAAAATTGTAGATAATAATCCTGATACAATTAATAAATTAGATTAGTTTAACTTTGCGATTAAATTTGATTTTAAAACGTCTATTTTAATTTTCTCAACTTCAAATTCTTTTCTTTCTTTTCCTTTAAGTATCTTTCCAGATGGAAGTTTAAGTTTTTGTGAATTAATTTTTCTTCCATTTTCTATTACCTCATAATGTAAATGTGGACCGGTTGATAACCCCGTTGATCCAACGTAGCCAATGATTTGACCTTGTTTTACTCTTGATCCTTTTTTTATCCCTCTTCCAAATTTTGACATATGTGCATAAACTGTTTGATAGGTATTATTATGTTTAATCTTTACGCAATTACCGCCACCTCCACACCATCCAGCTTTTGTAACTTTTCCGTCACCTGATGCCATTATAGGTGTACCAGTTGGTGCTGCAAAGTCAGTTCCGGTGTGCATTTTTGTATAACCTAAAATAGGGTGTTTTCTTTTACCAAATGATGAAGATAATCTTGCCCCATTAATTGGGGTTTTCATTAAAGTTTTTTTTACACTTTTTCCATTTTCATCAAAATAATCAGTCTTATTGTTTTCAAATTCATACTTATAAAGTTGAAAATCTGTATTTTGCAAACTTAGATTAGCAAAAATAATTTCGCCTGTATCTACAACTACACCATCTTTATTAACAAATTCCTCATAAATAATTTGAAAACTATCATTTTTCCATACATCCCTTTGAAAGTCCACTTGGAAGCCATATAATCTCGCAAATTCAATGATGATGTTTGGTTTTATACCTAAATCTATTGCACTATTGTACAAACTATTAGTTATGATAGTTTCTTTATATACCAAATTTTTTTTGAAATCTTTTTTGATTTTTTTTGTATCAAATCTATTTTTACTAATATTTTTTGTGAATTGAATCTCATTTTTTTTATCAGTTTCTATAGTAAACTCTACTACCTTTTGATCAGATATATTGTCAAATTTAAATTTAAATTTTTGGTTGATTTTTAAAATTCTGAAAGAGTCGTCTTTCTTTATGGTTTTAATTAACAATTTTTTTTCTTGATTATTTATTTTTAAATTATCTATTATGCTTTGGATGGTGTCACCCGATTTTGAAATATAGTATACTGTCTCATACCTAGGATCTAAATTTTGTGAAATTTCTTTTAAAGTTTTTTTAAGATAAATGTTATCCAAAGTTGATTTGATTTTTTCATATTCTTTTTCTTTATTACTTGAGTAAATAGTTGAAACGAAAACACCTGCTAGAGTAATTAATATTAACCAAATAAATATAGAATACTCTTTATAAGCGTTTAATTTAAAAATTTTCATATAATTCGTCTAAAAACCTTGATTTTTGTGGCATTTTTTAGCATTTTTTATTTATCTAATATCTTGATTTCTTAATATTATTATTTATAAGCGGCTCACTCAACATTTAAAAAATGTTAATTATTGGGTAATAACCCAATTAGCTATTTAATTCGTTAATATTTTAAGAAGAGAAGTGTGGACGGTTAAGGTTACCAAAATTTGTCGTACACACTTCAACATTACATAAATATTATTCTTAGTATTTATGTAGAAGCTAGTGTGCGCCGTTTTTAAACTTGAGAGTTTGATCATGGCTCAGAACGTACGCTGGCGGCACGCCTTATACATGCAAGTCGAACGAAGTAGTAATACTTAGTGGCAGACGGGTGAGTAACATGTAGGTATCTTCCCTTTGGTGAGGAATAACACGAGGAAACTTGTGCTAATACCTCATAAGTCTTTACGGAGAAAGCTTTATGCGCCGAAGGATGAGCCTGCATTTGATTAGTTTGTTGGTGGGGTAATGGCCTACCAAGACTTTGATCAATAGCTGATCTGAGAGGATGATCAGCCACATTGGGACTGAGACACGGCCCAAACTCCTACGGGAGGCAGCAGTAGGGAATATTGCACAATGGAGGAAACTCTGATGCAGCGATGCCGCGTGAGTGAAGAAGGCCCTTGGGTTGTAAAGCTCTTTCGTCGGGGAAGAAAATGACTGTACCCGAATAAGAAGGTCCGGCTAACTTCGTGCCAGCAGCCGCGGTAATACGAAGGGACCTAGCGTAGTTCGGAATTACTGGGCTTAAAGAGTTCGTAGGTGGTTAAAAAAGTTGGTGGTGAAATCCCAGAGCTTAACTCTGGAACTGCCATCAAAACTTTTTAGCTAGAGTATGATAGAGGAAAGCAGAATTTCTAGTGTAGAGGTGAAATTCGTAGATATTAGAAAGAATACCAATTGCGAAGGCAGCTTTCTGGATCATTACTGACACTGAGGAACGAAAGCATGGGTAGCGAAGAGGATTAGATACCCTCGTAGTCCATGCCGTAAACGATGTGTGTTAGACGTTGGAAATTTATTTTCAGTGTCGCAGCGAAAGCATTAAACACACCGCCTGGGGAGTACGACCGCAAGGTTAAAACTCAAATGAATTGACGGGGACCCGCACAAGTAGTGGAGCATGTGGTTTAATTCGAAGATACGC
>CACCFT010000015.1 GCA_902545405.1 uncultured Pelagibacteraceae bacterium
CCACGCATTCCATATGGCTATTGTCATAAATAAATAAAGTAATGTCCATACTGGCCCAAATATCCAATCTGGTGGATTGTATTGAGGTTTAGATAAATTTGAATACCAAGGTTCTTTAAAATTTATAGTAACCAAACCTCCAATAAATGAAGCTGAAAACGTTGTAATTGCAAAGAGAATAAAAGATAAAATTTTATTTTTTAGCATTTAAGTACTATACAGCAGTTAAATATGAATAAAAAAGTAATTTGGATCACCGGCGGAAGTACAGGAATTGGCAAAGCACTTGCGTTAAAATTTGCTAATAATGGATGGACAGTTGCTATTTCTGCAAGAAGAGAAAATTTATTAAAAGAAATCGAAGATAAGCATCAAAATATTAAATCTTTTCCGCTTGATGTAAATGATAAGGAAAAGTGTAAGTCTGTTTTTGAAAATATAAAAAAGGAACTTGGTGACATCGAAATTTGTTTTTTTTCTACGGGAACTTGGGATCCAAAAAAAGAAAAAGAAATTGATGTAGAGCAAATTGAAAATGTATTTAAAGTAAATTTTTTTGGAACATTAAATTGTATAAAAGCAGTTGAAACTCATTTTCGAGAAAGAGGAAAAGGTATTATTACCATTGTATCTTCGATTGCAGGATACAAAGGCTTACCTAACTCAAGTGGCTATGGACCATCCAAAGCTGCTTTAAGTAATCTTGCTGAAAGTTTACATTTTGATTTTGGAAGATATGGCGTGAGGGTTTGTTTAGTTTCTCCAGGTTTTATCAAAACACCAATGACTGATAAGAATGATTTTAAGATGCCTTTTCTAAAAACTCCAGAATTCTCGGCAGACAAAATTTATGATGGGCTTATTAATGGTTCTAATTTTGAAATACACTACCCAAAAGAATTAACTTTGATCCTTAAATTTTTAAAAATAATACCTGATCGATTATATTTTTATTTAATACGGAAATTAACTAAATTACAAAAAAAATAAAATTAATCTTTAACAAACATCACAGTCAACTCTGCAACTTTAATTCCAAATTTTGTCATCTTAGCTCTGTTGATAGCTACTCTTTCGTCTTGCATAAATATCCAATCATCAAAAGTAATTTTGATATTTTTTCCTTTCACAGGAACTAACAAAACGTACTCAAATTTAAATGCTGGGCCATATGAATACCCCCTAGCCTTACCAACTACATCGCCTGCAGTTCCCTCGTAATTATGTTCATCAATTTTATCTATTACCCATTGCCTATTTTGTATTTCACCATCATTCCAAATAAATTTTTCGTCTAATATAAGTTGTTTGCCATCCCACTTACCGTCTAGGTCTGCTGAAAATTGTCTTGTAACTTTACCTGATCTATTTTGTAGTATACCCCAAGCTTTGACGTTTCCGCTTAAATATTCTTCAATTATTAGTCTTGGTTTTTGATCTTTAAAATCTTCTGGTTTCATAGATTGATTATTTATACAGCTTGTAATTAATCCTGTGAAAATTATCAATAAAAATACTTTAAAAAATTTTTTGTTAATCATATTAAATTTTATTTTGCATGGAAAATTGAATTAAATCTATATTCTTTGATTTAAACCCAGCTTCACAATATGACAAATAAAAATGCCACATACGTTTAAATTTATTATCAAATCCATGTTTTGAAATCTCTTCCCATTTTTTTAGGAATTCATCTCTCCATATTTTTAAAGTATTGGAATAGTGAGAGCCATATGACTCGTATTTTTTAATTTCTAAACCGTTGCTACTAGATAAATCATATAATTTTCTTTTTGATGGCAAAAAACCTCCAGGAAATATGTATTTTTGTATAAAGTCTTCTTTGGTTTTATATCTGTCAAATAAACTATCATCGATTGTTATCGCTTGTATAGCGGCCCTTCCATTCTCAGATAGATTTTTTTTAATACTTTTAAAATAATTGACTAAATAATTTTGCCCAACCGCTTCTATCATTTCTATAGATGCGATAGAGTCATATTTGTCTTTTACATCTCTATAATCTTTCAAAAATATATTCACTTTTTCATTCAATCCTTTTTGAAATATTCTTTTTTTTGAAAATTCAAATTGCTCTTTAGAAATTGTTATACAATCTAATTTTACATCGTAATTTTTACCCACATATTCAGCGAAGCCACCCCAACCACAGCCAATTTCTAAAATTTTATTTCCTACATTTGGCTTTATTAATTCTGTAAGCTTTTTATATTTATTTAGTTGAGCAGAAAATAAATCGTCTTTTTGTTTTTCAAAAATTGCACTTGAATAAGTAAGTGAAGGATCCAACCATAATGAAAAGAAATCATTTCCTAAATCATAATGTTTTGAAATATTTTTCTTACTTCTACTCTTATTATTTTTTATGAAAATACTCTTTAATTTATTAATCATTGATAAATCAAAAATACCTGAAAATTTATAGACAATTTTTATATTTTTAGCTGTTATTTCTATTAGATTAGTTAGATTATCTGTTTCAAATTCATTTCGCATGTATGCTTCTGCAAGTCCTACACTTCCCGATTTTATTATTTGAAGTGTTAAACCAGGTTTGTTAATTTTAATCTTTGCTCTTAATTGTTCACTCTCATTACCAAACTTATATATTTTGTTGTCATGATTTTGAATTTCAAGAAATCCATGCTTTATTAGTTTTAAAGAATTAAATACGATTTTATCTGACAAAAGATTAAAATTCATTTTTTTTCAAACGTAATATTATTTTTTATTTTTATGTTTTTTTTAACTAACTTAACTCCCTTTAACCATAATTTTAATGCTTCAAAATGAATTGCGGCAATAACTTTAAAGGTCATTAAAGGGTGAGAAATATAAGATATAAGCATATTTTTATTGTTAATTTCTTTTGCAACCCCATCTTGTGAAGCATATAACAATTTTCCTTCCTTATCACTTTGATCAATTATTACGGATAACATTTTTTCAGGTTTGAGGATTCTAAAATTGTATTTACTTTTCATTTCAATAAATGGTGAAACGAAAAACTTCTTCTCGCAGCTATTTGTAATTATTTTTTCGTCGTTGACTTTAAATATATAAGTATGTTGCTCACCAAATGTATTTTTAACTTCATACAATATAGCTATAATTTTTGAATGATTATCATAAACGAAAAAAATACTTAATGGATTAAATACGTAACCAAATATTCTAGGATAACAAAGCAATTTTACCTTTATGTTTTCAAATTGAATGTTGTTTGATTTTAAATTTTCTATTACCCAGGCTTTTAAATCACTACCATCTCTAGGTCCGTGATCTTTGTCATAAAAACTTAAAATATTAAAATTATTGTTAGAAAAAATTTTAATTTTTTTTTGTATCAAATTAATTTCATCAAGATCTAAAAAGAGTGAGAAAACGTTGTATTTAAAAAAGTGATATTTTGGCTTAAATCTTTTATGAATTACTTTACCTTCGTAAATATTGGAATTTTTAATCATTTAGGTTTTCAATCATATTAATGGATGATTTTATTCCATCTTCATGAAAACCGTAACCAAAATAACTTCCACAAAACAATACATTTCTTTTATTTTGTATTTCTTTTAATAATTTTTGATTATTCAAAGCATCTTGATCAAAATAAGGATGGGTAAAAGTAACTTTTTGTAGGATTTTTTTTTGATCTATTTCAAAAAAAGGATTTAAGGTTAAGAAAATATTTTTTTCTGTCTTCAGATTTTGTAATAAGTTCAACCAATAAGTTAATGATGTCTTACTAATATCTGATTTATCAACTGAGGAATTCCATGAAGACCAAACTTTTTTATTGTTTGGCATACATACATCGTCAGTATGTATTACTGCTAGATTGGATTTATATTTAAAATTTGAAAGTATTTTTTTTTCATCCTCAGTCGGCTCACTCAAAATTTTCAATGCATCGTCTGCATGAGTAGCGATGACAACTTTATCATAGTCAAAAAATTCGTTACTAGCACCGTAATATACTTGAACACCAATTTTATTTCTTTTTATCGAACTAATCTTATAATTTTTAAAATATTCTCCACTTATTTGAGTTAATACTTTCTCTACATAAGTTCTACTTCTGTTGGTGACTGTGTACCATTGTGGTCTATTTTTTAATTTAAAAAGTCCATGATTTTGAAAAAATTTTAAAAAAAATTTAATTGGCATTTGATTTGCTTCTACTGGGGGCATTGACCAGATAGCAGAAACCATTGGGATTAGATGAAAATTAATAAAATTTTTTGACCATTTATTTTTTTCAAGAAATTCACCAAGAGTAATCTCTTCATTTAAACTTTTAATTTGATCACACTTTTTGTAGAAATTTATAATATCAAAAAACATTTTTAAAAATTTTAAATTAAAAAGATTAGCTTTATTTGCAAAAATTCCATTTAAACCTCTACCGCAATATTCATAATTTGTATCTTTTACAGAAACAGAAAATGACATATCGCTTTTTTCAATTTCAATTTTTAATTCGTTAAAAAAATTTATGAGATTTGGATAAGTTTCATGATTAAAAACAATAAAGCCAATATCTACAGGAACTTTTTTACCATTGATTAAAGTATCTAAAGTATATGAATGACCACCAAAATGATCTTCGCTTTCGAATAAATCAACATGATGTTTTTTGGAAAGCTTTTGTGCTGCTGATAAACCAGAGATTCCTGATCCGATTACTGCAATTCGCATTAAGGCTATGCTGCGTCTTCTTTAAACTCATCCATACTTGGACATGTGCAGAATATATTTTTATCTCCATAAACATTGTCTACCCGAGCAACTGGAGGCCAAAATTTGTTTTGTTTTAAAAAACTTGCAGGATATGCTGCTTCTTGTCTTGAATATTTATGTTCCCATACATCTGATGATAATTCAGTATCAGTGTGAGGAGCGTTTTTAATTGGATTATCAATTTTATCAAATTCACCTGATTTAATTTTTTCAATTTCTTGTTTAATCTTAATTAAAGTGTCACAAAATCTGTCTATTTCTGATAAACCTTCGCTTTCAGTTGGCTCTATCATCATAGTGCCAGCTACAGGCCATGACATAGTTGGTGCGTGAAATCCAAAATCTATCATTCTTTTTGCAATATCTTCTTCAGTTACCCCTGTTTCAGATTTAATATTTCTAATATCAATTATGCACTCGTGTGCAACATTGCCATTTGCACCTTTGTACAAAATAGGAAAGTGATCTTTAAGTCTATGAGCAATATAATTTGCGTTTAAAATTGCAACTTGAGTAGCAAGCTTTAATCCTTCTGATCCCATCATTTTAATATACATCCAAGAGATTGATAGAATACTTGAACTACCCCAAGGAGCTGCTGATACTGCTCCAATTCCACTTGTTGGTCCGCAATCTTTTATTACTGGATGATTAGGCAGATAAACTTGTAAATGTTTTTTACAAGCTATAGGTCCCATTCCAGGTCCGCCACCACCGTGTGGAATACAAAATGTTTTATGCAGATTAATATGACAAACATCTGGACCAAAATTTCCAGGCTTTGCAACTCCGACAAGGGCATTTAAATTTGCTCCATCCATATATACCTGTCCACCATGTTTATGAACTAACTCACAAATATCAGTTATTTTTTCCTCAAATACTCCATGGGTAGATGGGTAAGTTACCATTAAAGCTGCGAGATTTTCTGAATGTTGCTCTACTTTTTTCTTTAAATCATCGAAATCTACATTTCCCTCTTTATCACAATTAACAACAACCACTTTCATTCCAACCATTTGTGCGCTTGCTGGATTTGTACCATGTGCCGAACTTGGGATTAAACATATATTACGATGAGCTTCATCTCTATCTAGGTGGTACTTTCTTATAACCATTAGACCTGCATATTCCCCTTGAGCGCCTGCATTAGGTTGTAGAGAGACACCAGAAAAACCTGTTATAGATCTCAACCAATTTTTTAAATCAGTAAACAAATCTCTAAAACCTTCCATTTGTTCAACAGGAACAAAAGGATGAGGTTCTGCAAATTCTTTCCAAGAAATCGGGATCATTTCAGCAGCAGCATTTAACTTCATTGTGCAGGAACCAAGTGCTATCATAGTTCTATTCAATGCTATATCCTTATCCTCTAGCTTTTTAAGATATCTAAGCATCTCAGTTTCAGAATGATATAAGTTAAAAATTGGATGCTCTAAATATTTTGAAGTTCTTAATAAATTTTTTGGTAAATTAGGTAATTTAACTGAAGGATCCTCTTTTTTAATTGATTCTGCAGCATTAAAAATTTTTAATAATTGATTTACTCTATAAACGTTTTTTCTTTCATCGAAAGAGACAGCTAGCATTTCAGAATTTACTTTTCGTATATTAACTTTCTGATTTAGAGCATTTTTATAAATTTGATCAGTCTTTTCTTTGGTAATAATTGTAACAGTATCAAAAAAATAATCAGAATAAATTTCATAACCTGACTGTTTTATTTTATCAGCAAAACTTTTTGCTAATTGAGAAACTCTTTCAGAAATATTTTTAATTCCATCTGGACCATGATAAATAGCATATGCTGCTGAAACAATTGCTAACAAAGCTTGGGCAGTACAAATATTACTTGTCGCCTTATCTCTTCTGATGTGTTGCTCTCTAGTTTGTAAAGATAATCTGTATGCCTTGTTACCATGTCTATCAACCGACACACCAACAATTCTACCAGGCATCGATCTTTTATACTCGTCTTTAGTTGCAAAAAATGCTGCATGTGGACCTCCATACCCCATTGGTATTCCAAATCGCTGAGAGCTCCCAACAGCTATATCAGCACCAAGTTCTCTTGGTGTTTTTAATTTTGCTAATGCTAATAAATCACAAGCTAATACAGCCTTACCGTTTTTTTTATGAATTTTGCTAATTGCTTCACTAGGATCTTTAATATCTCCTAAAGTTCCAGGATATTGTAAAATTCCACAAACTAAATCCTCTTTTAATTGATCTAAAACTTCATCTTCTTTTCCAACTAAAACTTTTAAACCCATTGGTTCGGCTCTAGTTTGAATTACATTTATTGTTTGAGGATGGCAATCCTCAGACACAAAAACTAAATTACTATCTTTTTTATTTAATCTATGACTAAGACCCATGGCTTCTGCTGCTGCTGTACCTTCATCCAATAAAGAAGCATTAGCGATATCCATTCCAGTAAAATCAACAATCATTTGTTGAAAGTTTAATAACATCTCAAGTCTTCCTTGAGCTACTTCAGGCTGATAAGGTGTATATGATGTATACCAACCTGGATTTTCTAAAATATTTCTTAAAATTACATATGGCGTATAAGTTCCATAATAACCCATTCCAATAAAATTTGAGTAAACATGATTTTTTTTTGAAATTGCTCTTAATTTTCTTAACGCTTCATATTCTGAATTAGACTCTCCGATATTAAGCTCACCTTTAAACATTATTTTTTCTGGAACAGTGTTATTCATTAGATCATCTATTGATTGATAATTTAATTCTTTTAACATTTTTGATTGGTCTTCTTCAGAAGGTCCAATGTGTCTTTTTATAAAATCTTTTTCTGAATTTGGTAACATTATGCTGATGTCTCCTTTGTAAATTTTTCATATTCTTCTTTACTCATAAGACTATCCATTTCAGATTTGTCTTTTATTTTAAGTTTAAAAAACCATGCAGACTCTTCTGGGTCCTCATTTATTTTTGATGGATCATCAACTATCATTTGATTTGTATCTATAACTTCTCCACTAACAGGAGTGTAAACATCACTAGCAGCTTTCGTTGACTCAACCACTCCAGCAGTTCCATCTTTATCAACATTTGAACCTTTCTCTGGGAGTTCAGCAAATACTATATCCCCAAGCATTTCTGTTGCGTGCTTGGTTATTCCAATTGTAGCTTCTTCACCATCTAGTTTAATCCACTCATGTTCTTTTGAATATTTAACTTCAGACATTAATTTCCCCTTTTACGTAATTTTTTTTATAAAACGGTAAATTACAAATATTTGCAGGAATTTTTTTTCCTCTAACTTCAAGAAATATTTTTGTATTTACAGTTGAATAACTATTATCGACATATCCAATTGCTATTGGATGTTCAACGCTTGGTCCAAATGTGCCACTTGTTACTTTCCCAATTTCTTGATTTTTATCATTGTAAATTTTGGTATTTCCTCTGGCAATTACTTTACTTTCTGGTTTTATGCCAACTCTCAATTTTTTTACTCCGCCTTGAAATTGGTTTTTCAAAACTTCTGATCCAACAAATTCAGTCTCAATTCTGCTCTTAGGTATTGCCCATTTTAGATTAGCTTCGATAGGACTTGTATCGTTGTCTAAATCATTTCCATACAAGCAGAGTCCAGCTTCCATTCTTAATGTATCTCTTGCTCCTAAACCAATCAATTTAGATCCATTTTCTATCAAACTTTCTACAAAAGTTTCAGCATCACTATGTTTTATAGAAATTTCAAATCCATCCTCACCAGTATATCCTGATCTAGTTATGTATACTTTTTTATTGTTATAGACATAATTGTTTCCGTTCATAAATTTTAGACTATTACAACCAGGTATAACTTTATTTAAAACATTTTTTGCTTCGGGGCCCTGTAATGCAATTAATGACAATGACTCGTCAAGATTTAATTTATATTGATTATCAAGTTTAGATTTTATTACTTCATAATCATTATACTTGCATGCAGCATTCAAGATAATTAAAAATCCATCAGATCTTTTGGTAATTATCAGATCGTCCTGAATTCCTCCTTTGTTATTCATTAAAAATGAATACTTACTTTGATTAGTTTTCAATTTTTTCAAATCCGCAGGAAAAATCTTCTCAAGATCATTTGTAAGATCATCACCACCCGATATAAATAATTGACCCATATGAGAAACATCAAAAATACCAGAGTGTGAACGTGTGTATTTATGCTCTTGTATAATTCCATCTTTATATTGGATGGGCATTTGATATCCAGCAAACTCTACAAGCTTTGCGCCATACTTGATGTGGAGATTATTTAACGATGTTTTTTTTATACTCATATTAACTCTTTATGCCCCCTCTGTCTTTTTGCCTGAGAGATTTGCTCCTTCGGCGAGAATAATTCTCTTTCCAGAGTTAATATGTACGGTCCATTTGCCTGAGAGTTTCCGGGGTGGTTGCTCCTTCGGCGCTACAAAAGTAGTCTCTCCCGTATAAATTCTTATAACATAACTAATATAAATTTATAGCTCTAATTTGTTGCACTTTTTTTTTTCATAAGTGAAAGAAATTGTATTAAAACTGCAAATATCACTATTAAACCACCAATTAAAACGCTAGTTGGAGGATTTTCATTTATAAACATCCATGCCCAAAAAGGTCCTAAAACTGCCTCTGATAACATTATGATTCCAACTAAGGCTGAGGGTGTAGATCTTGCACCGATTGTAATAAAAATAAAACCAAAACCAAGTTGGAAAAAACCAGCTAAAAATCCCAAAAAAATGTCATTTAAAGATATAAAGATCGTTTTAGACATAAAATATCCAATGATCAAAGCAATAACGCCTGCAATAAATTGTAATGGAACCATATCTACACTCGGAAATTTTCTAACTATTAAAATTAATGTTGCAAATGATATTGGCATAATAAAAGCAGCAATATTTCCACTCATTTGTCCAACTGTTAATGAGCTTCCAACCATCAAAATTATTCCTGAAATTGCTAAAACTATAGAAGTTAATGTTATTAAGTTTATTTTTTCTTTTAAAAAGATATATCCAAAGATTGCTAAAAATAATGTTTGGGTTTGAATTATAAAATTAGTATTTGCTACAGTAGTATTATACATTGCAAAAACATAACCACTAAAACCACACGCAAGTATAATGCCTCCAATAAGACCAGGGATTCCAGATTTATAAAATGCTGAAATAAAATTTTGCTTATAACTAATAATAAGAAAGAGCAGAACTACAATGACAAAAAAAACTGATCTCCAAAATAGAATCTGCCATAGAGTGGAACCTTCGAAAGATTTGACTATCAACCCTCCAAAACTTAAACTAAAAGCGCCAGAAAAAATCAAAAGCGGCCCTGGTAATTTTGTAATTAAATTCATTTAATTTGAGAAATAAGATTATTAGTCTCCATCTGATAAAGTTTATATAATGTTTCAGCATCCTCTAAGCTTACATCTTTAAATTTAATATTAGATCCTGGTGTTAATTGTACCAGTCGATCATAGTCAGCAGATATGACAGTTGCAATCTTTGGATATCCACCAATAGTTCCATGATCTGATAACATAATTATTGGATCTCCAGCAGATGTTATTTGAATTACACCTTTTACCAAACCTTCAGATTTTATATTAGGATCAAAGATATTTTCAATTTTTGGACCTTCTAATCTCATACCCATCCTGTCTGAAAGTTTTGTAATTTTAAAACTTTCTTTAAAGAATTTATTTTGTGAAGTTTCAGAAAAATAATCATAGTTTGTGCCTTTAATAACCCTTATATTTTCAATAGTGCTACCTAAGTAATCAAGTTTTCTTTTGTTAAAAGAATTATTAATATCAATTATTTCAATTTCTAAATCTTTAGAAAATTTATTCCCGTTATTTGGTCCAATTTGAGCTTGTGTATTTATTGAACAGCTTCCCCAATAATAATCAACACCAAAAGTTCCATTAATCGAAAAATATCCATAAACAGACTTGTTGGTTGAACGGATATCAATTTCATCATCATTTTTTAACAAATAACATTGATAGGAATTACCATCAATAACACCCTCTTTTGTTATAATTTTAAATGATACATTTCCAGAAATACAAAAATAAATATCTTTTCCAAAATACTTCAAATGCGGGCCTTGATAAGCAAATTCTATCACAGGTGAATTGTAATCATTTTGTAAAAGTGAGTTTAACAATTGAAAATTTCTTTTATCCATCGCTCCGCTAAAAGGAATACCAATATGGTATAAATTATTTCTTCCTAAGTCTTGATATGTGGTGTTGATACCAGCTCTTAAAATTTTAAAGTAGTTTCTATCTTTTGATTTCATTATATTGATCTAAAGTTATTCTACAAAATTTTATTGTATCACCTGGATTAACAAGATTAGGGTTTGATTGATTAGATGTATCGAAAATATTTTGTGGTGTATTTCCCAAAATATTCCATCCCCCAGGTGTTTCAAAAGTGTATATGTTGCAAAATTGTTCTGTTATTCCAACTGAACCTTTTGGAACTTTAACTCTTGGTGTTTCTAATCTTTTTAATCTCATTTCCTGGTTAAGATCACCAAGAAAAGGCATGCCAGCCACAAATCCTGTCATATAACAAAAGTAATTTTTGCTAAAAAATTTTTCCAGGATTATTTCTGATTTTAATTTTAGTTTATTTTCAACTCTTTTGATATCTAATGCAAAATTATTATCACAACACACAGGAATTTCGATTAAGTTTTTTTCTAATTTATTGTTTTCTTTAATCTCTATATTTTCAATTTTTTTTTTTAAAGATAAAAAAGAATGTATATTTAAATCATATGAAATTATTAATTTATTATAAGATGGAGTTAAGTTTGTAATACCTTTTAAATTTAATTTTTTTATATGGTAAAAATATTTGATAACATTTGAATTAATTTCTTGATTTACATCACTTCCAAAGTCGCAATACAAAGCTGCGTCACCAAGATTTAATATATTTTTTATCATACCATGTTATACTTATGATTTATTAGTATGGAAATTAATATCAATTGTGATTTAGGTGAAAAATCAAAGCATCATTCAGATGAAAATGATCCAAAATTACTGGAAATTGTTAATTCAGCTAATGTTGCTTGTGGTTATCATGCTGGCGATGAAGATAGCATGAACCAAGTTGTAAAAATTTGCAAGAAAAACGGTGTTAGCATAGGTGCGCATCCGTCATTTAATGATCCAGAAAACTTTGGACGTAAAAGACTAAAATTACCGTCAGATGAAATAAATAAATTATTAATTGATCAGTATGAAATTTTACAAAATATAGCTGAAAAACATGGTGAGATCGTTACACATATTAAACCACATGGTGCATTAAATAATATGGCTTGCGAAGATATTGAGCTTGCAACTATCATTGCAAAATCAATCTGCAATTTTAACAAAGATTTAATCTATTTGGTACCGACAGGATCAAAGATGGAAGAGGCTGCAAAGAAATTTGATATGAGGATCGCATGTGAAATTTTTGCTGATAGAAATTATGAAGATAATGGAAACTTGGTATCTAGAAAAGAGCCCCATGCACTTATTACAGATCCAGATAAAGCAAAAAGTCACGTTTTAAGTATGGTTCAGAACCAGGCCATTAATTGTCACAGCGGAAAGCAAATACCTTGTGAAATAGACTCTGTGTGCATACATGGAGATAATGAAAGTTCACTAGCTACAGCTATATCTATAAAAAATAATTTAATAGATAATGGCTTAGAACTAAAAACACTAACTAACTTAAGGAAATTTAAATAATGATAAAAAAAATATTTTTTTCAATATTCTTTTTAATTTTTTTAGCAGGAACATCTTTTGCAGCTGGTTCAAGTGACTCGGGCTCAAAAGAAACTTTATATGATAAAGCTGTACAACAGATAAAAATGGCAAAAAAATTAGAAAAAAAAGGTAAAACTGATAAAGCAATTAAAAGGTACAAAAGAGCAATTAAATTTTTGGTAAAATCAAATAAGATGAAACCAAATAAAGCAGATACTTTAAACTTTCTTGGATTTGCAACAAGAAAAATTGGTGATTTTGAAAATGGTGAGAAATATTATCTTCAAGGTTTAGCGATTGAGCCAAATCACATAGGAATTAATGAATACTTAGGTGAATTATATGTTGCAACCAACAGGATGAATTTAGCAAAAGAAAGATTGAGTGTTCTAGAGGGATGTAATTGTGAAGAGTATAATCAGCTAAAGGGTGTGATAGACGGGTCTAAAAAATCAAAATATTAATTTATATTTTTTATCATTTGTTCAGGCATCCAAAGAGCGATTTCTGGAAATATCACAACTAATATAACAGCAAAAATCATTAGCAAGAAGAGTGGAAACGCACTTCTTGCTATATACCCCATATCCTTGTTAGCCATACCCTGAAGGACAAAAAGATTAAAGCCAACCGGTGGTGTGATCTGAGCCATTTCTACAACAATAACTAGAAAGACACCAAACCAAATCATGTCAAAGCCTGCTTGTCTAATCATTGGTTCAATTATAGCCATTGTTAAAACTACAGCAGATATACCATCAAGAAACATTCCAAGAATTATATAAAAAATCATTAAAACAAAAATTAAAACATATGGAGAAAGTTCCATACCTTCGATCCATAGAGCTAGATTTCTTGGCAATCCTGTAAAGCCCATAGCCAAAGATAAAAAAGTAGCTCCTGCTAATATAAAAGCTATCATACAAGAAGTTTTAGTGGCACCCAGCAATGATTCTTTAAATGTTTTTAAAGATAAACTTTTTTGAAAGTATGATAAAATTAATGCGCCAACTACACCCAATGAGGCTGCTTCAGTTGCAGTTGCTATACCAGTATAAATTGAGCCAATAACTGAAACTATTAATAATATTACAGGTATCAGTTTTCCTGATTTCCTTACCTTTTCCGTAAGTGAGAAATCTTGTTTAAAAGTAGGCATGTATTTTTTATTTATTAACGACCAAATCATTACATATGTCATAAAGATCAACGCAATCATTATTCCTGGTACAATTCCTGCAATAAATAGTTTTGCTATCGACTCTTGGACAGTCACACCATATATAATTAAAATAATTGAAGGTGGAATTAGAAGACCCAGCGTTCCTGAACCAGCTAAACTTCCAAGTAGAATACTTTCTGGATATTTTCTTTTTCTTAGTTCTGGAATAGACATTTTTCCTACTGTAGCTACAGTTGCTGCAGAAGATCCTGAAATAGCTGCAAATAAGGCACATCCAACTACATTAACATGTACTAAGCCACCTGGTAGTTTCTGCATCCATGGGGATAATCCTTCAAATAAATTTTCAGATAACTTCGTCCGAAATAAAATTTCACCCATCCAAACAAATAAAGGAAGTGCAGTTAAAGTCCATGAGGATGAGGCTCCCCAAATTGTTGTTGCCATGGCATCACCAACTGGTCTTGTGGTGAACAGCATCATTCCTATTGATGAAACACCAACCATGCTTATAGCAACCCAAATTCCCGAGCCTAAAAATATCAAGAGAACACTTATGAAAAATATAGTAAGTAAAATTTCAGTCATTTTTTTGTTTGTATTTTCAAAACTAATTGATGAGATACACATATGAAAAATATTAGTGATCCTAAAGCAACACTAGTTTGTGGTATCCAAATTAAAATTTCGTCAGCTCCTTCACTTCTCTCTTGAAATTCATAAGATATTTTTAGCATTTTCAAAAAATAGAATGCTAGATAACCAGAAAATATAGTTGCAACTATTAAACTCCATAATTCCAAAAATCTCTTTTTAATCCCAGTAGCTTTTTCTAAAAATAAAGTAATTCTAATGTGACCACCTTCTACAAAAGTATAAGATAAAGCAAAAAAAGATGAGGCAGCCATACAATATCCAGAATATTCAGCTAGGCCTCTTATATAAAAACCAAATATTCTTGATGAAATTCCAATTAAAATAAAAACTGCAACCAAAATAAGAAAGAATGCAGCTATATAGCCTGAGTAACTATAAAGATTATTTAAAAATTTATTGACTTTAGTAAACATATAAAAAGGCCGTTTAATACGGCCTTTTTAATTATAATGATTTAATTATAAGCAGCAAGAACACTAGCACCTCTATCGCCAGCTTTTTTCTTCCATTCTTCTGCCATTGTAGCACCAACTTTTTTGAAATGACTTTCAAGGGCTGAATTTACTTTGCCTACTTTCATTCCAGCATCAGCTAAAGCTTTTTTATCAGCAACATTTCCTTTTTTTGAAAGTGCCCAACCTTTTTTCTCAGCAACTGCTGCCTCTTCCATAATCATTTTTTGTGTAGCTTTATCTAATTTATTCCAAGAACCTCTGTGAGCTACAATCATATTTTTTGGAAACCAAGCTGCAATATCATAAAAATACTTTACTCCATTTTCCCAAATTTTACTGTTCTTGCCAGTAGTTGGTGAAGTAATCATACTTTCAACCGCACCCGTTGAGAATGCTTGGCTTATTTCAGCTGCTTCTATTTTTGTAGGAGCCATACCTGTCAACTCGGCCATTCTAATAGTTGCAGAATTATATGCTCTAAATTTTAAACCTTTTAAATCAGCAACACTATTAATTTCCTTTTTACTATAAAGACCTTGCGCAGGCCATGGTACAGCGTATAAAAATACAAGACCTTTTTGATCTAGACCTTTAATTATTGCAGGCTTAGATGCTTGATACAGTTTCATAGCATCATCATAAGATGTCGCAAGAAATGGTTGTGAATCAATCTCTAATAACGGATCCTCTTTACCTAGAGCCGACATAAATCTCTCACCAATTTGAGCTTGTCCAGTTCTAACAGCCCTAAATATCTCTCCACCTTTAAATAGAGATCCACCTGGGTGTGTTACTATTGTTAATTTCCCTCCACTTTTTTCTGAAACATTTTTAGCAAATTCAGCTGCATTAGCAGAATGGAAGTTGCTTGCACCATATGCTAGTGCCATATCCCATTTTTCTGCGGCAAAAGCATTAGCAGATAAAATAACAGAAAATAAAACAGAGAGCAAAATTTTGAAAAGTTTCATAAATCCTCCATATTTCTAAAAAATATATCTCATTATGTATTAAAACTTAAATCAATAAAAATTTTTGATGTTTTATTGAAAAATAATAAATAATTACTATTATAAAAGCATCTTGATCGAACAATCACTCATTTTACTGCAAATTATATTTATAGATATTATTCTAGCTGCAGATAATGCAATAATAATAGGATTGATTGCAGCTAATTTCGTCCCAAAAAATAGAAAAAAGATAATATTTTGGGGGGTAGTTGGAGCGTTAGTTTTCAAAGTTATATTTGCAATATTTGCAACATATTTATTTAAGTTTTACTTCATTAAAATTCTTGGTGGATTACTTTTAATTTGGATTGTTAATGACTTAAGAAAAGATTTATTTGAAATTCAAAAAATTAAGTCTCCTAAAAAGAAATCTATGGAACCTTCATTTATCAAAAGTATTTACAAAGTATTATTTGCAGATATTACGATTAGTTTTGATAACGTTATTGGCGTTGTGGGTGCAGCCAAAGGTAATTTTGGTTTTATGATTTTTGGCTTAGTATTATCAGTAGTTCTTACTGGAGCCTTAGCTACTTATTTAGCAAATTATATACAAAAACATTTGTGGATAGCTTATATAGGCTTAGGTTTTATATTATTGGTTGCTATTCAATTAGTAATAGGTGGACTAGTCGATTTAGAAATTTTAAATATTAATGAAAAATATATAAAATATTTCTAATATTACCAAGTTCCGGTATTTTCCATTGATGACCAAGGCTCTTTGGGAGGAAGATTTCCTTCTTGAAGTATTTCAATTGATATTTTATCTGGTGATTTCACAAATGCCATATGACCATCTCTGGGTGGTCTATTTATTGTATAACCCATATCCATTAATCTTTGGCATATTTCGTATATATTTTTAACTCTATAAGCTAAGTGACCAAAATTTCTAGATCCCTCTCCTAAATTATCGCCATCCCAATTATAAGTAAGTTCAATTTCTGCATTATTGTCGTTTGGTGCAGCTAAAAAAATTAATGTGTATCTACCTTTTTCATTTTCCATTCTTTTTGTCTCTTTTAAACCCAGTCCATCACAAAAAAATTTTAAAGACTCTTCAATATTAGAAATTCTAATCATTGTGTGTAAATATTTCATAGTAAAATTATAATTTATTTTTATTCTAGTTCAATAGTGCTTGGTGGTTTAGAGGTCACATCATAAACTACTCTATTTATACCTCGAATGTTATTGACTATTTTATTAGATACCATTTGCATAAATGATTTATTAAATTGAAAATAATCTGCTGTCATTCCATCTTCAGATGTTATTGCTCTGAGCAAGCATAAATATTCATAGGTTCTATTGTCTCCCATTACACCAACAGTTT
This sequence comes from uncultured Pelagibacteraceae bacterium, assembly GCA_902545405.1. Lineage (GTDB taxonomy): Bacteria > Pseudomonadota > Alphaproteobacteria > Pelagibacterales > Pelagibacteraceae > Pelagibacter. Next base: position 17,219 of record CACCFT010000015.1, read on the forward strand.
TAACTGGAAGTAATGCGGCATAAGCCTGCCATATCTTGTGGTAAAGATTGTGATTTCTTAATGCACTTATAAAATAATTGTCTGCTTCTTTTAAAATTTTTATTTTTTCTTTAGTAATTGTGCCAGGCATTCTAATGGCTAAACCAGGACCAGGAAAAGGATGTCTAGAAATAATTTCTTTACTTAAATTTAATTCTAGACCTAACATTCTAACTTCATCTTTAAATAAATACTTCAATGGCTCAACTAATTTTAATTTCATTCTTTTTGGCAGACCACCAACATTATGATGGGACTTAATTTTTGAAGTTTGACTTCCTGTAACAGACTTACTTTCGATTAAATCAGGGTATAGAGTTCCTTGAGCTAAAAATTTTACATTCTTTATTTTTTTTGCGTATTTTTCAAAAAGTTTGATAAATAATTTTCCGATAATTTTTCTCTTTTTTTCTGGATCTGTTACATTTTTTAATTTGCTTATGAATAATTGTTCAGCATTTACATAGATTAGATTTAATTTAAATTTTTTTTTAAAAGTATTCACTACTTGTTTTTCTTCATTTTTTCTAAGCAGACCAGTGTTAACAAATATACAAGTTAAGTTTTTTCCAATCGCGTTACTAATTAA
>CACCFT010000016.1 GCA_902545405.1 uncultured Pelagibacteraceae bacterium
AAACTTATAGTTTTCTTTATTTTAAATTTGTACTTTTTTAAAGTTTTCTCAAATTCTAATGAATTTCCAATTCCAGAAAACATCAAAAAATTTTTATTTAATTTAAAAGATCTTAAATTTCTTGGATAATACTTTGCATTAAAAATTTTTAAATCTGGGTTCAATTTTTTTAGATATATTTCAAATTTTTTATTTTTGTTTTCTCCATTTAAAAATGCTACATCGTAATTAGAAATATTTGACATTGTTTCCCTTAAAGGGCCAGCGGGAATTACAAGTCCATTACCGATTAGATCTGAGCTATTAAAACATACTATTGAAATATCATAAAATATACTTTTATCTTGTAATCCGTCATCTAAAATAGACAGTTCGTATTTTTTTCTCTCAGAAATTTTTAAAGCATTTTCTCTGTATTTTGAACATTTTAATTTTCCATATTTGGCTAAAAGATTTTGCTCGTCAATTTGATCTGGGTATTTTTTTTTAATAAATATTGTTTTATATTTATTTTTTAATAACTCATTGATTTTTAAAACTAATGGTGTTTTTCCAGTCCCTCCAATGTATATATTTCCTACACAGATTGTTTTAATTTTGAATTTTTTTTTTTTCTTGAAAATTTTAAGTAAGTTATAAATTATTGTTATAAGACTGAGTGGAAAAAGTAATAATGAAAAAAAATTAAAAGATTCCCAATAAATAGGTTTTTTAATTTTTATCATAAGTAATTGTTAATTTCTTGGATATTTTTTTTGAATATATCTTTGCCTATATTATCTATCTTATTTAAAATATTTTTAGATGGTTTAAAATTAATTTTTTTTTTAAAAACTTTTTCCATTTCATATAAATTATTTACATTAGTTGCTAATTTGAATTTTTTTAATAAATCATATATTTCAATAAAATTATTTATTTTATTTCCATGCAATACAAAATTTCCCATTCTTACAGCCTCAAGTGGATTCTGTCCTCCATGAGGTATTAACGAACCACCAATAAAAGTTAAATTCGATAATTTTAAAAATTTTGACATTTCACCATAAGTATCAACTAGATATATATCACAACTAGCTTTAGGCATTAATTTGCTTGATCTTTTAATAACTTTTAATTTTAAACTAGTTAATTCTTTAATGATCTCATTTGTTCTATCAATATGTCTTGGTATCAAGATAGTTAATAAGCTTTTATAGTTTTTTCTTAAATTTAAGTGTAATTTTCCAATAATTCTCTCTTCATTATAATGAGTACTAGCAGCACAAAATATCTTTCTTTTTGAAAAGTTCACATTTGATTTATATTTTAATTTTTTTTGTGTATTTTTAAAATATTTCAAATTTCCGATTAATTTTATTTTTTTAACTCCCAATATTTTCAAATATTTTTTTGTTTCTTTATTCTGTGGTAAAGCAATTGTAATTTTACCAAATACTTCTTTGGCAAATGAAGGAAACCACAACCATTTTTCAAAACTTTTTTTTGTAATTCTGCCATTAATTAAAATTATTGGTATTTTTTTTGAATTGAGAATTTTATACATGTTCGGCCAAACCTCTGAGTCGACAAATACTGCAATTTTTGGCTTCCACTTTTTTAAAAATCTATGACATATAAAGTTTACGTCAAAAGGATAATATAGATGAGTAGTTTTTTTTAAAGATTTCTTTTTAATTACCGATGCAGAGCTAATTGTAGAAGAAGTGAGTAAAATTTTTTTAATTTTATTATTTTTTTCATAGCTCTCTATTATTGGCAAGATACTCATTATTTCCCCCACACTAGATCCATGAAACCATATAGTTTCTTTAATATTTTCTTTTTTAAATATTGAAAATTTTTCTAAAAATCTCTTTGGATCTTCTTTGCTAATTAGCAATCTGAATAAAATTATTAACGGTGATACCAGTAAAAAAAAAAACCCAATTGAATTATATAATATATACATTAATTATTTTTAATTTGTCTGTCGTAAAAATTTTTATAAAGCTTAGATTTTTCCAATAAATCTTTGTGTTTTCCTGATGCTAGAACTGAACCATTATCAATTACATAAATTTTTTCTGAATTAAGAATTGTAGATAATCTATGTGCGATGACAATAGTGGTTTTATTTTTTGTCAATTCTTCAATTGCCATTTGAATTTTCTCTTCCGTTTCAGAATCCAAAGATGATGTGGCTTCATCTAGTAGGATGATTTTACTATCTTTTAAAAGCGCCCTAGCAATTGATAGTCTTTGCTTTTCTCCCCCAGATAATTTTATACCGTTTTCCCCTATGATTGTTTCAAATTTATTCTCTAATTTATTTATAAATTCAGTACACATTGATATATTTGCAGCTTTATAAACCTCATCATCACTTGCATCTAATTTTGCATATTTTATGTTATTAAATATAGTATCATCGAAAAGCGTAGTATTTTGATCTACGATTGAAATTTCTTTTCTCAATGAATTAAGATTTAATTTTTTTATTATTTGTCCGTCAATCAATATTTCCCCATTGTCTGCATCATAAATCCGAGGAATTAAATTTAGCAATGTTGATTTCCCAGACCCGCTATGACCAACTAATGCAGTCATTTTTTTCCCTGTAATTGTCATATTGATATTTTTTAACACTATATTTTTAATATTTGATTTGTAGCTAAAATTAATATTTTTAAATTCAATTGAAGCATCTTTAATTTTAATTGAGTTACCATCATCGTTTACTAAAATTTTATTTTTTTGATCGATGATTGGCAGTATCCTTTTTCCAGCAGATAAGCCTTGACCTATCGAAACATTTACAGTCGCTAAGGATTTTACAGGTTGATATGCAAGCATCATTGCTGCTAAAAATGAAAAAAAGTTGTTTATACTTAACTGATCATTCATAATCAATTTTCCTGAATAAAAAATTAATATTGCAATCATAATTCCAGTCACAACTTCCATAATTGGTGTTGACCTTATAAAAATTGACATAATTTTTATTGATTTCTCTTTTAGCTCATCGACAAATTTTTCTGATCTTTGAAACTCATAGTTTTCTTTTTGAAATATCTTAATAATTTTGTGGTTTTTAAATAAGTCAACAATATATTTATTTAAGTCACCAGATTTTTCTTGAGCTTCTGTAGTGACTTTTCCAACTCTTTTACCTAATTTTTTTGCTGTCACAGTTGCTATAGGCAACATAATAATTGCGATAAGAGATAATCTCCAATTTTGCAGAAACATAACTGTCATTAATCCAATTAAAGTTAATCCATCTTTAAATAAACTTAAAAATGCGTTACTCAACATTCCTGTAATTTGGTGAACATCAAAATTTAAGTTAGAGATATACTTACCTGAGTGTTTTTCTTCAATATCTTCGGTATCTGATTTTATAAAAGAAGATAACATGTCAATTTGAATATCTTTTTTTACTTCCTCTGAAGTTTTAATCATTAAAATTCTTGCAAGATATAATGAAATACCTTTAACTGAAAATGCAACTATAATAAGCAATGGGATTATTAAAATAAGCTTTTGATCTTTGTTTATAAAAATTTTTTCTATCGCTGGATCTAAAAGCCAAGCGGTTGCAGATGTACTAGCCGCTACAAAAATTGAAAATATCACAGCTAATATTATTTTATTTAAATGTTTTCTGGTATAGTCGTTGACTAATCTTTTTAATATATTGAAATTTGTCATTTAAGATAATTTTCCTAATATTAAATTTAGAAAAACTACCAGACCCAAAAAATTATTGCTTCTAAACTTTATTAAACAATCTTTAGTATTATTGATCTTTAAACTAAATGACTGAGAATATAATTTATAAAATGTAAATATTAAAGATATGTAATAAAATTCTCTAAATTTCATAAGAAATCCAATAATAATCAAAGATATAAAAAATATTAAATAACAAAATGATATAAATTTTTTTGGGTTATTTTTAAATTTAATTGATGTAGATTTAACTCCTATTATTTCATCATCATAAATATCTTGATATCCATATATAGTGTCGTAGCCTAGTGTCCAAAATATGGCTCCGAAATAAAAAATAATTGGTAATAATGAAAGTTCATTTTGTATTGATATCCAAGCCAATATAAGTCCATAATTAAATGTTACTCCTAAAAATAATTGAGGCCAATATGTAAACCTTTTCATAATGGGGTAAGTAAAAGCCAATGGCATTGAAAGAAGGGCCATCAAAATTGTAAATTTATTAAAATTTATAAGAACAAAAAAAGCAATTAAACACAAAACTCCCGCATAAAGTAATGCACTGACTACAGAAATTTTTCCAGAAGCTATTGGTCTATTTTTTGTTCTTTCAACTAATTTATCAATTTTTCTATCTGCAATATCATTTATAATACAACCAGCCGATCTCATCAAAACAGCTCCTAAAAAAAACAATAAACCATAATATAAATATGTGTCTAAAGATTTTGAAAAATCATAAGCAATTGTCAAACCCCAAATGCAAGGCCAGAATAAAAGCATGAAACCAATAGGTTTATTTAACCTTGTTAGTTCAATAAAAATTTCTAACTTTTGAGACATAATTTACTTGTAAATAACAAAGCGTAGATTCATAATCAAATTGATTCGCATGAATATAGATTATACAGTCACCGCTTTAATGTTTCCTGCCATTCCTCTTATAATGGCTGTTTATAGCAATAGATTTCATACATTAAGCGGATTAATTAGAAAAATACACGATGAGTATGTTTTTGAAAAACATACACCACCAGAGTGGAAACAACAGCTTATTAATTTAAATGACAGAGTAAAAAATTTGAGGATAACTATACTTTTTGCAGCATTTGGTTTCTTATTTAATATGCTCACAGTTTTTGCTCTTTATTTAGAAACCTATTTCTTAGCTAGAATAATTTTTGGATCTTGTTGTTTATCAATGATGGTGTCAATTATTTTTTTTATAAGAGAAATACAAATTTCGACTAAAGCGTTAAGGCTCCATCTTTCAGATATGGATGATCAATTTAAGGAATAATAACTGCTGGTCCAGTTAAAACTCTATTTTCTAAATCTATGTGCGCTTGTTTAGCTTCACTTAGTTTGTATTTTTTAGAAACCACAATTTTTATTTTTCCTGATAGAACTGCATCAAAAACTAATTCAGCAGATTTTTCTAATTCATCTCTTGTAATAGTATAGTGCATTATTGATGGTCTTGTAAAAAAAAGACCTTTTGCATTTATATGTTTTTTGACATCTATAGTATGAACATACCCAGAAGCATTTCCAAATGCTACCATCATCCCTCTAATTTTTAAACATTCTATTGATCCTTCAAAAGTTTTTGCTCCCACACCATCATAGACAACATCTATTCCGTTTTTACCTACTATTTTTTCAACTTCTTCCACAAAATTATGATCTGTATAATTGATGACATGATGACACCCATTTTTTTTTGCTATTTCAACTTTTTCTTTAGATCCAACTGTTCCAATAACTTCACATCCTAAAGCATTAGCCCATTGACACAAAATTTGGCCCACACCTCCAGCTGCAGCATGAAACAAAACTCTATCTCCTTTTTTAACAGCATATGACCTGTGTAATAAATATTCTGATGTTATGCCTTTTAATAAAATACAAGAGGCTATTTCATCTGAAATACCTTCAGGTACGGAAACTAATTTTTCCTCTGGCATTATTTGTTTTTCTGAGTATCCACTTATTGGAGCAGATGCATGACTTACTCGATCTCCGACTTTAAAAAGACTAACTTCTGAGCCAATTTCCTCAACTACTCCAGATGCTTCTAATCCAAGTCCACTTGGCAATTCAATCGGATACAAACCTGTTCGATGGTAAACATCAATATAATTAAGTCCAACTGACAGATTTTTAACAAGAACTTGCTTTGGACCAGGTTTACCGATTTCAATATCCTTGTATTCTAAGACTTCTGGGCCTCCAAACTTTTCAAATCTTATAGCTTTCATATTTACTTTACGAAATTACCATTATGGTAATCATCAATTGCTTGAAGTATTTCTTGTTTGGTATTCATGACGAATGGGCCACCTCTTGCAATCTGTTCTCCTATCGGTTTTCCAGATATTAGTAAAAATTTAGCATTTGTTAAAGCAGTTACTTTCAAGTTTTCGCCTTTAGACAATAAAATTAATGTAGAGTTTTTAACTCTTTCATGTTTATTGTTTCCAATTTCTATCTCACCTTCAATTAAATATATGAATGAATTGTGTGTGGATGGAACTTGATGATTAAAAATTTTACTTTCATTTAATTCTACATCAAAATAAATTGGATCGACATTGTGTTTTTTTATTGGACCTTCTGAATTTTCAAACTTTCCAGCTATTACTTTTATAAATTTATCTTCATCCTTATGTGTGCTCATTTTACCAGAGTCTATATAATGGTATTCTGGTTTACTCATCTTCTCGCTAGCAGGCATGTTAATCCATAATTGAAAACCATGAAGTTTTCCATCATTCATAGCCGGCATTTCTGAATGAATTATTCCACTGCCAGTTTTCATCCACTGCACATCTCCTGCAGTCATCTTACCTTGGCCACCTGTGCTATCTTTATGTTCAAAACTCCCAGCCAACATGTATGTAACTGTTTCAATTCCTCTGTGTGGATGAGGAGGAAAGCCTGCAATATAATCATCTTTATTTTCTGATCCAAATTCATCTAACATTAAAAATGGATCATAATAATTTGGCTCAACACCAATACTTCTTTTTAATCTAACTCCTGCACCATCTGATGCTGGTGTTGGATCTATAATTTTTTCTACTTCTATATTTGTCATGTCTTTCATATAGGATATATCTAAATTAAATCAAGCAATTCTAATAAATTGCTTATTTGTTTGTTAGGTTCAAAATCTAATTTATCAAAAATATTATTATTTCTATTCACCCAAACAGTGTTGTATCCATAATTCCCAGCGCCAGATACATCCCATGTATTTGCACTTAAGAATAAAACTTCCTTCTTTTCAATATTATATTTATTTATTGGAAGGCCGTAAACTTTTGAATCTGGTTTAAAAATACCAACTTCTTCTACAGAAAAAATATCATCAAAAATATCTTTTAACCCATTACTAACAACAAGTTCATTTAAAAGGTCAGGTGTACCATTTGATAGAATTGCCAATTTATAATTTGATTGTTTTAATTTATTTAAAGCATCCCTTACTTCTGTAAATGGTGAAAGCACTTTATATAAATTTAATAATTCTGATCTCATTGAATTATCAATATTGTAAAAATTCATAGATTTATCCAAACTATCTTCAGTGATTTGCCAAAAATTTTTGTGTCTTCTCATTAAACTTCTAAGCCAAGTATATTCAAGCTGTGTAGTTCTCCAATAATTAGCAAATCCTTCCCATTTATCTCCTAATTTTTCCTTACATTTTTCAGCTGCAGAATTAACATCAAATAGGGTGCCGTATGCATCAAATATGATTGCTTTAATTTTTTTCATAAATTAATTTAAATATAATGAGCAATATTAGAATATTTTATCCAGAAAAATTATCAATTAATTTAGAAACTAATTTAACTAAGTCTCAGTCACATTATTTATTAAAAGTAATGAGGATTAAACAAGGAGAGACCTTTTCAGTTTTTAATAAGTCTGGGGAATGGAAGTCAATTGTAACTGAAATTTCAAAAAGCAGATTAAATTTCAAGGTTGTCGAACAATTAAGACAAAAAGATAAAGAGCAAGAAATCTGGTTAGCCTTCTCACCCATTAAATCAAATTATTTTAACTTTATGATACAAAAAGCAACTGAGCTTGGAGTAACAAAATTTATACCAATTATTTCTGAAAGGACAATTGTTAGAAAAGTAAATAATGAGAGATTAAATAAAATAATTATAGAGTCGTGTGAGCAAAGTAATAGAATAAATATTCCTTCAATTGAAAAACCTCAGTCATTAGATAAATTCCTGTCTAACAATTCAGATATAAATTTAATTTTTGGGGATTTAAATACGAATAATAAAAAAATTAAAATTTCTAATTCAAAACCAAATTGTCTTTTAATTGGTCCTGAAGGGGATTATTCAGCCGGTGAAATTAAAAAGATTCTAAACTTTAGAGGGTCTCAATCGATAAAACTAAGTGATAACATTTTAAGGTCTGAAACTGCGGTTATATCCGCGTTATCTGTGATTAATTATTTGCAAAATTGATAAATTGTCGCGAATTCTCTAGTATTTTTTATAATATTTTCGATCTATATAGAAAACAAATGAAGAAACTATTTTTTGTTTTTATAGCATTAATTTACTCAGTTGAGGCGTTTGCAAACCAACCAAAAAATTGGCAATTAGGTTTTCAAGAGCCTGCATCACAAACTATGAGAGATATAGTTTGGTTTCACGACTATATGTTAGTACCAATCATAGTTGCTATAAGTGCGTTTGTTTTGTTTTTAATGCTTTATGTGATGGTTAGATTTAGAGCATCTAGAAATCCAAATCCATCAAAGAGAACACATAATGTTTTAGTTGAGATTGTTTGGACTTTGGTTCCATGTTTAATTTTGATTGTAATGGCAGTACCATCATTTAAAGTTTTATATTCACAAGATGCAATTCCGAAAGCTGATGTAACTATAAAAGCAATCGGATACCAATGGTATTGGGGATATGAGTATCCAGATGAAAATATAATTTTTGATGCTTATATGATCGAAGAGAAAGATTTAAAAGAAGGCCAGCCAAGATTGTTAGCAACAGATAATGTGGTCGTTGTTCCAGTAAATAAAGTAGTTAAAGTTTTAATTACAGCAAATGATGTGCTGCACGCATGGGCATTACCAGCATTTGGAGTCAAAAGAGATGCGATGCCAGGAAGAGTAAATGAAACTTGGTTTAAAGCAGAAAAAGTTGGGACTTATTACGGACAATGCTCTGAGTTATGTGGAATTAAACATGCTTTTATGCCGATTGAAGTTAAAGTAGTTTCAGAAGAGGATTATCAAATTTGGCTTTCAGAGGCGAAGATAAAATTTGCAAAAGATGAAAATTTAATTAATAAAAAACTAGTAGCGAGTAAATAAAAATGAGTTCAGAAGCAGCACATATTCACGATCATCATACCCCAACAGGTTGGAAGAGATGGGCATATTCTACAAATCATAAAGATATTGGAACAATGTATTTAATTTTTGCAATCATTGCAGGAGTTATAGGTACAGCTTTTTCAGTTTTGATGAGAATGGAATTAATGCATCCTGGTGATGATGTTTTAGGCGGTAACTACCATCTTTATAATGTTTTGGTTACAGGTCATGGATTAATAATGATTTTCTTTATGGTCATGCCAGCGATGATTGGTGGCTTTGGAAACTGGTTTGTGCCGATAATGATTGGAGCACCAGATATGGCATTTCCAAGAATGAATAATATTTCTTTTTGGTTATTACCTGTTGCTTTTATTTTATTACTTTCATCAATTTTTGTAGATGGACCTCCAGGTGCACAAGGTGTTGGTGGTGGCTGGACGATTTACCCACCTCTATCTTCTACTGCAGGTCAACCAGGTCCAGCAATGGATTTAGCAATTTTAAGTTTACACGTTGCAGGAGCTTCATCAATTTTAGGAGCAGTTAATTTTATTACAACTATTTTAAATATGAGAACCCCAGGAATGACTTTGCATAAGATGCCATTATTTGCATGGTCAATATTAGTTACAGCATTTTTATTGTTACTTTCGTTACCAGTATTAGCGGGAGCAATTACTATGCTTCTAACAGATAGAAATTTCGGTACAGCATTTTTTGATGCACAAACAGGTGGAGACCCAACATTATTCCAGCATTTGTTTTGGTTTTTTGGTCATCCAGAAGTTTACATTCTAATCTTACCAGGATTTGGAATGATCAGTCATATCGTATCTACTTTTTCAAAGAAGCCAGTTTTTGGATATTTAGGAATGGCTTACGCGATGGTAGCAATTGGAATAGTAGGTTTTGTTGTTTGGGCTCACCACATGTACACGGTTGGTTTAGATACTGATACTAAAGCGTATTTCTTAGCGGCAACAATGATCATCGCTGTTCCAACAGGAATTAAAATATTTTCATGGATAGCTACAATGTGGGGAGGATCTATATCATTCAAAACTCCAATGGTTTGGGCTTTAGGATTTATATTTTTATTTACAGTTGGAGGAGTAACTGGTGTTGTTCTAGCAAACGCTGGAGTAGATACTGCATTGCATGATACTTATTATGTTGTAGCTCACTTCCACTATGTATTATCTTTGGGAGCTGTTTTTGCAATATTTGCAGGCTTCTATTATTGGTTTGGTAAAATGTCAGGGTATGAATATTCTGAGTGGATGGGTCAACTTCATTTTTGGTTAACTTTCATAGGTGTAAATTTAGTTTTCTTTCCACAACACTTCTTAGGATTAGCTGGAATGCCGAGAAGATACGCTGATTATCCGGATGCATTTGCTGATTGGAATTATATCTCTTCAATCGGTTCATATATTTCTGTAGTTGGCTTAGTGGTATTTTTCGCTAATTTAATCTACGCTTTTGCAAAAAAGAAAAAAGCAGCACAAAACCCATGGGGAGAAGGGGCCACAACATTAGAGTGGACAGTTCCATCACCACCGAATTTTCATACTTTTGATGAATTACCAAAGTTTGAAGATTATGAAGGCACTGAAAAATCTAGTAGTTAGTAACGTCTTAAGATATAAAAATTAAAATGGCTACGACGTATTCTAAAGTAAAAAAATCATATTACGAATTAGGTATAATTCCTGAATTATTAAAGTTAATGAAACCAAGGGTAATGTCTCTTGTTATCTTCACTTGTGCAGTTGGTCTATTAACAGCTCCTACTTCAGTTTCATTTCAACAATCAGTGATTGGGATATTAATTGTAGCTTTTGGTGCTGGAGCAGCAGGAGCACTTAACATGTGGTATGAAGCTGACTTAGATAAATTAATGTCTAGAACGTGCTTACGTCCAATTCCAAGAGGAAAGCTGAACAGAAACCAAGCATTATATTTTGGAACATCTTTGTCAATTGTTTCAGTTGTAAGCTTATACTTTGTTACAAATGCTTTATCAGCATTTCTATTATTGTTTACGATCTTATTTTACGTATTTGTTTATACAATCTGGTTAAAAAGAAAAACTCCACAAAATATTGTTATAGGTGGAGCATCAGGAGCTTTACCACCAGTAATTGGATGGGCAATAGCAACAAATTCTATTTCGTTGGAATCGATTGCTTTTTTCTTAATAATTTTCTTTTGGACACCATCACACTTTTGGGCATTAAGCTTATACAAAGCTGATGATTATAAAAAAGCAGGTATTCCAATGCTTCCAGTAACTAATGGAATTCAGGATACTAAAAAGAATATTCTAATTTATTCTTTGTTAATGATACCTACAATTGTTTTCCCATATTACATTGGATTTGTCGGTGAAGTATTCTTAACACTTAGCTTACTACTTACATTTTATTATAATTTAATTTGCTACCAGCTTTATAACTATAAAGTTGGAAAATTTAACATAAAGAAAGCTAGACATATTTTCAGTTATTCAATTATTTACTTATTTTTAATATTTGTTTTTTTCTTAGTGGATAAAGTTTTATGATAGTCAAAGATCAGAAATTAAAAAAGAAAAATTTATGGACAGCAGTTGGTTTGGTTGCATTTATAATTTTCTTATTCATTTTTACATTATTTAATATTGGAGTATTTGAAAGACCTCTATGATTAAAAAAAATACTTTAACTCCACTAATTCTTGCAGGAATTTTTGTCTTTATGTTGGGATTATCTTTTGCGGCTGTGCCTTTGTATGATTTATTTTGCAGAGTAACTGGCTTTGGTGGAACAACACAAATATCTAAAGAGGCTCCTAATATAGTTTTAGATAAAAAAATAAATGTAAGATTAGATACTAACGTTAACAGTGCTCTTGATTGGAATTTTGATGTTGATCAAAAAACAATGGATGTTCAGCCAGGCAAGGTATACAGAATTAAATTTGAAGTAGAAAACACGGGAGATGAAATTTCATCTGCTGTAGCTACATATAATGTTTCTCCATCATCATTTGGAGCATATTTTAATAAATTAGGCTGTTTTTGCTTTGAAAAACAAACATTAGATCCAGGAGAAAAGGCAAGTTACACCCTGGTATTTTACTTGGATCCAGAATTAGTAAATGATCCAAAAACATCTAGAGTTGAAGATGTTACTATGTCATATACTTTTTTCTCATCTGAATATTATAAAAACGAAAAAAAAGAGAGTTAAAATAAATGTCTGCATCTGGCCAAAAACATGATTATCATTTAGTTGACCCAAGTCCTTGGCCATTGGCTACATCTATTGCAACACTAGTTACGGCTGTTGGATCTGTTTATTATTTTCATAGTAAAGTTATGTGGGCGATGGTTTTAGGTTTTTTACTTATAATTTATTGTGCATTTATGTGGTTCAGAGATGTTGTAATCGAAGCTGAGCACAAAGGTCATCATACACCTGTTGTTCAAATTCATCACAGATATGGAATGACATTATTTATAGCTTCTGAAGTAATGTTTTTTGTTGCATGGTTTTGGGCATACTTTGATGCAAGTTTGTTTCCTAATGAATTCATGGGAAATGTATGGCCACCAAAAGATATTGAAACTTTTGATCCATGGGACATCCCACTTATAAATACTCTTGTACTACTTTTATCTGGTACAACAGTAACTTGGGCACACCATTCTTTATTAGAGGATGACAGAAAAGGATTTATAAATGGTCTAATCTGTACAGTAATTTTAGGAGCATTTTTTACGTTATTGCAAATATATGAATACCAACACGCTACATTTAGTTTTTCAGGTCACATTTATGGAGCTACTTTCTATATGGCCACAGGGTTTCATGGTTTCCACGTTTTAGTTGGGACTATTTTCTTAGCGGTTTGCTTATGGAGAGGTAAATTAGGACATTTTACTAAAGAACATCACTTTGGTTTCGAGGCTGCTGCTTGGTACTGGCACTTTGTTGACGTTGTCTGGTTGTTTTTATTTGCAGCTATTTACATTTGGGGAAGTTAATAGTTCTTGAAAAATAAGCTATCTTTTTCAATCTTTGTATACTTTTTTATTTTAGTTTTTTTGTCATTAGGCACTTGGCAAATTGTAAGATTAAATTGGAAGCTTGATTTAATAAATTCAATTGACCAATCTTTAAAAAGTGATCCAGTAGAATTTAATGGAAGCAATCCAATTAACTTTAAAAAAATCAAATTTGAAGGAATATTAGATAATTCAAAAATAATTTATTTATATACGTTAAATGAAAAAGGAGAGCCAGGATTTGATATTATAAATCCAGTTAGCATTAATAATAAAAGTTATTTGATAAATCGAGGCTGGATTCCAAGAGACCTTAAATCTAAAAAGTATGTTTCAAATGAGAGTAAATTTGAGGGAGTTTTAAAATTAAAAAGCAAATTCAATTATTTTAAGCCGGATAATGATGTTAATAAGAATTATTGGTTCACCCTTAAAGATGAAGATTTATTAACTTATACAGGCAAAGAATTTTCTCCATTCATTATCAACAATATTAGCAAGCAGGAAGGAATTTATCCTCAAACAAAACAAATAGGAGCCAATATTTCTAACAACCACTTAAAGTATGCTCTTACATGGTTTTCATTAGCTGTTTCCATTTTTTTAATATATTTATATTTTAGAAAAAAAAATTACTGATGGAATATATAAGCACTAGAAATAATTCAGATCATTTTTCATTTAAAAACGTCTTTCTAAAAGGTTTGGCTGATGATGGAGGCCTTTTTGTGCCAAAGTCAATCAAACCATTTAGTAAAGATGAACTAAACAAACTAAGTAGTCTTAATTACAATGAATTAGCAGCCGAAATAATTTTCCCATTTATCGGTGATTTTATGACTAAGGAAGAGTTAATTTCCACAGTATCAAAATCTTACTCAAATTTTAGAGCACAGGATGTTGTAAAAATCTCTGATTTAGGAAATTTAAAAGTCTTAGAACTCTATCATGGCCCAACTCTTGCTTTTAAAGATATTGCAATGCAATTAATAGGAAATTTCTATCAATATCACTTAGGAAATGAGCAAAAAAAAATTAATATCATTGTAGCAACTTCAGGAGATACAGGTGCAGCTGCTATTGATGCTTTAAAAGGAAAAAAGAATTTAAATGTTTTTGTATTACATCCAAATAACAGAATTTCACCAGTGCAAAGAAGACTGATGACAATCCATGAAGAAAAAAATGTTTTCAATATTGCTATTGAGGGGAACTTTGATGACTGTCAAAATTTAGTTAAAGCCATGTTTAATGATGAAAAATTCTCTAGCTCAATAAATATGTCAGGTGTTAATTCAATTAATTGGGCAAGAATTGTTGCTCAAGCTGTTTATTATTTTTATGCTTATTTTAAAATAGGCAATGGACAGTCTCTGTCTTTTTCTGTTCCAACTGGAAATTTTGGAGATATTTATGCTGGTTATTTAGCAAAGAAACTCGGGCTTCCAATTGATAAACTTATTGTAGCTACAAACAAAAATGACATTCTTCATAGAGCAATTTCTGGTGGAGATTACACTCAAAAGAAAGTTGAGGAAACAAATACTCCTAGTATGGATATCCAGATAGCAAGTAACTTTGAAAGACTTTTATATGATGTAAAAGACTGTAACTCAGAAGTTACAAAAGATGTGATGAGTAAGATAAAAAATAATACTTATCAAATTGATAATAGTGACTTAGATGAAATAAAAAAGAATTTTACATCTGAAATGTTAGATGAAAACGAAACTATCCAAATGATAAAAGATATAAACAAAGAATTTAAAGTTGTAGTTGATCCACATACTGCAGTTGGAATTGGTGCTGCAAAAAAACTTGGGCTAGAACAAAATTGTGTTGTTTTATCTACAGCACACCCATGTAAATTTCCAAAAGCAATAAAAGATGCAATCTCAAAAACTGAAGAATTACCAGATAGTCTTAAATATGTTTATGATAGAGAAGAAAAATTTGAAGTTATATCAAATGATATAAATAAAGTTAAAGATTATGTAATTAATTCCATATGAAATTAAAAATAAAAGATCAAATTCCTGATATAGAAATTTTCCATCTAATAGATGGTGAACCACAAACTAGCAAAATTAGAGATATTTTAGGAAATGGTAAAGTTGTTTTATTCGGATTGCCTGGTGCCTTTACTTCTACTTGTTCAAAACTTCATCTTCCTGGATATGTAGCTAATGCCGATAAAATAAAAGCCAAAGGAATAGATAATATATTTTGTTTATCTGTGAATGATCCTTTTGTTATGAATGCTTGGGGAGAAGCAAACAATGCAGCTGGTAAAATTACAATGTTATCAGATCCGTATCTATTATTTACAAAAGCCATCGGTGCTGAAGTAGATAGAAATTCAAAAGGAATGGGTATTCGTTCAAATCGTTATGCTATGGTTATTCAAAACTTAGAAGTTATTAATATTCAAGTTGAGAAAGAGACTAAGCAATGCGGTTTATCTTCAGCAGAGGGAATATTAGATTTATTATAATCTATGAAAAAAGTTTTACTTTCATTCTTCTTAATTTTCTCTTTTTCAATTAATGCTTATGGGTGGGAAAAAGTTCCTATCCCAGATTATGTAAATAAAAAAACAAAATCTCCTTGGAATTTTTTTGATAATTTTGAGGATCAGAAATTAGGAAAAGTTAACCTTAAGAAATATGACATAAATGATAAAGGTAAAGGCAAAAGACCTTTTAAAATAAAACAAGACAATGATGGAAATAAGTTCTTAGAAATAACAGTTAAGCATGGTTGGAATAAATGTTGCGGAAGTTGGAATAATACTGAGAGAGCAGAGTTCCAAGTAAAAGGAAAAAAAACTTTAAACAAAGAAATATGGTACGGATTTAAAGTGAGATTTCCTAATGATTTTAAACATATAAATGACAGAGTTTTAATTAATCAGTTTAAAAATAATTTTGACAATATGAAAAAAAGTCCTTTGATAGGTATACGTTTTTATGAAAATGGAAATATCTTAGATCTTGGTGGCGATACCGGAGGAATTGCAACAAAAAAATGGAACAATAAAGAAAAAAAGATGCA
>CACCFT010000017.1 GCA_902545405.1 uncultured Pelagibacteraceae bacterium
AACCTAAACTCTTTAAGTGTTTTTTTTGGCTCAGTATTTTTTTTAGAAAAATAACCTTTCATAGCTTTGGTTAATTTTGAGTTTTTTATTTTTCCAAATCCTACTTGAACAGCACTATACCCTCTGTTTTCTTTGTTTATAACGTTTATCACTCTTCCAGTTTCCATTTTTAAAACAGTAACTGGAACTGATTGGCCAGTTTTAAAAAATTCTCTAGACATTCCTATTTTTTTTCCAATTAAAGCTAAATTATCCATTATATTTTAATCTCCACATCTACTCCCGATGCTAAATCAAGTTTCATTAGTGCTTCAACTGTTGCAGGTGTAGGTTCAATAATATCAATTAATCTTTTATGAGTTCTAGTTTCGAATTGTTCTCTACTTTTTTTATCAATATGTGGTGATCTTAAAACAGTATATCTCTCTATTTTTGTAGGTAGAGGAATTGGACCTTTAATATTAGCTCCTGTTCTTTTAACAGTATTTACGATCTCCTCAGTGGATTGATCCAAGACCTTGTTATCGTATGCTCTTAATTTTATTCTAATATTTTGTTTATCCATAATTAACCTGTTTTCTTGGTTACCTCGTCTTGAACATTTTGTGGAACCTTGTCGTAATGATCAAAAAACATTGAGTATTGAGCTCTACCTTGTGACATAGATCTTAAGCTATTTATATAACCAAACATATTTGCTAATGGCACCATTGCGGTTATTACTGTTGCATTTCCTCTTTGCTCTTGCGTACTTATTTGACCTCTTCTACTATTCAAATCACCTATTACATCTCCCATATAATCTTCTGGAGTGACTACCTCTACTCTCATTACTGGTTCTAAAAGTTTTAGAGTTCCTCGAGCACATGCCTCTTTAAAACATTGTCTAGAAGCAAGCTCAAAAGCTAATACACTTGAGTCAACATCATGGTGCAAACCGTCTAAGATTGTTACTTTATAATCAATTAAAGGAAACCCGGCTAGAATACCACCGTCAGCTATTGTCTCTACACCTTTTTCAACACCCGGTATAAATTCTTTTGGTATTGCTCCACCTTTTATTTTGCTTTCAATTTCTCTACCTTTGCCTGGCTCTAATGGCTCAACAGATAATTTTACTCTTGCAAATTGACCTGCTCCCCCACTTTGTTTTTTGTGTGTATAATCAAACTCAGCAGCATTTAATATTGTTTCTCTGTAAGCAACTTGAGGAGCTCCTACATTTGCCTCAACTTTGAACTCTCTTTTCATTCTATCAACAATAATGTCTAAATGCAATTCACCCATACCTTTAATTATTGTTTGACCTGACTCTTCGTCTGATGATACTCTAAATGATGGATCCTCTTTAGCTAATCTTCCTAATGCTTCACCCATTTTTTCTTGATCAGCTTTTGATTTAGGTTCAACTGCAATTTCTATAACTGGATCTGGAAATTCCATTGGTTCAAGTAATACTGGTGCATCTTTATTTGCCAATGTATGACCTGTTATTGTATTTTTTAATCCAGCGAGAGCAACTATATCACCTGCGCTCGCTTCTTTGATATCTTCTCTTGAATTAGCATGCATTAGAAGCATTCTTCCAACTCTTTCTTCTTTGTCTGAAGAAGTATTATAAACTCCAGTTCCAGATTTAACTGTACCTGAGTAAATTCTAATAAATGTAAGACTTCCTACAAATGGATCTGTAGCTACTTTAAAAGCTAAAGCTGAAAAAGGAGCACTATCTTCAAACCTCATTTCAATTTCTTCATCTGATCCAGGTTTTGATCCCATAATAGAGCCAAGATCTTCTGGACTTGGTAGGTAATCTACAACTGCATCTAATAATGGTTGAACACCTTTATTTTTGAAAGCTGAACCAGTTAAAACTGGTACGAATTCAAAATTCAAACATCCTTTTCTTACACATTTAATTAAATCTTCTTGTTTAATTTCTTCACCACCTAAATATGCTTCCATTAATTTTTCATCTTGCTCTACAGCAGTCTCAACTAATTCTTGTCTGTATTTATCACATGTCTCTTTAAGATCATCCGGAATATCTTTTTCTTCCCATTCAGCGCCAAGGTCTTCGTTTTTCCAAACAATTGCTTTCATTTTAATTAAGTCAACAACGCCTTGTAATGATGCTTCTATTCCTATTGGAATCTGCATAACTAAAGGTTTGGCTCCAAGTCTATCTTTGATCATATCCACACATCTAAAGAAATCTGCACCGGTTCTATCAAGTTTATTAACAAAACAAATTCTAGGAACTTTGTACTTATCTGCTTGTCTCCATACTGTTTCAGATTGTGGTTCAACACCAGCGACACCATCAAATACTGCAACAGCACCATCTAAAACTTTTAAAGATCTTTCAACTTCAATTGTAAAATCTACGTGACCTGGGGTATCTATAATATTAATTCTATGCTCTCTCCAAAAACAAGTGGTTGCAGCAGATGTTATTGTAATACCTCTTTCTTGTTCTTGTTCCATCCAATCCATCGTGGCGGCACCATCATGAACTTCACCAATTTTATGACTCTTACCTGTATAATATAAAATTCTTTCTGTAGTTGTTGTTTTTCCAGCATCAATATGAGCCATGATACCAATGTTTCTATATTTACTGAGTGGATGAGTTTTTGCCATTTTATTTACCATCTAAAATGTGCAAAAGCTTTATTAGACTCTGCCATTTTATGTGTATCCTCTTTTTTTTTAATTGCTGAACCTCTATTTTGATATGCATCAAAAATTTCATTAAATAATTTATCAGACATTTTTTTATCTTTTCTTTTTCTTGATGCATCAATAATCCACCTTAATGCTAACGCTTGTGATCTTTTGGCTTTAACTTCTACTGGAACTTGATAAGTAGCTCCACCTACACGTCTCGATCGAACCTCAACAGTTGGCCTAACATTATTTATTGCATCATTAAATACTGTTAAAGGTTCATCTTTTGATTTTGATTTAATTTTATCAATTGCATCATAAACAATCTTTTCTGCAGTTGTTTTTTTTCCATCTAGCATTATAGAGTTGATTAATTTTGGAATTATTACCGATTTATATTTAGGGTCTACAATTGGAATTTTTTTAGGAGCTTTCCTTTTTCGCGACATTTTTATTTACCTTTTTTCGTTCCATACAAAGAACGTCTCTGTTTTCTATTTGCAACTCCTTGAGTATCTAAATTACCACGGAGTATATGATATCTCACACCAGGCAAGTCTTTAACACGTCCTCCTCTTATTAATACTACTGAGTGCTCTTGTAAATTATGTCCTTCTCCAGGAATATATGCTGTAACTTCAAATCCATTTGATAATCTAACTCTTGCAACTTTTCTTAGTGCAGAGTTTGGTTTTTTAGGTGTGGTTGTATAAACTTTTACACAAACACCTCTTTTTAAAGGTTGTTTTTGAAGTGCTGGAACTTTATTCCTAGCAATTTGTTTGTCTCTTCCTTTTCTTAACAACTGGTTAATTGTTGGCATAAAAATTTAATATAAATTTGATTTTAGAGGAAATAACTGTCAGGTTATTTGTGGCAGCGTTTAGTGCACTAGTCACTACATTCCAACCAAAAACACGCACAAAATACTATAGAAATTCCATTTGTCAAATTAAAAGACATGGAAAAATGACGATTTTTTATTGATTTACGGGGCTTTCTGCTTGCTCAATTTTCTCGTTCTCAGCAATGAATTTTTCATCGTCTAAACGAGCTTTCTTATTCCACAAATTTTTAACTGATCCAGTTCCAGCTGGAACTAATCTACCAACTATAACATTTTCTTTTAACCCAGATAACTTATCTACCTTACCTTTAATAGCTGCATCAGTTAAAACTCTTGTAGTTTCTTGGAAGGAAGCAGCTGAAATAAAGGACTCTGTTTGAAGGGATGCTTTAGTTATTCCCATTAATACTCTTTCTCCAACTGCAGGATTTTTACCATCTTTAACAAGTTGTTCATTAGTGTTTTCAAATTTAATTCTATCGACAATTTCACCAGGTAAATATGAGCTATCTCCTTGAACTTTTACTTCAATTTTTTTCAACATTTGTCTTAAGATAACTTCTATATGTTTGTCATTTATAATTACACCTTGCAGTCTATAAACATCTTGTACCTGGTTTACAAAATATTCAGTCAATTCCTCGATACCTAAAATTCTAAGAATATCATGAGGTAATGGTTGACCATCTAACAAATATTCACCTTTTTTAATTTTTTCACCTTGATTAAAATTTATGTGTTTTCCTTTTGGTATTAAATAACTAGATGTATCACCACTTTCAGACTCAATCGTTACTCTTTGTTTACCTCTTACCTCTTTACCAAATATTACTTTACCATCATTCTCAGCAATAATTGCACTATCTTTTGCTTTTCTTGCCTCAAATAATTCAGCAACTCTAGGTAAACCTCCTGTAATATCTTTAGTCTTCGTTGTCTCCTTAGGTAGTCTAGCTATTACATCTCCAGCTGAAATTTTTTGACCATCTTTAACAGATAAAATTGAATCTGGTACTAAGTAATATCTTGCTTCATTGTCATCTGCTTTTTTAACTACGTTCCCTTTTGCATCTCTTAGAGTAATTCTTGGCTTTAAATCTGTATTTTTAGATTGAGTTTTCCAATCAACAACAGCTTTTGTAGAAATTCCAGTTGCATCATCAGTCGTTTCTGCAATTGATACACCATCTATTAAATCTACATAATTTGCTATTCCATCTTTTTCAGCAATAACTGGAGTTGTATATGGATCCCACTCGCATATTTTTAATCCTTTTTTAACTTTATCTCCATTCTCAAAGAAAAGTTTCGAACCATATGGCACTTTATATGATGCAACTTGTAATCCATTATCATCTTCAATTGAAAGCTCAGTATTTCTTCCCATAACAATTAAATTCTTTTTTGAGTCTACTAACAAGTTCGTATTAACAATTTTCAAAGTACCATCATTATTTGACACTATTTGAGAGTCTTGTTTAACTGAAGCTGTTCCTCCGACGTGGAAAGTTCTCATTGTAAGCTGAGTACCTGGTTCTCCTATTGATTGAGCTGATATCATTCCAATCGCTTCACCAACATGAACCATTTTTCCTCTAGAAAGATCTCTTCCATATGAAGTGGCACAAACACCTTCCTTCATTCCACATGTCATTACTGAATAAACATTAAGGCTCTTCACACCAGCAGAATCTATTTTTTCACATCCTGCTTCATCAATCATTTGATCTTTTTTGATTAAAACATCTCCAGTTAATGGATTCTTTACATCTTTTGCTGCTACTCTTCCAAGAGCTCGTTCAGATAAACTTACCATAATATTTCCACCTTCTAATACTTCCGTTAGTTTTATTGAACCACATTTGGCAGTACACTTAGAAGAAGTTATGGTTAAATCTTGTGCAACATCACAAAGTCTTCTTGTTAAGTAACCAGAACTTGCTGTCTTTAATGCAGTATCAGCTAATCCTTTTCTAGCACCGTGTGTTGAATTAAAATATTCTAATGCTGTTAAACCCTCTTTAAAATTTGATGTAATTGGAGACTCTATAATTTCTCCAGATGGTTTTGCAATTAATCCTCTCATTCCAGCTAATTGTTTCATTTGAGCGGCTGAACCCCTTGCACCACTATCTGCCATCATAAATACTGAGTTAATTTTTAATCCATCCTCAGTCATTTCTGTAGCAGAAATTCTTTTCATCATTTCAGATGCAACTTTATCTGTACATTTTGACCACGCATCAATAACTTTATTATATTTTTCACCTCTAGTAATTAAGCCTTCTGCATATTGATTTTCATAATCTGAAATTAGTTTTTTAGTTTCATCAATTAATATTTGTTTATTATCTGGAATTACTAAATCATCTTTACCAAATGATATTCCAGCTTTAAATGCATGTTTAAATCCAAGATCTTTTAGTTTATCACAAAATATTACTGTACTTTTTTGACCAGAAAATCTGAATACATGGTCAATGACCTCTGAAACTATCTTTTTAGGTAGTAATCTGTCAACAAGAGCAAATTTATTATTTATATTTTTTGGAATTAGGTTTGCTAATAAAAATCTTCCAGCAGTACTTATATGTTTTTCATATTTAGTATTACCCTTTTCATCAACTGTTGCAAATCTTGAGACAATTCTCGAATGAACTTTAATTTGACCAATTTCTAAAGCATGTTCAATTTCTGAAGTATTAACAAAATAACCTTCTACTCTATCAGTTTGATATGGTGGTTGAGAAAGATAATATATACCTAAAATCATGTCCTGACTTGGAACAATTATAGGTTTTCCATTTGATGGACTTAAAATGTTATTTGTAGACATCATTAAAACTCTTGCTTCTAATTGTGCCTCTAAACTTAATGGTACGTGTACAGCCATTTGATCACCATCAAAATCTGCGTTAAATGCTGCGCATGTTAATGGATGTAACTCTATTGCGTTACCCTCTATTAATTTTGGTTCAAATGCTTGAACTCCCAATCTATGTAATGTTGGAGCTCTGTTTAATATAACTGGATGTTCTCTTACAATTAATTCAAGTGCATCCCAAACTTCTGTTCTTTCTCTTTCAACAAGTTTTTTTGCTTGTTTTATTGTAGAAGCTAACCCAAGTTTATTTAATCTTGCGTATAAAAAAGGTTTAAATAATTCTAAAGCCATTTTTTTTGGCAGACCACATTCATGTAATTTTAAATCTGGTCCAACAACGATTACTGATCTTCCAGAATAATCAACTCTTTTACCTAATAAATTTTGTCTAAATCTTCCTTGTTTACCTTTTAACATTTCTGCTAACGATTTAAGTGGTCTTTTGCCTGTTCCTGTAATTACCCTTCCTCTTCTTCCATTGTCAAATAAAGCATCTACAGACTCCTGTAGCATTCGTTTTTCATTTCTAACTATTATATCTGGAGCTTTTAGATCCATTAGTCTCTTAAGACGATTATTTCTATTTATAACTCTCCTGTACAAATCATTTAAATCTGATGTTGCAAATCTACCTCCATCTAAAGGAACTAAAGGTCTTAATTCTGGGGGAATAACTGGGATAGTTGTTAAAATCATCCACTCTGGTTTATTTCCAGTTTCTATAAATGACTCAATTAATTTTAACCTTTTAATTGATCTTTCCTCAGAGACTTTAGATTTTGTTTCTTTAATCAATTTAATTAAAGTTTCTTTCTCTTGTTCTAAATCTATTGATTTAAGTATTTCTAAAATTGCTTCAGCTCCTATTCCTGCAGTAAATGATTCTTCGCCGAATTCGTCTTGATATTTTACAAGTTCTTCTTCTCCTAATAACTGATTCTTTTTAAGTCCGGTAAGACCAGGCTCAATTACTATAAAATTTTCAAAATAAAGGACTCTTTCTACCTCTTTAAGTTTCATATCTATAGCAAGCGATATTCTGCTTGGTAATGATTTTAGGAACCAAATATGAGCAACAGGAGTAGCTAAGTTTATATGTCCCATTCTCTCTCGTCTTACGTTTGATTTAGTAACTTCTACGCCACATTTTTCACAAATAATTCCTCTGAATTTCATTCTTTTATATTTACCGCAAAGACACTCGTAGTCCTTTATTGGTCCAAAAATCCTTGCACAAAAAAGACCATCTTTTTCAGGTCTAAAAGTTCTATAGTTTATTGTTTCAGGTTTTTTTATTTCACCATATGTCCATGATTTGATTTTCTCTGGACTAGCAAGTGTAATTTTAATGCTATTAAAATTTTGCGCTTCTGAAATTTCTGATGATTTAAATAGATCTGTTAATTCTTTACTCATATTAATTTAGCTCCACATTTAATGCCAGAGATTTAATTTCCTTAACTAAAACGTTAAATGACTCTGGTATACCTGATTCAAAATTCTCCTCACCTTTTACTATCGTCTCGTATACTTTAACTCTACCCGCTACATCATCTGATTTAACCGTTAGAATTTCTTGAAGTGTATATGAAGCTCCATAAGCCTCTAAAGCCCAAACTTCCATTTCACCAAATCGCTGGCCACCCAATTGTGCTTTGCCTCCTAGAGGCTGTTGAGTTACCAAGCTGTAAGGACCTGTAGATCTTGCATGTATTTTATCTTCTACTAGATGATGTAGTTTTAACATATAAATTGTCCCAACTGTTACTGGTCTATCAAATTTCACTCCTGTCCTTCCATCCCATAAAGTAGTTTGCCCTGAATTTGGTAAATCAGCTAATTCTAACATTTTTGTTACATCGTTTTCTTTAGCACCATCAAACACGGGTGTAGCTATTGGAACACCATGTCTTATATTTGAACATAAGTCTTCAAATTCAGATTGATTTAATTTCTCAATATCCTCATCATATATCTCTTTACCATATACATTTTTTAAAAATGATTTTATTTTCTCAGTTTTTTCAATTTTCTTTTGATTTTCATTTACCAACTGATTTAGTTTTTCACCTAATTCAGTGCAAGACCATCCCAAGTGCGTTTCTAATATTTGACCAACATTCATTCTACTTGGTACTCCTAATGGATTTAGCACAATATCTACTGGTTTACCATTTTCTCTGTAAGGCATGTCTTCAACTGGAACTATTTTACTTACAACTCCTTTATTTCCATGTCTTCCTGACATCTTATCTCCTGGTCTTAATCTTCTTTTTATCGCTACAAAAACTTTTACCATTTTCATAACACTAGGTAATAAATCATCTCCTTGTCTAATCTTTAAAACCTTATCTTCAAATCTGTCTTGGATATCTTGTTTTGCACTATTGTATTGATCTTTTATTTGAGAAAGTGAAGATAACTTTGTTTGATCTTCAAGTGATACCTTTAACAAATCAAAAACAGGTAAACTATCAATTATTTCATCAGTTAATACAGTTCCTGAATCTACATCTTTAATTTTTTTGTTTGTTTTCGTTCCATTTAATATTGATGATAGTCTTTGTTTGATGCTTCTTTCAAGTATTTCTTCTTCAACTTTTTTATCTTCTTGAACGCTTTCTATTTCAGCTCTTTCAATAGTTATTGATCTCTCGTCTTTATCAATTCCATGTCTATTAAATACCCTAACATCAACTACTATACCACCACTTCCGCTTGGCATTTTTAATGATGTATCTGTAACATCAATTGCTTTTTCTCCAAATATTGATCTCAATAATTTTTCCTCTGGGCCTGAAGCTGTATCTCCCTTTGGTGTAACTTTGCCAACCAAAATATCTCCAGGCTTAACTTCTGCTCCTATATAAACAACTCCAGACTCATCAAGATTTTTTAGTGACTCTTCATTTACATTTGGTATGTCTCTTGTAATGTCTTCTTCTCCAAGTTTTGTGTCTCTTGCCATTACTTCATATTCTTCAATGTGAATTGAAGTGAAAACATCGTCAGTTACACATCTTTCTGAAATTAATATTGAGTCCTCAAAATTATATCCTTGCCACGGCATAAATGCTACGGTCACATTTTTTCCTAAAGCTAATTCTCCAACTTTAGTTGATGGACCATCAGCTATAATATCTCCAGATTTAACTTTATCACCAACTCTTACTAGCGGCTTTTGATTTATGCATGTATTTTGATTAGATCTTTTAAATTTTTGTAAATTATAAATATCTACACCTGATTTTGAAAAATCTTTTTCACTAGAAGCTTTAATGACTATTCTTTTACCATCTATTTTGTCGACTACACCATCTCTTTTAGCAACAATTGTAACTCCTGAATCTAACGCAACATCACTTTCAATACCAGTTCCAACGAGTGGAGCCTCTGGTTTTAAAAGTGGAACTGCTTGTCTCATCATATTTGAACCCATTAATGCCCTGTTAGCATCATCATTTTCAAGAAAAGGAATTAGTGATGCAGCAACTGAAACAAGTTGTTTTGGAGATACATCTATATAATCGATGCTTTCAGGTTTCGCTAATATGAAATTTAAGTTTTCTCGACAAGATACCAATTCTTCAGTAAATTTACCATTTTTATCAATTAAGGAGTTTGCTTGAGCGATAGTAAATTTCGTTTCCTCCATTGCCGATAAGTACTCTATGTTGTTCTGAACTATTCCATCTTTTACTTTTTTATAAGGACTCTCAATAAAACCATATTTATTGATTTTTGAATATGTAGATAAACTATTTATTAAACCAATATTTGGTCCTTCCGGGGTTTCTATTGGACAAATTCTACCATAATGAGTTGGGTGGACATCTCTTACTTCAAAACCTGCTCTTTCTCTTGTTAAACCTCCTGGTCCTAAAGCTGAAACTCTTCTTTTGTGAGTAATTTCTGAAAGAGGGTTAGTTTGATCCATAAATTGCGATAATTGTGATGTTGCAAAAAAATCTTTAAGAGAAATTGTTAAAGGTTTCGCATTTATTAAATCTTGAGGCATTGCAGACTCAACATCTAAAGTAGTCATTTTTTCTTTTATGGCTCTCTCCATCCTGTAAACACCTATACGAGCTTGATTTTCTACTAATTCACCGACAGATCTTACTCTTCTATTTCCTAAATGATCAATATCATCAACTTCGTCTTTTCCGTCTCTAAGATCTAGCATTTTTTGAATTATTGCTAGTACATCATCATTTCTTAAAATTGTGATTTTATCCGAGCATGTTAAGTCTAATCTAGAATTCATTTTTACCCTTCCG
Source organism: uncultured Pelagibacteraceae bacterium (assembly GCA_902545405.1). Lineage (GTDB taxonomy): Bacteria > Pseudomonadota > Alphaproteobacteria > Pelagibacterales > Pelagibacteraceae > Pelagibacter. The sequence continues at coordinate 10,682 of CACCFT010000017.1, forward strand.
ACATCAGATAAATCATATCTATCAGAACTAAAAAATAAATTATTGAATATCTGAGTAGCTATTTCTATTGTTGGGGGTTCTCCAGGTCTTAACACTTTATATATTTCAGTTATTGCATCATTCTTATTCTCATTTTTATCGTTAAATAGACTTAGCAAAAGGTATGGTCCTTTGTTAATTGAATTTGTTCTAGAAATATCTAAAGTTTTTATCTCTGCCTCAATAATTTTGTTAAGTATTGTTTCATTCAGCTCAGTTCCTATTTTAAAAGTATCTTCACCAATAGTTATATCTCTGTGTAAAAATTTACCGAATAGTGAATCACTCGAAACAAAAATCTCCTTTAATCCTTCATTTGAAAGTTTTTTTGCAGTTAAAAAATTAATTTTTTCACCTTTTTTAACTACAACTTTATTATTTTTTGCGTCTATAACCTCTTCTGAAAAATTCTTAGCTTTATAGTTTTCTGGATCAAATTTAGTCTTCCATTTATTTAGGTTTTTATCAAATGTTAATGTTTCTTTTAAATAAAATTCGTCAACTATATCGTTTTTAGAAAAACCTAAAGCCTGAAGTAGTGTAGATACCAAAATTTTCTTTTTTCTATCTATTCTAAAATATAAAAGATCTTTAACATCAAATTCAAAATCTAACCAAGAACCACGATTTGGTATTACACGACAATTAAATAGTAATTTTCCACTTGCATGGGATTTACCTTTGTCGTGATCAAAAAAGACACCAGGACTCCTGTGCATCTGGTTGACTACAACTCTTTGAACTCCATTAGTTATAAAAGTTCCACTATTTGTCATCATGGGGACTTCACCCATGTAAACTTCCTGCTCTTTTGCAGATAAAATGTCTTTGGTATTATTTTCTTGATCAATTTCGTAAACTACAAGTCTAAGAGTACACTTAAGAGCTGCAGAATAAGTTAAACCTCTAGAAATACACTCATCAACATCAAATTTTGGCTTATCTAATTTGTACGAAACATATTCTAAAGTTGCTTTATCATTTAAATCTTCAATGGGAAATATACTTTTGAAAACTCTATCAAAACCTTTAACTAGGTGCTGCTCAACATCCTGTTTAAATTCTGTTAATTCTTTATAAGAATTTTTTTGAACTTCAATAAGATTGGGTATTGACAAGCTCTCCTTAAGCTTACCGAAACTTTTTCTTATATTTTTTTTTCCTGTAAAAGATAATTGCATCTTGGCTACTGATTAAAAAAATTAACCAGTAAAAAATCCTATCTTATTTATTTCAGTTCTACTTTTGCGCCAGCTGCTTCGAGTTTTTGCTTTATCTCTTCTGCCTCTTTTTTGTTAACACCTGATTTGACTTCTTTTGGTGCACCTTCAACTAAATCTTTTGCTTCTTTAAGTCCTAAAGCTGTGATAGCTCTAACCTCTTTTATAACATTAATTTTTTTATCTCCAGCTGCAGTAAGCATAATTGTAAATTCATCTTTTTCTTCCGCTGGTCCTGCTCCACCTGCTGCTGCTGGTGCTGCTGCTACAGCTGCCGCTGCAGTTACACCCCATTTTTCTTCTAGTTGTTTTGAAAGTTCAGCTGCCTCTACAACAGTTAAACTCGATAAGTCATCTATAATTTTATTTAAATCAGCCATAGTAAATCTTGTCCCTGGTTATTTTTTTGATTTTTCGAGCGCTAAAATAGCGATTTTTGACGCCGGCGCAAGTAAAATACTTGCTATTTTTTGTGCTGGAGACCTCAAAATTCCTACTATTTTAGCTCTAGCCTCATCCAATGAAGGTAAGGTAGCTACATTTTTGACACCAGCAACGTCTAAAATGTCTGATCCCATGATTCCACCTAGAATCTTTAAATTTTGATTTTCTTTTGAAAAATTTGTTAATATTTTTGCAGAAGTTATTGCGTCTTCAGATAAAGCTACGGCCGTAGGACCTGTAAACAAGTTTGAAAGATCTTTGCATCTTGTTTTTTCTAGAGCTAGTTTTGTTATTCTATTATTTGTAATTTTAAATTTTATACCATGTTCTCTCATTTTAGCCCTTAAGCTATCAAGTTGGTTCATTGTTAAACCTTGATAATGAGTAACAATTACAGCTTCAGAATTTTCGAACTGATTTGTCATATCAGATATATACTGTTTCTTTTGTTCTTTATTCATCATAACTAAACACTCTTACCTAATTTGATTTTATATGAAACGCCCATTGTTGAAGTTATAAAAGCTTGTTTAATTAAATCACCCTTAATTGTATTATTTGATTTTTCTTTTTCTAAAGCATCTATTACAGCATTAAAATTCATTATTAATTTATCATCAGCAAAAGATTTATTACCTATGCTCAAACCTATATTTCCATCTTTATCATTCCTTATTTCAACTTGTCCAGATTTAGCATCAGTCACTGCTTTCTTAACATCATTAGTTACGGATCCTAGTTTTGGATTAGGCATTAAACCTTTTGGACCAAGAACTTTGCCTAATTTTGAAAGTTTAATCATCATACCAGGTGTACATATTAATTTTTCAAAATTTATATTTCCTGACTTTATTTCCTCTATAAGTTCATCACCTCCAATTACTTCTGCTCCTGCGTCTCTTGCTTCTTGAGATTTATTTTCCTCACAAACAACACCTATTTTTATTTTTTTTGAACTACCGCCTGGTAAATTAACGACTGTTCTAATATTAATTTCATTTTTCTTTTGCTTGTTATTAATTTGTAAACTTAGGTCTAAAGACTCGTCAAATTTTGTCGTGCAATTTTGCTTTAAAATAGGAATTAGTTTATCCAATGTCTCAGATTGTAAATCTCTAGATTTTTCTGGTAATTGTTTATATCTTTTCGATGACATTATTCTACAACCTCAATACCCATGGATCTAGCAGATCCAGCAATAATTTTAGCTGCTTCATCAACATCATGTGCATTTAAATCTTCCATTTTTTTTTCAGCTATTTCTTTCAATTGTTTTTTTGTTATCTTAGCAACAATATTTCTTCCAGGTTCTTTTGAACCACTTTTTAATTTTACAGCCTCTTTAATAAAATGAGATGCTGGTGGTGATTTAATTATAAAATCAAACTTTTTATCTTTATATACTGTGATAATTACTGGGACAGGTTTACCTGCAAAAGATTTTGTTTTCTCGTTAAAGGCTTTACAAAATTCCATTATATTTATACCCCTTTGACCTAGCGCTGGACCCACAGGTGGTGCTGGGTTTGCCTGACCTCCATTTATTTGTAATTTTATATATCCGCTTATTTCTTTTTTTGCCATTAACTTGCCTTCTCTACTTGACTATATTCTAAATCAACAGGTGTTGGTCTTCCAAAAATAGATACCGAGACTTTTAATCTTAATTTATCTTCATCGATATCTTCAAC
>CACCFT010000018.1 GCA_902545405.1 uncultured Pelagibacteraceae bacterium
GAATCAGTATGTAAAAAAAAAATTAATCCAAAAACTGTTTCAAAGCTTAAAACATCACAACTTAAAAAATGCGGTCTTAGTCGTCAAAAAATAAGGGGTATATTAGAAATGTCTCAAAAATTTAAAGATAAAAGTTTTAATCCAAGATTAATTTCGAAAATGAGCGATGAAGAAGCAATTATATACTTATCAACTTTAAGACAAATTGGAAGATGGTCAGCAGAAATGATTTTGTTATTTACTTATAACAGGTCTAATATCTGGCCAGTTCAGGATATTGGGTTATTAAGAGCAATATCAAACAACTATAAAAAAAAATATTTTCCACCTGAAATTTTTGTAAAAAAGCTTCAAAAAAGATTTTCTCCATACTGCTCTGTTGCCACTTGGTATTTGTGGCGTTCAATTGATGACGATACTATTCAGTATTAGCACCCTCCACAATAAACATATGTCTTTTTGTAGTTTGTTCTGCATAAGACCAAGCTTTTAAATAGTCTTCTGAGTCATGACAAGATATGGCCATGTCATAACTGGGAAATTCCCAAATGACGGTCCTTAATATTTTGTCACCACTATAATATTTTAGTTTGCCTCCTCTAACTACAGGAGTACCACCAAATTTTTTTATAACTGGTATTGCATTTTCACCATATTTTTTTAGGTTATCTTGATCTGAAATTTCTGTATATATACTCACCCAATATGCCTTCATATTTGCCCCTTTTCTAAGTTATTCCATTCCTTCAAATATCATATGTTCTCTAATTACATTATCTTTAAGATATGTTCTTGCCTCAACATATTCTTCAGAATCGTAGCATTTTTTAGCAGTTTCCACGTCTGGGAACTCTGCAAGTGCTATTCTAACCATTTCTCTACCCTCAAGTGCAATGTTATTAGCACTTCGAGCTAAAATTTTTCCAGAATGTTTTAATACAGCTTCCTTTGCTTTATCTGCATATTTTTTCATTCTTTCAGGGTCTTTAATTTCACTGTAAGTTGCAATCCAGTAACCTTTCATAATTCTCCTTTTTAATTTTTTTTTTTTATGTTACCAAATTTTATGGCAGAAAAATTAATAATCAATTATGAAGATTATAAATTAGCAGTTGAAAAGTTAGCTCTTACAATTGAAAAAAATTACAAACCATCTGTTTTAGTCGGAATAATGAGGGGTGCAGCACCAATAATTGATATGCTATCAAGAATATTTAAATTACCCACTGCTTATGTTGTTATTCAAAGTTATTCTGGAGAAACTGTAGAAAATAAACAGGGCGAACTTATTTTTGCAAGAGACATAAGCTCAATAGCTAAAAACGAAGACTTTAAAAATGTTTTATTAGTGGATGATTTATCTGATACTGGTCTTACATTAAATGAAAGTATCAAATGGTTAAAAAATTACGCTCCAGTGAAAAACTATATTCAAGAAATAAAAACAGCTTGTCTTTGGAAAAAAAAATCTTCTTCTTTTACTCCAGATTTTTGTCCAATTTTACTAGATGGAGATCCTTGGATAGTTCAACCTTCAGAATATTATGATGAAATAGATATTAATGGCTTAAAGAAAAAACATTCATAAAAAAAGGCCAACTTATATAGTTGGCCTTTTTAATTTTTTCTTTTAAAATTATTTTGGAATATCTCCCTCAACACCTTTTACATAAACGCTCATTCCAGCTAACATTCCATCATCAGCAACCTTTCCTTCAGCAACTAATATATTACCTTTTTGGTCATATATAGGACCTGTGAACGAATGAACTTTTCCAGATGCTAGATCTTTTTGAAGCTGCTCTACTTCTTTAACTAAGTCAGCACCCATTGCAGAATTATATGGTCCCATAGCAACCATACCTTCCTTTAATCCATGCCATGTATCTTGTTGATTCCATGTACCATCTCTTGCAGCAATTGCTCTTTCAACATAATATGGTGCCCAATCATCTATAATTGAAGTCAAGATTGATTTAGGAGCAAATCTTTGCATGTCACTTGCTTGACCAAATGACCATACACCTGCTTTCTCTGCAGTTTGAACTGGTGCGGTACTATCTGTATGTTGCATAATTACATCTGCACCTTGATCGATTAAAGCTTGCGCTGCTTCAGCTTCTTTACCTGGATCGTACCAAGTAAACACCCATACAATTTTAGTTTTAATATTTGGATTGACCTTTTGTGCAGCAAGAGTCATTGCGTTAATTCCTCTTATTACTTCAGGAATTGGAAAAGATGCAATATAGCCAATAGTGTTTGTTTTAGTCATTTTTCCAGCTATATGGCCTAAAATAGTTCTTCCCTCGTAAAATCTTGCAGAATAAGTAGAAACATTTGAGTGCTCTCTTTTATAACCTGTTGCGTGTTCAAATTTTACATTTGGAAAATCTTTTGCAACTTTGTTTGTTGGATCCATATATCCAAAACTAGTTGTAAAAATTAAGTCGTGGCCAGATTGAGCCAGTTGTCTTATCACTCTTTCTGCATCAGCACCTTCTGGAACACTTTCAACAAATGTTGTTTTTATTCCAGCTGCCTCTACAGCGTTTCTGCCTTCGTGATGTTGAAATGTCCATCCATGGTCACCAGTTGGGCCAACATAGACAAAACCAACTTTAAAATCCGCATTTGAGTTTACACTAAACCCAAGTAGAAAAATTGCAGAAATTAAATATCTAAAAAAGTTTTTATACATTTTGAATTTCCCCTCTAAATTTTTTTTGTGAAGCTTTAAGTTAATCAAAATTCAAAAAAAAAAAATAATTATTTTCGAATAGCTAACATTACTTTTCCTTATAGAATATTCTTCCTAAGGAGGTTGGGGTATTAAGTTTTATTTTTCTACTGTCACGAGAGATTACAACTAAAACTATTATTGTCATCAGATAAGGTAATGCACTTAAAAATTGAACTGGTATTCTAAACCCAATTGCTTGCATATGTAATTGTAGAATTGTAATACCACCAAAAATTAAAGCACCAATTAAAACTTTTATAGGACTCCAGGTTGCAAATACAACCAAAGCCAAAGCTATCCATCCTCTTCCAGCTGTCATATTTTCAATCCACTGTGGAGTGTATATTAAAGATAGATATGCACCTGCCAAGCCACACATGGCTCCTCCATAGAGAATACAACAGTATCTAACTAGAATAACATTTATACCTTGATTAGATGCAGAAACAGGCGAATCACCAACTGCTCTAACAACTAAGCCTAATTTAGTTTTTTTCAAAAAATAATTAGTTAAAAATGGTAAAGCAAAAGCAAAATATAAAACTATAGAGTGTCCAAACAATATTGGACCAAAAAACGGAATACTTTCTCTTAAACTTGAAAATAAAATTGGAAATTCTTTTCCTGGGATACCAACAAAATTTTTTCCTAACATTGCTGATAAACCAATGCCAAAAATAGTTAATGCCAAACCTGTTGCAACATGGTTTGTAAGAAGAGATTGCGTTAAAAATCCAAAGATTAGTGAAATTATAACTCCTGATAACATAGAGCCTACTATTGCTATAAAAAGGTTATCTGTTATCACCATTAAAGCAAAACCAGATATTGCTCCGATTATCATCATTCCTTCGACACCTAAATTTAAAACGCCCGATCTTTCAGTAATCAATTCACCTGAAGCAGCAAGTATTAATGGCACTGATGAAGCCATTATTGATCCTATCAGAATTCCTATAAAACTAATGTCTAAGCTCATTTTTTTTTAAATTTAAAATTTTAACTTTGAAAAAAAGCAAATAATCAGATGCAAGTAAAAAAAATAAGATCATACCCTGAAAGACTTGGCCGGTATATTTTGGTATTTGTAAAAAAATTTGAGCCGTTTCAGCACCGAGGTATGTCAATGCAACAACCAAAGATGCAAAAATTATGCCAAAAGGATTAAGACGACCTAAAAAGGCAACAATTATTGCTGTAAAACCATAATCGGGGGATATCATTCTATGCAGTTGTCCAATAGGCCCAGTAATTTCACCAACTCCAGCTAATCCCGCACAAGCACCACTAATCATAAAAACAATCAAAATCATGGTTTTTCCTTTAAACCCAGCATACTTAGCAGTTTTTAAACTTAGACCAGACACTTTAATCTGAAAGCCTAAATAGGTTTTATAAAGAATAAACCAACTCAGCATAACTGCTCCAAGAGCTAAAAAAATACCAGCATGAATTCTCAAACCTTCAAATAATAATGGCATTCTAGATGAGTCACTAAATTGTCTTGTTTCAGGAAAATTAAAACCTTCAGGATTACTCCATGGCCCAACTACTAAGTAATCTAAGAGTAGCTTTGAAACGTAAACCAACATAAGACTAACTAAAATCTCGTTTGTATTAAAATATGTTTTAAGGATTGCTGGGATAAGTGCAAAGAACATTCCCCCGATTGCTCCAGCAAGTATAACTAAAGGCAGTATATAAAAACCTTCTTGATTATAAAATAAAAGAGCAACTCCTCCTCCTACAATCGCGCCAAAAGTTAATTGTCCTTCTGCACCAATATTCCAATTATTACTTTTAAAACAAAATGATAAACCAATAGCAATTAAGCAAAGGGGGGTTGCTTTGAGTAACAATTCACTAAAACCATATAAGTTTGAAATTGGAATTATAAAATAAAACTTAAGTGCTTCTATAGGATTAAAACCTAAAATATAAAAAATTATACCACCACCTAAAATTGTAAGTATGATAGCAATAAAAGGAGTAAAAAAATATAATGCCATTGGTACATCATTTCTTTTTTCAATTTTAATCAATGGAACCTCCTCCCATTAGAACTCCTAATTTTTCTGGGGTGACTTCCTCTGAAGGCATTATTTTTGAAAGCTTGCCTTTGTAAATAACTGCAATTCTATCACTGAGTTTTAATAACTCCTCCGTATCTGTAGAAATTAAAATCGTTGATTTTTCTTGATCGTTAATTTTTATAAGAGTTTCATGAATATAATTGATTGCACCCACATCAAGCCCCCATGTTGGATTGTAACAAATTAATAATTCTGGAGCTGTAATTAACTCTCTCCCTAAAATAAGTTTTTGTAAATTTCCACCCGATAGAAATTGACTTTTTAATTCAACATTGTCTGTATTTACTGAGAAGTCAGATAATATTTTCTTTGAATGCTCTTTAATTTTTTTTTCATTTACCAAACCTTTTTCAAAAAAATTTGATGACTTAAAATTATTTAAAGCTACATTTTCATATATTTTTAATTCAGGCACAGCCGCTTGAGATATTCTATCTTCAGGAGAAAAAGCCATTAAATACTCTCGTCTTTGCTTTGGATTTAATTTAGCAATTTCTTTATTTCGAAAAATGATTGATGTATCTGGTGTAATTATTTCCCCACTTAAAATTTGAAAGAGTTCGTTTTGACCATTGCCAGAAATACCAGCTATACCTAAACATTCTCCTTTCTTTACAGAAAAGTTTAGATTAACTAAATTTGTTTCAAAAGGATCATCACTATAAAAATTTAAATGTTTTACTTTAAATATCTCATCTTTATTTTTGGAAATATTAATTTTTTTCTTAATTTTCGCTAGTTTTTGACCAACCATCTTATTTGCGAGAGTTTCAACTCTTTCATTATGTGTTTGGCTAACCGATACAACCTTACCTTTTCGCATTACAGCAACCTCATCGCATAAAGACAAAACCTCTTTTAACTTGTGAGTTATGTAAATAATTAATATTCCTTCATCACAGAATTTTTTTAAAGATATAAATAATTCCTCTGTTTCCTGCTCAGTTAAAACAGATGTAGGCTCGTCCATGATTAAAACTTTAGGGCTTCTTAAAAGACATCTTATAATCTCAACTTTTTGCTTTTGCCCTGCTGATAAATTTAATACAGGAACGTCAAGGTCAATACTAAAGTTATATTTTTTTAATATTTCATTTATTCTTACCCTTAAACTTTTGTTATCTTCAGTTGCATCTATACTTAAGTTTTCAAATACTGATAAAGTTTCAAATAAATTGAAATGCTGAAAAACCATTCCAATTTTATTTTTCTTGGCTTCGAGTGGAGAACTTAATTTTAAATTTTTTTCATTTAAAAAAACCTCACCATTATCTGGGCTTACTACACCAGACAAAATTTTTACCAATGTAGATTTTCCAGCTCCGTTCTCTCCTAATAGTGCGTATATTTTTCCACTTTTAAATTGAAGAGATACATTATCATTAGCTATACATCCTGGATATATTTTTGATATATTTGATATTCTTAAGTCTGTTGCCATAGCATTTCTTTAATATAATAAATCAATAACTCAATAATCTTTAAAATTTCCTATCTTTTCAAATTTGTATTAAATTCAAACAATTTAATGAAAGTTTTGAACAAATTGTTAACATAATTCAACTTTAGGTATGTATTAATGATTATTGCTTTTAAAAATAATACTTTATCAAAAAAATTTATTGCTCTGTTTATCACATTAACAATAATTTTTTTAACTGGATGCCAAACAATTAAAAAGAAATCTGATGAAGTGGCTGAAAAAGAGAATGAAAAATTTGGTCAATTCGTTGGAAAAGAAGTTAATGAGATGAGATTAGAATTAGGCTCACCTTCAGAAGATTTTGTCAATGAACTTGGAAATGAAATGCTTATCTATAAAACAAAAAAATATGGAATTCCTTGTGAAAGAAAATTTGAGGTGAATGCATCAGGGGTTATTATCGGATTTAGCTCTAGTGGATGTATTTAGTCTTGTGGGGACTAGCCCCACAAGCAAGGTACTTATTTAATTTCAATAAGTTTCTTTTTTTTATGGTCCGGGATAATCCTTTCACATGCAATTGTTAAAAGACCATCTTTTAACTCTGCACCATTCACTTTTACATCATCTGCAATTGTAAATGATCTCGCAAATTGTCTTTGCGATATACCTTTGTGGATTATCTCTCCATCTTGGTTTTTGTTTTCACTTCTATCAACTTGTTTAGTTCTTACAGTTAATAGATTATCTTCAAACTCTACCTCAACATCTTTTTTGCTAAAACCAGCTAAAGCAACCTCAATTGAGTAGTTATCTTTGCCAGTTCTTCTTATGTTGTAAGGCGGGTAATTTGATTGCATACTTAAACCACCATTGCCCAACATACTTTCGAATTGGTCAAACATATCGTCAAAACCAATTGAGAAAGGCCGAAGTGAGTTGAAAATTGATAGATCCTTACTTGTCATATTATCCTCCTTTAATTAAGCAAGTTTATTTATTGCTAGCCCCATTAGGCGACTAACAGTGTTTATATGGTAATTAATTTTGATATTTCAAGATCAAGTATTTAATTTTCCAGCTATTTTCAAAGCGAATGCGTAGTCAACTGCAATCTCCTCAATTGCTCCATCTCTTCCAGATTTTCCTCCATGACCTGCATTCATTTCTGTTTTTAATAAAAGTAAATTGTTATCCGTTTTGTAATCCCTTAATTTTGCAGTAAATTTTGCTGGCTCATCAAATAATACCCTGTTATCACTTAGACTTGTTGTTATCAAAATGTTTGGGTAATCCATCTTTTTAATATTGTTATAAGGTGCATATGAAAATATGTAATCAAAGTGTTCTTTTTTATCTTTAGCATTTCCAAATTCGTCAAATTCGCCGACTGTTAATGGTAGCGAATGGTCTAGGTTGGTGGTCAAAGAGTCAACGAAAGGAACAGCCATAACAATACCCAAAAATAAATCAGGCGCTTGGTTAACAACGGCTCCCATTAAAAGACCTCCAGCAGATCCACCCATTCCAATAATATTACCTTTAGACGTAAACTTTTTTTCAATTAAAAATTTTGCAGAAGCAATGTAATCTTCAAATGTATTTTTTTTGTTTAATAATTTTCCCTCTTTCCACCATTTCATTCCTTTTTCCATACCACCTCTAATATGAGAAGTTACCCATATAATATCTCGCTCAATTAAACTTATTCTGGTTGAGGAAAAACTTGGTGACATAGAACTTCCGTATGATCCGTATCCATATAATAATAATTTTGCAGATCCATCTAATTTAGTTTTTTTATGTCTTGTTATGGTAATAGGAACCATTCTTCCATCATGAGAGGCACACTCTAATCTTTCAACTATGTAGTCATCAGAATTATGGCCACTAGGAATCTCTTGTTCTTTAACTAATTTTTTCTCCTTTGTTTTAAGATTGTATAGATAAGTCCTTCCAGGAGTTTTTGGTGATGAATATGATAAATAAACGGTATCAGTATTTCTATTTCTTTGGGTTAACGAAACACCAGGTACTATAACTTTTTCATCTGAAAAAAATATTTCTTCTTCTTCATTATTTTTTGGATTTCTTAATATTAATTTCGATAATGCATTAGAAGTTTCAGATCTTATAATCCAATTATTTAAGAAAATTAATCCACCAATTAAAACCTCTTCTCGTGCAGGTATAAATGTTTCCCATTCCTTTTTTTCTAAATCATCTGTTTTTTCAATCTTAAAATCTTCCGCATCTTCATTTGTATGTTTGTAAAAATTACCATTCCATGAATTAACAGAATATATTATCCCTCTTTTTCTTTTATCAATTATTTTTGGTTTAGGAATTATTTCATCTGCTTTAAAATAATACTGCTCAGAGGTATTATGATCAGATGAAGTAATAAAAAAATACTTTTCATCAGAGCTAAGACCTATTCCTACAGTAAATGCTTCACTTTCTTCTTTAAAAATAAGAATATCCTTACTAGTAGAAGACCCAATTTCATGCCTGTAAATTTCTCTCGGTCTGTGATTGTCATCAAGTTTTGAGTAAAAAATATATTTGTCATCTAAGCTAAATATTATTCCACCACTAGTATTTTGAATTTTTTCGCCGACTTGCTCTCGACTTTTAATATCTCTTATATGTATGGTATAATATTCTGATCCTTTTAAATCCAATGAATAAGCTAGTAATTTATCATTATAGCTAACTTCTAAGTCTCCAAGCCCAAAATATTCTGTTTTAAGCTTTTCTTTTTCTAAATCACCATTCCAAATTTCTTCTATTTCTTCAGAATCAATTTTTTTTCTTAACTTTATAGAATAATTTCCTTTTGTTGTTGTTTTTGTCCAGTAACTATATCTTACATCCTTAAACGGAAGAGACTCATCATCAAGTTTAATTCTTCCTTTAATTTCATTGAATAAAACTTTTTGAATTTCTTTTGTATCTGACATTTGATGACTAAAATAATCATTTTCATCTTCAAGATATTTTCTCACCTCTGGTAATAATTTTGAACTATCTTTCAATACTTCGAGTATATTTTCCTGATGTATCCAACTATAATTGTCTTCCCAAGTTACGTTGTGACAAGATTTTAATTCTGGTTTTTTTTTAAGCTGTGGTATTTTCATTTAAATTTAATTAAATTATGAATATTTTTTTTGCAATACTAATAATTTTTATAATTCTTTATATTTTACTTAATTGGTTTGCCAAAACTTCAACAAAAAAAATATCAAAATTTGTAAGAACATTTATTATAATTTCTTCAATATTGTTAGCGGTAATAATGGCATATGCAGGAAGATATATATTTTCATTACCATTTATGTTGGCTATTTTGCCTTTAATTAAAACGAAAGCAGGCATTTCTTTATTTCAGCTATTTAGATTGTGGGGACTTTTTAGAGTTTTAAAAAATTCTGGTAGATTTAATTTTAATCAATTTAATAAAAGCATGTCATCACAAGATATGTCTTTAGATGAATCTTACAGAATTTTAAATCTAGATCCCAAAAAAAATTATACTAAAGATGAAGTCCTATACTCATACAAAAAAATAATGAAAAAAATACATCCTGATCGGAGCCCTGAACTTAATAATATAGCTACCTTAGTCAATCAAGCCAAAGAAAATATTTTAAAAAATATTAGCTAATAATTGTTTTTAAAATATTAAAAATTTTTTCGGGATTAATATTATTCTTACCGTTAGTTCCATGAGTTACATAATCAATCCCATCAGGAGTTATTATACGCATTTTTGAATTATAGCTTCCGTAAATCATTGGTGTATCGGCCATCAAAACTATGGTTGGTTTTCCTAACCCCGCAGATAAATGACTAAAGCTAGAATCGTTGCATACCGCTAAATCACAATTTTTAATTATTGGCAAAGTATCGATAATATTTAATTTATTTAAAGGTACACATTTATTTTCGTGAGCATTCAGTATTTCATTCATTATTCCCAATTCCTCTTTGTTATTTCCTGTAGCTAAAAAAAATCGACAATTAAAATCTTTTATACATAAATCAATCAATTTTATAAATTTATCTGGCGGAATTCTTTTTGTAGGACCCGATCCCCCAATACCTAATAAAATATTGATTGAGTTATTCTCGAAATTAAATTTTTTTCTTACATGACTCAAATCCTTTTCATTAATATTTATTTTAGGATCACCTGGAGCAATCAATTTGAAATTTTCTTTAATTAGATTATTTGCAGGTTCTGTTATGTGCTGATTTTTTTTTCTAAATAAAGGGTACTGATAAATTTCTTTTATCCCAGCTAGTTTACATACAAGATTATATCTTAACGATGAATTAAAAATTATTGCTTTATCAAAATTATGTTTCTTTAAATCTGAAGCTAATTTAAAAAAACCAGCAAAACCATCGTGGTAATCTTTCTTTGAGTTGCTTCTTCTTAGAATTATTACTCTATTAATATATTTATTCTCTTTGATTAGTTGATCAGCCTTAGTATTTTCCTTAGCTAGGATTGTGATATTACTTTTGAATTTTTTTGCAATAGCTTCTATGTATGGTAAAAAAATTACCATATCTCCAATACCCATTCTATTTTGAATTGCTAAGATTTTCATAAGCTTTAAAACCTTTACTATTTTATATTTTTATATAAATTTTTGGTATGGGATATTTCAATGGTATATTTGCTGCAACATTATCTATACTTAATAGTAACCTAGAATTAGATTGTGAAAAAACGTTAAAACACGCAGAAAACTTAATTGAGAAAGGGTGTCATGGTATAGTTTTCTTTGGAAGCACAGGCCAATCCCAATTAATTTCACTCAGTGAAAAGATAAAGCTTATTAATATTTTGCCAAAAAGTAAATATAAAGACAAGTTTATAATTGGAACTGGTCTGAATTCATTATCTGACAATGTTAGTCTAATGAAAATATCAAAATCTATAGGATTTGAAAATTTTTTAATTATGCCACCAGCATATTATAAATATAATGATGAGGATGTTATTAAATTTTATTCTAGATTAGTAGAAAGTGTAAAAGAATCTAAAATTATTTTATATAACTTTGAGAAATTATCTGGTTATAAATTTAGCAAAAAATGCATAACAGAATTAGCAGAAAAATTTCCAAATATTATTGTTGGCGTTAAAGATAGTAGCTACAATCTATATGAAGATCTAAAAATAAAAGACTTTTCTATCTTGCCTGGCTCAGAAACCAAATTACTCAAAAGTTTGAAATTAGGATGCTCAGGAATAATTACAGCCACAACAAATGTCACTGCTTTTTTAGCTAGAGATGTTTATGATAAATATAAAAATAATTCTAATCAAACATTAAATGAAAAATTGTGCTTGGTTAGAGGGGTTTTTGATAAATTTAATTTAATTTCTGCTTTACATACCCTGATGTCAAAAGAAGATAATGATTTTAAAAATTTAATACCACCATTAAAACTTTTATCAAATACAGAAGAGAAAATTTTTTTTTCGGAATTAGAAAAACTAAACTTTAATTTGAACAAACCAGAAGCGGCTTAATGAAACTCATTAAATTTTTAAATAATTTATTTAAAGAAGATGGATTTATATTAATTGATCACAAATCAAACAAATATGTTATAGGTAAACCACTAAAACAAAATCCAATTGAATTACATTTGCTAGATAAAAAATTAAATTTTAAACTGCTTCTGCATCCTGATTTATATTTTGGTGAAGCATATGCCAATGGCTCTTTAAGATTAAAAAACGGAACATTAACAGAATTTCTTGATATAACTTTTAAAAATATTGGAAGAGCAGATATTAATATTTATGGAAAGATATTAAATAAAATAAAGGGAACTTTAAAATATTTAACAAGTTTTAATAAAATTGTTAAATCTAAACAAAATGTTGCACACCATTATGATATTTCAGAAAAATTATATGATTTGTTTCTTGATAAAAAAAGACAATATTCGTGTGCGTACTTTAAAAATGAGAATGATACTTTGGAAACTGCTCAAGAAAATAAAATCGATCACATAATTAAAAAACTACATATACAACCTAACCAAAAAGTTTTAGATATTGGCTCAGGTTGGGGAACACTTGCAATTGATATAGCAAAAAAAACAAAAGCTTCAGTTACTGGAATTACACTTTCTGAAAATCAACTAATATATAGCCAAGAAAAAGCTAAAGAATTAAATTTAGATAATCAAGTTGAATTCAAATTAATAGATTACAGACAATTGAATGAAAAGTTCGATAGGATAGTTAGTGTTGGAATGTTTGAACATGTTGGAAAAAATTTTTATAAAACCTACTTTAATAGAGTGTCTCAAATGTTAAAAAAAGACGGTGTAGCTTTAATACACACAATTGGATCAAATCTTCCACCTAGAGACCCCCAGCCATGGATACAAAAATATATATTCCCTGGTGGATATACTCCTAGCTTAAGTGAAATAGCAAGGCCAATAGAGGATTCTGGGCTGATAGCTACAGATATAGAGATCTTAAGGATGCACTATGCCCATACTTTAAGAAATTGGAAAGAGAGATTTCTATCAAAAAAAGATAAAGTTTTAGAAATGTTTGACGAAAAATTTTTAAGGATGTGGGAATTTTATCTTACAAGTTGTGAAATGGCTTTTAAATGGGGAGA
>CACCFT010000019.1 GCA_902545405.1 uncultured Pelagibacteraceae bacterium
AAATCAAAGAAATGGGCGCTGATGCTATTCAAGTTTCAAATCATGGAGGTAGACAATTAGATAGTGCCTCAGCAGCAATAAATATTCTACCTTTTATTAGAGAGGCAGTAGGAAATAATTTTCCAATTATTTTTGATAGTGGAATAAGAAGTGGAAGCGATATTGTAAGATCATTAGCTTTAGGAGCAGATTTTTCAATGATTGGAAGACCTGTAATGTATGCTATGGGAGCTGATGGAGCTAACGGGCTAAGGAGAATTGTGGATATAATTAAAGAAGAAACTAGCACAACACTAGGTTTGGTTGGATTAAATGATATTAATGAAGTTTCTTCTGATATAATTGAACAGAAACTTTTTATGAATACAACTTACTAATATGGAAAAAAAAATAAGAGGTGGAGCATTAATTGCAAGAGCATTAAAAGATAAAGGTATTAACAAAGTTTTTACGCTATCAGGTGGATTTTGTAATCCTGCAATTGAAGGATTCATGGAATGTCAAATTGATGTAGTTAATTGTCCTCATGAACAAATAGCTGGACACCTAGCAGATGGACACACAAGAATTACAAGAAAACCATCTGTATGTTTAGTTGGACCTGAAGGTTTTGCAAATGCAGTACCATCAATGATGGAAGCATGGGGGGAGAGAACACCAATAATTTATATAACTGGATCAAGTAGTTTAAAAAGACAAGGCTCAGGAGGCTTTAAAGAAATTGATGATGTTTCAATAGCTGCTCCTCTTACAAAATACAGTGCAAGCATTACAGATGGAACAAGAATTAGAGAATTTGTTGATAAAGCTTACAGAATTGCAACGAATGGGTATCCTGGGGCTGTTCATCTAAGTTTACCAGTGGATATAATGTTTTCTTCATTTGAGGAAAATGTTGGACTTGAAGAAAGACCATTTTCACATAAAGCAAAGCCAGTTGCTAAAGCATGGCCAGATCCAAATGCTCTAACAAAAATACTTGAGCTGGCATGTAATGCAAAAAAACCTGTCATAATTGGAGGACATAGTGTTTGGTGGTCAAACTCAGAAAAAAATTTAGAGACTGCGGGTGAAAGTTTAAATATTCCAGTTTTTAATGTGCCATACCATCAAAAACTTTTGGGAGAAGAGGCAAATGCATATATGGGTTTAGCAGATATTCACCAATATCCACCCTCAGAATTTGCATTACATAACTCAGACTTAATTTTAATGATTGGGGCAAGATTAGATAACCAAATGAATTTTGGTAACCCTCCTTTCATTCCAAAAACAACAACTTTAGTTTGTATTAACGGCTCCCATGAAGAAATTGAGTTTAACAGAGCAGCTGATCATAACCTTTTATGTGATCCAGGAGTATTTTTAGATACTCTATGTAATTTAAAGAAAAATAATAAATGGAATTTAGGAAATAGTTGGTTTCAAGATAATAAAAATAGAAAAAAAGATTGGGTGGATAAATCTTTAAATGAATTAAAAATTGAAGCAGATAAAGCCAAAAAAAATGGTGGAAAAATTCATCCGCTGCAATTAGCGTTAGATGTTCAGGACGCAATGGATGAGAAAGATTGGCTTGTAATTGATGGAGGAAATACTCATTTCTGGTCGGAGATCGCAATAAATTTAGCTGGAGCTCAAGGAAAAAAATTGGGTGGAATTTTACATCCAGGTACATTTAGTATGCTGGGTGTCGGTGTATCATTTGCATTATCTGCAAAAAATAATAACCCTAAATCGAATGTAATTTTAATTAGTGGAGATGGTGCCTTTTTATCTGGAGGCATGTCTATAGAAACTGCATTTTTTGAAAAGAAACCAATCATTGTTGTTATTGACAATAATGGTGGCTTAGCATCAATTGGGCAACAACAAGAAAGATTGTTTGAAAGCGGAAAAAGAGTTGCAACAGACTTTAGAGATATACCTTTCCACAGTATATTTGAAGGCTTTGGGGGTCATGGAGAATTAGTAACGAAAAGAGAAGAACTGGGTCCAGCACTAAAAAGAGCTATTGCAAGCGGTAAAACTGCTTGTGTAAATGTAAAAGCTAAACCAGTATTAAGTCCAATTGTTGCTGCTGTGGCCAGCAAGAGAGAAAAATCATCAATAGAGTAAAATGGCAAAATTTAGCTCACATTTATTGAATGGTTCTGATGGAACTCATGTAAGCAATGTCAAAGTAAAGATTTATCAAATACAATCCTCAAAATTAAAAAAACTTTTTTTGAATACAAAGACCGATGGAAATGGTAGGATTAACCAGCAATTCAATCTTAGCAAAAAAGATTGTAAATGCGATTATGAAATGATTTGTGATATTAAAAGATACTTTAAAAAGAAAAAAATTGTGGGTGAAATAGTCATAAAATTTAAAATGACCGATAATAAAAAAAATTATCACTTGCCAATAATAATTTCTCCTAACAGCTATACAATTTGGTGGTCAAAATAATATATGGCTTCGTTGATACAAAGCAAAATTAGCACAAAACTAAATATGTCTAGGAGAATAAGAAGAACTCCTTACACTAAGAGAGTTGAAGAATGTGGTGTAACTGATTTTACTGTTGTAAATCATATGCTCTTACCAAAAAGATTTCAGAAATCTGTTGAGGATGATTATTGGCATTTAAATGAACATGTTCAGCTATGGGATGTTTCTTGTCAAAGACAAGTTCAGATATCAGGTCCAGACGCTAGTTTATTAGTACAAAAAATGACGCCAAGATCATTAAAAAATATGGAGACTGGAAAATGTTTTTATATTCCTATGATAGATGAAAATGCTGGAATGATAAATGATCCAGTGTTGTTAAAGTTAGATGATGATATGTTTTGGATTTCAATAGCAGACTCTGATGTATTGCTTTGGGCAAAAGGTATTGCAGTTGGTTTAAATCTAAATGTGAGCATATCAGAACCGGATGTATATCCTCTTGCAGTACAAGGTCCAAAGTCTGAAGATTTGATGGCATCAATATTTGGAGAAGATATTAGAAAATTAAAATTTTTTAATTTTAGAATATTTGATTTCTTGGGAACAAAACAAGTTATTGCAAGATCGGGATATAGCAAACAAGATGGATTTGAGATTTATTTTAAATGCTTTGAAGATTACTTCGACAAAAATGAAATGGGAGAAAGAATTTGGGATATAATATGGAAAGCAGGAAAAGAATTTAACATTGCTCCAGGATGCCCAAATTTAATTGACAGAATAGAAGCGGGATTAATGTCTTATGGAAATGATTTTACAAAAGAAAATAATCCATTTGAGTGCAACTTAGAAAAATATTTTAATAATGAGAGTGATCATGATTTCATTGGAAAAAATGCTTTAGAGATGATTAAGAAACAAGGCGTAAAACAAAAATTAAAAGGAGTATTATTTGATGGCATAAATTGTCCTCCATGTTCAATTCCTTTTCCGCTATATTCAAAAGATAAGAAATTAATTGGTAAAATTACTTCAGGGATTTATTCTCCAAAATTCAAAAAAAATATTGGTTTATCCATGATTTTAAATGAATTTTGTGAGATGGGGTCAGAAGTTTTAGTGCACACTCCAGATAATAAATTAAGAAAAGGAATTGTGTCCTCTTTACCATTTTCAAAATAATAATTAGTGGGTATAAGTCTTATATGAAAAGAGCAGTTATAGCAGGGTATTCAAGATCACCTTTTACAATGGCTAGAAAAGGTGAATTAATTGACGTTAAGCCTGTAAATATGTTTGCCGAGGTTGTTAAAAATCTTGTATCTAAAACAAAACTAAATCCTGCTGATATTGAAGATATTGTTGTTGGATGCGCATTTCAAGTTGGAGAGCAAAGTTTTAATATTGGGAAACTCACAACATTTTTATCTGGAATGGAAATACATACATCTGGAATGACCGTTGATAGATGGTGTGGCTCATCTATGGAAGCTATTCATGTTGCAGCCGGTAAAATAGCAATGGGCGCAGGTAAAGTTTTTGTATGCGGAGGTGTTGAAAGTATGACTAGAGTTACAACTGGCTTTGAACCAATACCTTATCCATACACAGATAAAGAGAATCCTAATGTTTATTTTTCAATGGGAATAACCGCTGAAAATGTTGCCAAGAGATATAAAATTACAAGAACTGAACAACAAGAGTTTGCAATTCAAAGTCATCAAAAAGCTAATGAAGCTGAAGTTAATGGTAAATTTAAAAACGAAATAGTTGAAATTGCTGGCTGCACAAAAGATGGAAATATACGTCCAAAAAGTAATCAAGAAACTCTAGATGGACTAAAACTTGCATTCGATCAAGAGGGAACTGTTACTGCAGCAACATCATCCCCTCTTACTGATGGAGCAGCAGCAACCCTTATTTGTGAAGAAAATTATGCAAAAGAAAATGGATTAGAGATTTTGGGTAGAATTGTTGCAACTGGAGTTAAAGGGTGTGAACCTGATGTGATGGGACTTGGACCTATAGGAGCAACTAAGAAAGCATTAGAGAGAGCCAATTTATCAATTAAT
This sequence comes from uncultured Pelagibacteraceae bacterium, assembly GCA_902545405.1. Taxonomy (GTDB): domain Bacteria; phylum Pseudomonadota; class Alphaproteobacteria; order Pelagibacterales; family Pelagibacteraceae; genus Pelagibacter. The sequence continues at coordinate 4,513 of CACCFT010000019.1, forward strand.
GATATTGATATTGTAGAGATTAATGAAGCTTTTGCATCTCAATCAATAGCATGTTTAAAAGATCTTGGTATCGATCAAAAGAAAGTAAATTTAGATGGTGGAGCATTAGCTCTCGGACATCCTCTTGGAGCAACAGGAGCTAGAATAACTGGTAAAGCTGCAGATTTGCTGAGACGTGAAAATAAGAAATACGCTTTATCTACTCAATGCATTGGTTTAGGTATGGGTATTGCGACTGTAATCGAGTCGGTAAATTAATTATCTATTAATTCCTCTTAACCGTTCTGATCTTCTTCTTAATAATTCAGCACTTATCAATATTAAGGTCGATAAAACGATTAAACATGTAGCAACTGCTAAAATTGTAGGACTTAATTGTTCTCTTAAACCTGTCCACATTTGAATTGGAATAGTTGTATTTTCAAGACCAGCTAAAAATAAAACGACTACAACTTCATCAAAAGAAGTTACAAAAGCAAACAAACCTCCTGATATTACTCCAGGTAAAATCAACGGAAGTGTTACTTTCATAAATGTATTTACTGGGTTACTACCTAAACTAGCTGCCGCTCTTGTTACACTATGATCGAAACCTGATAATGTTGCAGTAACAGTAATTACTACAAAAGGTGTTCCCAAAATTATATGAGCTAAAACTATTCCTGTATGAGTTGCCGCTAAACCTGCTTTTGCCATAAAAAAGAATATTGCAACACCTGATATAATAAGTGGAACTATCATTGGTGAAATCAAGGTTGCCATTATTATTCCTTTAAAAGGCATGTGTCTGCTGCTCAATCCTAATGCAGCAACCGTTCCTAAAATTACTGACCCTAAAGTTGCAAATATAGCAATAATAAAACTATTCTTTGCAGCAAGACCCCATGGGTTCTTTGTACCGTAAACCATATCTTTGTACCATCTTAAGGAAAAAGCATCTGGGTCTAAATTCTTCATTCCCTCTGAAAAAACAAGAAACTCTTCTGCATTAAATGATAATGGAAATATTACAAACAAAGGTGCTATTAAAAAAATAAAAACAAAAGTACATATGGCAATGTAAAAGTAGTGCCAAATTCTATATCTAGTTTCTGTGTACTTTGGTAATGCCATACTAACCTAACTTAATATTATCAACTCCAACTAATTTATTATAAAGCCAATAGATAACCAAAACTCCTCCAAGCAACATAAGTCCCATCGCTGAAGCAAAACTCCAATCTAAAGTAGTTTTCATATGATATGCAATTTGGTTACTAATTAAGGTTCCTGATGCTCCCCCAACTAATGCGGGTGTAATATAGTATCCAATTGCTAAAATAAAAACTAAAAGACAACCTGCCCCAATACCTGGTATTGTTAATGGAAAATATACTTTCCAAAATGCTACGAAAGGAGTTCCGCCAAGAGATTTACCTGCTCTCATTAAACTTGGCGAGATAGTTTTCATTACACTATAGAGTGGTAAAACCATAAATGGTAATAGAATTTGTGTCATTGCAACGTAAGTTCCAACTTTATTATACATCATTTCTGGCCTATTATCGTCTGACACAAGGCCAATCAATACAAAGAAATCATTAACTACTCCTTGCTGTTGAAGCAAAATCATCCAGCTAGCTGTTCTAACTAATAACGAAGTCCAAAACGGAAGAAGAACACAAATCATTAATAAATTACTGTACTTCATTGGGAGTGTTGCTAGTAAATGGGCTATTGGGTAACCCATTAAAAAACAAAAAACAGTAACAAAGAAAGCAACCTCTACTGTTCTCAACCATAAAATTCTATGTATTCTTCTGTCCTCACTAACTTGAGTAATTTTGTTATCTTCATTCAAATACATATCCATAGCTTTTAAATATTTAGCTGAGGTATAAGGAGGTGCAGTTCTTTTAATTGCTTGCCAGTATTCTACATTTCTCCATCGTTTGTGAACTTTCATTATTTGTTCTTTAATACTTTGTGTCTCGTCAATTTTATTTCTTTTTACCTGTCTGAATAATTTTTTTGTAATGGTGTTAAACCCATTTTTCTCTTTGTTAAGTCTTTGAGCTAATTTTCCGTGTTCTTTTTTTTCCACAAGAATTTTAAAATCAGATAAAAACGAAGTAAATACTTCTTCAGATGGAAGTTCTTTACCATCCCATGTTTCCATGGACTTAAATGTTTTTGGAAGCATGTTTGTTATCATTTTATCATCAATACTTCTTGTAAACATTTCTCCAATTGGAAAAATATAAGTGATGATCAAAAATAATAATAAAGGAGCTACAAGTAAAAATGCTTTAATTTTGTTTTTCCTTTCAGCTTTTTTTAAGCTTATCTCTAAAGGAATTCCGTCAGTTGTAAGTATTTGTTTTGTTTCACTGCTCATAAATAAAAAGGGCGACTTAAAAAAGTCGCCCCATATATATTATATTATTCTAGTCTTTTATACTCTTTTATAGACCAGCTTTCATAGCTTCCCACTTCTCACCAAGTTCTGTACCGTTATCAGCCCAGAAAAATGGATCAACTAAAAAGTATTTTTTAGTGTTTGAAGGAGCAGTTGGCATTTGTGGCATCATTTCAGTTTTACCATCTTTGTACCAAGGCTCATTTGCTTTGATAATTTCTAAAGATGATAATCTGTATGGAGCATATGCAATATATTTAGCACTTCCAGCTAACATTTCAGTGTTAGTCATCATTGCTAAAGCTTTTTTAGCATTTGCTTCATCTGGTCCACCTTTAACAAGTGCAAAATATTCATAGTCAAGACCTTGTCCATCCCATACTTGCGTAATTGGAGCACCCTCACCGATTTCAGCATTGAAAAATCTTCCATTCCAACCAGTTGCCATTACAACTTCACCAGCAACTAATAATTCTGGTGGTTGAGCACCAGCTGACCAGAATACACATCCACCATTTGGATCTGTGCAAAGCTCTTTGATTTTATTCATTGCTCTGTTAACACCAGCTTCAGTTTCTAGTAATTTGTAGATCTCAGATCCACCTTTACCCATGTAAGCACCGTCACCTGCTAAAGCGATTTCTAGGTTTGTAAGAGCAGACTTATAAATTGCTCTTTTTCCTGGAAATTTTTTTGTGTTGAAAAAGTCCTTAATTGTTGAAGGTACTTTTCCATCAAACGCTCTATTATCATATGCGTAGTTCCATGAATATAAAATGTTTCCTACCGCACATTTACTTGGCATTGGAGCAAAGAAATCTTCACTTGCAGGAGTTCCATCTGGAGCTGCAGGGAAGTCTTTGTCAAAATCGAATTCGACGAAAATTCCTTCGTCACATCCATTGATAGTATCAAATGCGAATACATCGATAATATCCCAAGTAATTGCACCTGCTTCTTTTTGAGCTTTAATCTCAGATAATCCACCTGAATAGTCTACCCAGTTGATATCAACACCAAGAGCTTTTGCAGTTGGATCACCATACCCTAGCTTTTGAGACTCAGTATAAGCTCCACCCCAAGATGCTACTGTAACCGCAAATGCAGATGAAGTTATTGAAAGAGCAAAAGAAAGAGCAAGTAATAATTTACTTAATTTTTTCATTTATCCTCCGTTTAAACGTTTAATATAAATTAATTTATATAAGCCAAGTACAACAAAAACGATATTCAGAGTCAACAGGCCATTTTGTTATAGGAATATAGGGATATTTGATAAATTATTTAGGATCTAAAGCTCTAGCGTCTTGACTGTTCCATCCTACTTTAATCTCATTACCTAATTTTAAATCTAACTGGTTTGAACTATTTGGAACTTTTAAAATAAATTCTTTATTACCTAAAAGATCTAATCTTACTCTAGTGTGATCACCATGGTAGATAACTTCTTCGATTTTTCCAGTTTGATTATTATCCATTTTATCTTTTGGATTTATCAATGCTCTCTCCGGTCTTATTGAAACTGTAGTTTTATCACCTTTAGAATTGACTGAAACTGGATTAGCTAAAATTTCTCCATTTTGTAGTTTCACTTTGCAAACATCTTTTGAAATGTCTGTTACTTCTCCTCCAAATGTATTATTTTCACCTATAAACTCCGCAACAAAAGAATTAACTGGCTCTTCGTACAATTTATCAGGACTTGATAATTGTTGAACTTTACCATCATTAAAAACTGCGATCCTATTTGACATTGTTAATGCTTCTCCTTGATCGTGTGTAACGTAAACTACAGTAACACCAATATTTTCATGAATATGTTTAATTTCGTATTGCATACTTTCTCTTAAGTTTTTATCTAAAGCTCCAAGTGGTTCATCCATTAGAACTACTGCTGGATCAAATACGAGAGCTCTTGCAACCGCTACCCTTTGTTGCTGACCACCAGATAATTGTGCTGGCATTCTACTTTCAAATCCTGATAGGGAAACCATTGATAAAGCTTTATCTACCTTTTTATCAATCTCATCTTTTTGAACTTTTCTAACTCTTAAAGGAAATGCTAAATTTTCATAAACTGTCATATGAGGAAACAATGCATAATTTTGAAAAACCATTCCAATTCCTCTTTTGTGAGGAGGAATATTTGAAATAGGATTAGAATCTAAATAGATTTCACCATTGGTTGGTGTTTCAAATCCAGCCAACATCATCAGACAAGTTGTTTTTCCTGAACCAGATGGACCAAGCATAGTAATGAACTCGCCCTCGGAGATATTAAGATTTAAATCTTTTACTACTAAGACTTTACCATCGTAACTTTTATCTACTTTATCGAACTTAACGAATTCTGTATTTTTAGACATCTAGTGTTTAAAACATTTAAGAAGTTAATTATCAATAGCTAATAGTTCTTTATATGTAGCTCTTTTGGAAAATTGCAGAATAATTCACAACCTTTGTCAGTAACTCGGATTGCTTCGGATGCTTCTACACCCCAATCACCAAACTGCATTACTGCAATCATATGAAAGCAAACATTTGGTTCAAGTACTGTCATATCACCTTTATAAATATTTAAAGTATGCTCTCCCCAATCTGGTGGATATCCAATACCTATTGAGTAACCCGTTCTTGATTTCTTCTCGATACCATATTTGTCTAAAACTTTCCAAAAAGCTTGGGCAACATCATTTGCTGTGTTTCCAGGTTTTGTAGCATTAATTCCAGCTTGTAAAGCTTCAATAGTTTTATTCATTGTATCAATTTTTAATTGATCAGGTTTACCTAATAAAATTGTTCGAGCCATAGGTGCGTGATATCTTTTATAAACACCTGAAAGTTCAATTATAGTTGCTTCATCTTCAACAAATTTATCTTGAGTTGCTGTTAAATGTGAAGCAGATGTGCCTTTTCCAGTTGGAAGAAGGGTTGCGATACTAGAATATTCACCTCCAAATTCTTCTGTGCCATAAAACAAAGACTTTTGAATTTCTCCAACAGCATCGCATTGTCTTGTACCAGGTTTAATTACTTCCATTGCTGTTTGCATTCCTTTTTGAGAAATTAAAGCAGCAGACTTCATATAATTTATCTCTGCATTGGATTTAATTAATCTAGCCCAATTAACTAGTCGATCAGAATCGATAATATTTGCGTCTGGCAATCCCTGCTTAATCTTTTCATAACAAAAAGCTGTAAAATAATGAGCATCCATTTCAACTCCAATGGACAGTTTATCCCATTTTTTTTCTTTAATTACTTTGGTCAAATAATCATAAGGATGTTTTGGCCAAGTATGAATATAACTCTCATCATAAACAATAATATTATCTTTATTTAAATAGGTCTTTATGTATGCCCCACCCGCATCTTGATCTCTTACAAAGCAAATTGGTTCTACCGCATCAACGTGCACTAATACACATTGTGCATAATAAAAAGACCAAGCATCGTAGCCTGTAAGATAATTCATGTTATTTGTGTCGTGAGAAATAATTAAATCAATTTTTTTCTCTCTCATCAAAGATTGAACTTTTAATAGTCTTTGTTTGTATTCCTCTTTTGAAAAAGACATAGATTAATCAAACAGTCTTCCAAATCCTTTTACAGATTTATTTTCACCTATGTTTTCCAAAGACTCCCATATTAATGCTTGGTTACTTGAAAGAACTGGTATTCCAAGTTTATCTTCTAATTTTTGTATCAAAGGTAAAACTGGTAAAGCTGTACAAGATACAAATAAAGCATCTGATTCACTTACATCTAAATTTATAAGAACATCAAACAGATAATTTTGATCTACTTTACCAATCTCCATGTCAGAATGAATATCAAAATATGAATTTGAGGTGATTTCAAAACCAGATGATTTAAAGTAATCAACAACATCATCATTAACTTTTTTACTATAAGGTGTGAATATAGAGAGTTTTTTAATATTTAATTTTTTCAATGCTTTCAAAGCTGCTGTACTTGGTGTTGAAAGTTTTGCCTCAGGTTTTGCTGCTTGAATTTTATTTTTAATATTATCGTATCCTGCTGCTATAGTTCCTGATGTACAAGCATATACAACACAGTCTAATTTCTGCTCTGGCAAGATATCTCTTGTTACTTGAGTAATATTCTCTGACATTTTGATCAAATTCTCTTTGGTTAAGGGGTTGTAACATTCTATTCTATTTACAAAAAAATCTATTTTTTTATCTTTAATTACACTTATAAAATCTTTTTCAATCACTAGATCGGTTGCTAAAGCGATAAGTCCAATACGTGGAATTTGGTTATTTTCAAACTTTGGTTCTATTTTTTGTGATTTCATAAATACAATATACCACCACTTATTGATTAATCATTAAAATTTAAAAACCGCATCTAATTTCTTGAATGGTTATAGTAAATAAACGTATAATAAGAAAAATTAATTTTGAAATATAAATGCTCGATAAAAAAAAATTTTATATCAATGGCAAATGGGTTGAGCCAGTAAACAAGAATGAATATGAGGTTATTAATCCATCAACAGAAGATGTTTGTGCAATTATAAGTCTTGGGAGTTCTGATGATACAAATGCTGCAGTTAAAGCAGCAAAATCTGCATTTGAGACTTGGAAAGAAACTTCAAAAGAAGAAAGGTTAAATTTATTAGAAAAATTATTAAAAATTTATAATTCTAGATGGGATGATATGACTGATGCTATTACTACAGAACTTGGTTGTCCTAGAGACTGGTGTTCAGCTAATCAAACATCTTCTGGCGCAGGTCATATAGAAGACTTTATAAAAAGATTAAAAGATTTCGAATTCGAACCAGGTTTTGATAAAGGATCTACTAATCATATTGTATATGAGCCAATTGGAGTTTGCGGATTAATTACACCTTGGAATTGGCCTATAAATCAAATTGCTTTAAAAGTAATTCCAGCTTTTGCTACTGGATGTACAATGGTACTTAAGCCATCTGAAATTGCACCATTGTCAGGAATGTTATTTGCAGAGATGATAGCTGAGGCTGGATTTCCAGCTGGAGTGTTTAATCTAGTGAATGGTGATGGGCCTGGTGTTGGAACTGACCTGTCAGGACATCCTGATGTTGATATGGTCTCATTTACAGGATCTACTAGAGCTGGAAAGTTAATTACAAAGAATGCTGCAGAAACTATAAAAAGAGTTTGTCTTGAACTTGGTGGCAAAGGTGGGAATATTGTTTTTGCTGATGCATATCCTGATGCAGTTAGAGATGGCATTAGAAATGTAATGAGTAATTCAGGTCAATCATGTGATGCTCCAACTAGAATGCTTGTGGAAAAATCAATTTATAAAAGAGCTGTTGAAGAAGCCGCAGACGAAGCTAATAAAATT
>CACCFT010000020.1 GCA_902545405.1 uncultured Pelagibacteraceae bacterium
TTAATTTTTTTTTTTATTGCAGCTTGAATTATTTCATCAACAGTCTCAAGACCTTTTTTATGACCAAATCTTCGAGAATTTCTTTTTTTTAAACCCCATCTGCCATTTCCATCCATAATAATGGCTACATGTTTTGGAGGGTTCATATTGTCATTATTTCTTTTTCTTTATTTGAAACCTTTTCATCTATAATTTTGATATTATCATCAGTATAATCTTGAATAATTTTTTCAAATTTTTTTTCATTATCTTCTGATATTTCTTTATTTTTTAAAAGTTTTTTAAGTTCATCGTTAGCTTCTCTCCTTATATTTCTTATAGAAACTTTACATTTTTCACCTGTTGATTTAACGATTTTTTTTAATTCTATTCTTCTTTCCTCACTTAAATCAGGCACAGGTAGTCTTATTAATTGTCCGTCAATTTGAGGATTTAGTCCCAGTTCTGATTTTTTTATTGCAGAATCAACGAGTGATACATTGTTTATATCCCACACTTGTATATTTATAGTTCTCGCCTCGGGAGTAGTAATTGTGCCAATCTGATTAATTGGCATTTTTTGACCATATACGTCAACCTTTACTAAATCTAACATACTTGCGTTAGCCCTGCCTGTTCTCAGTGAACTTAACTCTTTTACAAATACATCCAATGTCTTATTCATTTTTGTTTTGTAATTTGTATCAATAAACATTACTCGCCAACTTTTATTCTCGCAAATTCTTTGATTATTAAATTTGGAATATTCATATCTGCAATTATATCTTTAACCTTTTTTTTTGGCTCCATAACCCAGTCTTGAGTCATTAGAGTATTTCCATCTTTAAATTTTTTAATTTTGCCTAAACTTATTTTATTAGCAATTTCGTCAGTTTTTCCTGAATTTTTTAATTCCTCTGCTATAAGTGCTTGCTCTTTGTCAATAATATCTTTTTTAATATCTTCAGAATTTATAGCTATTGGGTTAGATGCAGCTATATGCATTGAAAGTTGTTTCCCAAAAGAATTGAATTCCTGATTTTTTTGATCTGCTTCCAATGAAACAACTACTCCCAATTTTGAAACATTATCTTTTATTATTGAATGCTGATAAATAAAATTTTGTGAATTTAAATTATTTATTGTTATAGATCTACCAATTGTTATTTTTTCACCTATTTTTGCAATTAAAGAAATTAAATTTTCATTAACTGTTTTGTCGTTATTCATCTTTGATTTATTTAATTTTTCTAAATTTGATGAACAAGAATTATTAATTTCACTTAATTCTTTCACAAAATCTATAAAATTATCGTTTTTTGCAACAAAGTCTGTCTCGCAGTTTACTTCTATCATCGAAGTTTTGTTAATATCTCCACTTACTACAACAACTCCCTCATTAGCCTCTCTTGTCATTTTTTTTGATGCCTTAGCAATTCCTTTTACTCTTAAAATTTCAGCAGCTTTTTCTAAATTTCCATTTGCTTCTTTCAATGCTAAATTGCAATCTTTAAAACCAGCGCCAGTTGATTGTCGTAATTTTTTTACGTTTTCTAAATCACTCATATTATCTTATTTTTAATTAGGTTTTATATTTACTTTTTCAGATTTTTTTTTAGTATTTTCTAAGTTTTTTGGATTACTTTTATTTTCAGATATAGATTTTATATCTTCTGGTATCTGTTTGATATTTTTTTTTGCGTCATTGATTGTTTCTTTCATTAAATTGCAATACAAATCTATTGATCTTCTAGCATCATCATTACCAGGAATTGGATAATCAATACCTTCTGGATCTGAATTAGTGTCTAAAATCGCTATTATTGGAATACCCAATTTTATTGATTCTTTAATGGCTAAAGACTCATAGTTTGTATCAATGATAAATACTAAATCTGGAATTTTTTTCATCTCCATAATACCACCTAAAGATCTTTGCAGTTTATCTCTTTGTCCACTCATTTTAAGCAGTTCCTTTTTTGTAAACCCTCGGTTTTCAGAAGAAAGATCTGAATTAATTTTGTTTAATTTTTTTATTGAATTAGAAATAGTTCCCCAATTGGTTAACATACCACCAAGCCACCTATAATTAACAAAATATTGATCAGTTTCTTTAGCTAATTCTGCAACTGCTTCAGATGCTTGTTTTTTTGTAGATATGAACAAAACTTTTCCACCTAAAGAAATTGTATCATGTACTTTTTTTAATGCAGAATTTGTTAATTCAAGAGTTTGAGTTAAATCAATTATATGTATAGAGTCTCTTTTTCCAAAAATATACTTCTTCATCTTAGGGTTCCATCTTAAAGTTTTATGACCTAGATGAACTCCAGCTTCTAGCAATTGTTCTATTGTAAGTTTAGGTATTTTCATATTTTTTCCCGGTTATGCCACCACAATTACTGCCCAAAGGGACCGGAGGTATAAAACCACTAATTGTGTGCGTGTTAATTTTTGAAATAAATACAAAAAATGGAATAAAATACAACCATTATTTAATCAATAATGACATTTTCCACTAATTTAAGCGTATTTAATAACTGATTATTTATATATCTTTTGTTTTTTAGTCGAAATTTATGAATTTTATTATTTTTACTTAAATGAATTTTAATTTCGGTTTCTCCATTCTTAGAGGGAAGTTTTTTTAATTTTTTAAAATCTTCAATGTTATTAAATTTAAATGTTATATTTTTAATCTGTATATTTACTAATTCTTTTAATAATATCATTTTTTTTACGTTAATTCTTTTTTGTGAACTATTATCATCAGAATAATTTTTTATTAAGGTAAGCATTAAAGAATTTCCCTCAACTAATTTATCTCTATTTAATTCAAAAATTTCAGAAAAAACGAATAATTCAAATACATTTGATAAGTCAGAAAATTTAACTATTCCATATGAGCTACCTTTCTGAGTTTTCTTTTCTTGAACTTTTAAAACAGTGCATGCGATATTGGAGCTTAAAATATCTTTATTACTCTCAAATTCATCATAGTTAATAATATTATAATTATTAAAAATTGATTTATATTGATTTAATGGATGGTCAGAAATATAAAATCCTAAGGTTTCAAATTCCTTAGCAAGTTTAATATCAGTCTTCCAATCGTCAATATTTTCTAAAAAATTCATATCACTAATTTCTTCATCATCAAAAAGACCAATTTGATTTAATATTTTATTTTCATGAATATTTTTTGACTTTAGGATTATATTTGGGATAGATTGAAGTAACGAATGTCTATTTTTATCAAATATATCAAAACATCCAGCTTGCACCAAGCCTTCTAATTGTAATTTATTTATATCTTTCGGATTAACTCTATTAATAAAATCTGATAAACTTTTAAATTCTCCATTTTTTTTTCTTTCATCAATCACATTCGAAATAGATTCAAAACCAACATTTTTAATAGCACCTAATGCGTAATAAAAATTTTTACCATCTGAAGAAAAATCAGAAAAAGATCTGTTTATATTTGGTCTGATGATATTAATATTCAATCTTTTTAAATCTTCATAGAATTCACTTAATTTTTTTTGATTAGATATATCCATTGACATTGAAGCAACGAAAAATTCATGTGGATAATAAGTCTTTAGATATGCAGTTTGATAAGCAATAACGGCGTAGGCTGCTGCATGACTTTTATTAAAACCATATTCCGCAAATGGCTCAATTTTTAAAAATATACTTGCTGCTATATCTTTACTTATCCCATTTTGATAGGCTCCCTCAACGAATCTTTGCTTTTGTTTTTCTAACTCTGCTCTTTTTTTTTTACCCATTGCTCTTCTAAGAATATCAGCCTCTCCTGCGGTAAATCCAGATAGAACCTGAGCTATTTGCATGACTTGCTCTTGATAAATTATTACTCCATACGTTGATTTTAAGATTTGTTCTAATTTTGGATGAAGATAGTCTGGAACTCTTTTGCCATGTTTGCACTCATTATAAATTGGAATATTACTCATTGGTCCTGGCCTATATAATGCTACCAATGCAATTATGTCTTCTAATCTATTAGGTTTCATATTAATTAAAGCATCTTTCATTCCAGAGCTTTCAAGCTGAAATAAACCAACGGTCTTACCACTTGATAATAAATCGTATACTTTTTGATCTTCATAATTTACATGTTCAACTTTAAATTTAGGATCAATTTTGTTTATCAATTTTTGTGCCTTATCAATAACAGTGAGTGTTTTTAGACCTAAAAAATCAAATTTAATGAGTCCTGCGTTTTCTGCTGAGTACATGTCAAATTGAGTTGAAGGTAATAACAAATCTGATGAATTATCTTTGTACAAAGGCACCGTTTCAGTTAATTTTTTATCTGCAATAACTACTCCTGCAGCATGTGTTGCTACATTACGGTTTAAGCCTTCTAATTTTAGTGACAAATTAACTAGACGATCAACTCTTTTATCATCTTTAATTAATTTTTGAAGTCTAGGCTCTAAATTAATGCATTCTTGTAAAGATAATGGTCTTGAAGGATCAAAGGGTATCATTTTACAAATACTATCAATAAAACCATACGGTAATCCCAAAACTCTACCAACATCTCTTATTACCATTCTAGCTTTAAGTTTACCAAAAGTAATAATGTGGGCTACACTATCTTTATACTTTGTATTTAGATATTTAAAAACTAAATCTCTTTTTTCTTCGCAAAAATCTATATCAAAATCGGGCATTGAAATTCTATCAGGATTTAGAAATCTTTCAAAAATGAGATTGAATTTTATTGGATCAATATCAGTTATAGATAAACACCAAGCTACCAATGAACCAGCGCCAGATCCTCTACCAGGTCCTACTGGTATTTTATTCTTTTTGGCCCACCTAATATAATCTGAAACAATTAAGAAATAACCTGAATAATTCATTTCAACTATTATTCGTATTTCGTGATCTAATCTTTCTTTATATTCTAAAAATTTTTTTTCTTTTTCTATATTTATGAGATCAATATTAAATATTAATTTAAATTTATCTTTCAACCCTTCAAGAGATAATTGTCTCAATAATTCATCAGGATTTTTTTCTGAGGATGAAATACTTGGTAAAATAGGTTTAGAAAAATTTGGTTTAAAAGAACATCTAAATGGTAAATTAAAATTATTCTCTAATGCTTCCGGTAGATCGTTAAAAAGCTTAATCATCTCATCTGAAGATTTAAAGTAATGTTGATTTGTAAGTCTTATTCTAGCCGTATCATTTAAATAGGTTTTTTCACCGATGCACATTAAAGCATCATGTGCTTCATGCATATCTTTATCTAAATAATAAACTTCATTTGATGCAATAATTGGCAATTCTAACTTTTCTGAAACTTGTAGATTGTAATTTTCAAAGTCTTTTTCATTTAAATCATTATGTCTTTGAATTTCAATATAGATATTATCTACAAATTTTTCTTTTAACTTAATTAGTATTTCTTCAATTAAATTAAATAAACCTTTATTAAAAAGTGTACCAAATATACATCTAATTGAACCAGTTAAAACTATTATGTCTTGAGAATTATTTAATAAATCATCTAATTCACAATGAGGGAAAGTTGCCTCTGAATTTTCCAAATAAGATTTTGACGAAAGTTTAATAATGTTTTTATATCCTTCATAATTTTTAGCTATAAGAGGGATCAAACCCTTAAATTCTTTGTATTTAAACAATATCTGGGTTCCAATAATAGGTTGAGTACCTACAGATGATAGATTTTCTGAAAATTCTAATGCTCCTGATAAATTATAAGTATCTGATATACCCAATGATTTGATTTTATTTTTTTTGCAGAAATTTTTTAATTGATCAATTTTTACTGCTCCCTCACAAATTGAGTATTGAGTATGTATTTTAAATTGATTAAATGTTTTATTAATTGATTCTTTCATTGGTGACGCTCATCTTACCACCAATCATTTTAATTTTACAATCTGCCATATTTGCAAAATATCTATTGTGGGTTGCAAAAATTATTATTCTATTTTTGTTTTTTAGATTAAAAAGAATTTTAAATATTTGTTTAGCATTATCAAAATCTAAACTTCCGGTAGGTTCATCTGCTAAAATAATATTTGGTTCATTAATTAGTGCTCTAGCAATTGCTATTCTTTGATTTTCACCACCAGAGAGTTCAGATGGATAATGATTTAATCTTGAGATTAAATCAAATTTTTTAATCAATTTTTTTGCTAATTCTGTTGATTTTGATTTATTATTAGAAATTAACAAATTTGGCAGTATTACATTTTCGAGTGCTGTAAAGTCGGGCAATAAATTTTTATCTTGATAAATTATGCCAATATTTTTTGATCTTACATGATCATTCTCAATTGAGCTATTCGTATTAATTTTCTTTTTGTTAAATTCAATAAAACCTGACGAAGGGATATCAATAAATGACAATAAATTTAATAATGTTGATTTACCAGATCCAGATGGCCCTATAATTGAATATACTTTTCCTGCCTCAAATTTAAAATTTATATTGTTTAAAACTTTAAGAGATTTATTTTTTTCATATTTCTTTGATAGATTATTTAATTTTAAAAAGTTATTCATATTTTAAAGTTTGTATTGTATCTAATTTTGCCGCTCTAGATGCTGGATAAATTGATACTACAGAAGTTGTTATTATTGAACATAATGTAATTAAGATAATTGAATTAACATTTATTTCTGATGGAAGAGTACTTAAAAAGTAAATTTCCTCTGGAAATAATGTAACATCAAACGTATTAGAAATAAATTTCCTAATATCTTCAATATAGTATGAAAATAAAGTCCCTAATAAAATACCAAATAAAGTAGCTGTAGTACCAATAATAAATCCAACAAAAAAGAAAATTTTTTTAATAGATGTATTTGTTACTCCAATGGATTTTAAAATTCCTATATCTCTCGTTTTGTTTTTAACTAATATAGTCAAACCAGAAATAATATTAAATGCAGCTACAATTATTATTAAAGACAAGATTATAAACATTACATTTCTTTCAACTTTTAAAGCTGAAAATAATGACTCGTTTAAATCTGCCCATGTGTAAACATAAGCGTCAGGAAATAATACTAATAAATTTTTTTTATAAGATTCAATATTTTTTGGATCTTTAAAATAGTACTCAGTAAATCTATTGTCTTTATTTTTATCAAAAAAGTCTTCTAATGTATTAAGATTGATATATGCTACATTCTCATTAAATTCGCCTATACCACTATCAAATATTGAAACTACTTCGAATTTACCTTGTCTTGGAAAAGACCCTACAATTGTTTGAACACCAGATGGTGACATTATTGTTATTTGATCACCAATATCTATATTAAGTAAGAAGCTTAAATCCTTTCCAATAGAAATTGAATTATTTTTCAAATCTTTTGATCCAAAATATTTTTGATTGTTTAATATTTCTAGATTTTTAAAATCATTTTTCAAATATCCTTTTAAAAGTACACCCTTTGTATTTAGTTTTGAGAGAATTACTGCTTCTCCATCATTAGAAACAATGCCTTTCGCAAAATCTATATCAGGTATATGAACTAAAGGCTTGTTGTAGGGTTTTACAACGGCATGAGCGTTAAAACCTACAATTTTATTTATTAGCTCTGTTCTAAAACCATTCATTACTGACATAACAATTATTAGTACAGCTACTCCCAATCCAATACCAATGAAGGAAAAAATAGAGATTACATTTAAAAAGCCATCTTTCTTTCTAGCTTTTAAAAATCTAAATATAATCTCTTTTTCTAGTTGTGAAATCAATTTTGCTTAGCTTTTATTATTTGTGAAGCTACATCTTCAACTTTTAACTTTTGAGTTTCTCCATCAACTTCCTTGAACTCTAACAAATTTCCATCAGATTTACTTCCAATGATCAATTGATATGGAATTCCGATTAAATTAAATTTTTTGATTTTAGCTGAGATATTTTCATCCGTATCATCAATGATCGTATCAATATTTTTTGATTTTAAAAATTCATATATTTTAATAGACTTTTCTAAATTAGATTTATCATTTTTGTTTATCATTGGAATAATCGCACAATCATAAGGTGTTACTGACATGGGCCATTTCATTAAACCTTCTGTATCGTTATATTTTGCCTCAATTATGGCACCAACAAGTCTAGAAACTCCTATTCCGTATGAACCCATTTTAACAAATTCCTTTTTTCCATTAAAATCTACAGCAGCATTCATTGGTTTTGAGTATTTATCTCCAAAATAAAATATGTGACCAACTTCAATACCTTTGGTATTTACTCTAAATTCCTCTGGAACAGATTTTTCAAATTCATCTTTATTAAATTTTTCATCTGTTACAGAATAAAACTTTTCATATTGTTTTCTCAATGTACCTAATGACTCTTTGTCTAGAATTGTTTTTGAGCTGTCTACATCAAAAATTCTTTTATCAGTGTAAATTTTGCTTTCACCAGTATCGGCAAGAATAATAAATTCATGTGATAAGTTTCCTCCGATAGGGCCAGTATCAGCAGCCATGGGAATTGCAGATAAATTTAATCTTTTAAAAGTTTTTAAATATGAAAGAAAAAATTTATTGTAAGAAAATATTGCATCATCATCAGTTAAATCAAAAGAGTAAGCATCCTTCATATAAAACTCTCTGCATCTCATAATGCCAAATCTTGGTCTTAATTCATCTCTAAATTTCCATTGAATATGATATAATAATTGAGGTAAAGATTTGTATGATTTAAATGAAGATCTAAAAATTTCCGTAACAAGTTCTTCATTAGTTGGACCATATAACATTTCTCTATTTTGACGATCCTTAATTCTTAACATTTCTTCACCATAATCTTCATATCTTCCACTTTCCTTCCAAATTTCAGATGATTGAATTGTGGGCATTAATATTTCTTGAACACCAACTCGGTCTTGTTCTTCTCTAACTATTTGTTCTATTTTTTTCATGACTTTAAATCCAAGTGGTAACCAAGAATAAATTCCAGCAGAGGACTGTTTAATCATACCTACTCTTAACATTAATTGGTGTGATTTAATCTTAGCTTCAGATGGATTATTTTTTAGAATCGGAATAAATGAGTTTGAAAAAAGCATTAATTTAAAAAGTAACGTAAATTTAAAATTTCATTAATTACTAATAAATATATAACTATAAAAATACCAGACGTAATTAAAGTACAATAAATTATTTTTTTAGTTATTTTTGGATTTTCTGGGGCTCCAGGGTCCACACCTTCTATATTTCCCTTTTTTTCACGATTAACATCAATAGGTAGAATGGCAAAAAAAACTATCCACCACAAGCACACATATACAACTATTGAGCCTGTGATACTCAATTAAATCCTCACTAAATTTATATTTGTGTAAGGTCTTTTCCCTAATTTTTCTTTTGTATACTTCCTACAAGTTATTTTGAGAGCATCAATTAAATTTGATTCTTGTTTTTTGTTATTCAAAGAAAAAGTTTTTGCTGTTTTTTCAATTTCTTCTTCAAGATTGAATGTAAATTCATCTTTTTCGTATATTGGTAAACCTCTAAAAGTTAATAGTGGTTTGTTATGGATATTTCCATTTGGGGTAATTACTAATGTTGCCTCTATTAATCCGTTAGTTGACAAATTTTTTCGCTCTTTAATAGATTGAGCATCTTCTTCAACACTTATGGATCCATCTACATAAAGTCTTCCACTTGGTGCTTTATCATAGACTTCAGGTTTATCACCTGGATAGATTCTTACTATATCGCCATTTTCTACTCTTACAGGATATGGTACTTGCATTTCTTTAGCAAAATTTATGTGTTCGATCATATGTCTATGTTCACCATGAACAGGTATAACAGATCTTGGTTTTATCCAGTCATACATGTCCTTTAAATCTTCTCTATTTGGATGTCCTGATACATGTATAAATTCACTATCCTCTGAAATTACCTCTATACCTTCTCTAACTAATTGATTGTGAAGTTTGTATAATTTTTTTTCATTACCCGGAATAATTTTTGAAGAAAATATAACTGCATCCCCTCTCTCGACAAAAACATCTGGATGTGTATAATTTGAAATTCGATTCATTGCACCCATTGGCTCTCCTTGGCTACCAGTACATAAGTAAACAATTTTTTCTCTTGAGATATTTTTTGCATCTCTTGCATCAAGTGGTTCAATAACATTTTGCAAGTAACCACATTGTCTAGCTGCTTTATAAATTCTATGCATTGAACGACCTACTAAAGCAATCTGCCTACCGATTTTTTCGGCGCAATAAAAGGCTGACTCCATTCTAGCTACATTTGAAGCGAACGATGTAATAATTATTCTTTTTTTTAATCTTTCCATTATCTTTAGCATATTTTTTCTTACATCTAGTTCGGATCCTGCTCTCCCAGCACTAAACACATTTGTTGAGTCACATATCATTGTCAAAACGCCTTCTTCGCCAATTTCCTTTAATCTTTTTGAATTCATATTATCTCCAGTTAATGGATCTGGATCACACTTCCAATCACCAGTATGTAATATATTCCCAACAGGTGTTTCTATTTTAAGTCCATTAGGCTCTAGTATAGAATGTGTTAATGTAACAAATTCTATTTTAAAAGGACTTAGATCTACAATGCTATTTAATTGAACAACTTCTAGATATCCTGTTACATCAATTTTTTTCTCCTTAAATTTTTCTGAAATTAACACTGATGTAAATGGAGTGGCAAATATTTTACATTTTAGTTTTGGCCATATATGAGCAATTGCACCGATATGATCTTCATGTGCATGAGTTAGAACAATACCTAATAAATCATCTTTTTTATCTACAATAAATCCAGGGTCAGGATATATTAAATCAACACCAGGAATTGCATCATCTGCAAAAGTAACTCCTATATCTACAATTATCCATTTTCTATTATCTGGATTTCCATAGGCGAATAAATTCATATTCATCCCAATTTCTCCAGATCCCCCTAAAGGGCAAAAAATTAATTCTTCTTTCATTTATTTAAATACATAGCAGCCTTTAAAACTAAAAATTCACCAATAAAACCACTTGTTCCAGGTAATCCAAGAGCTCCTAAAGTAAAAACCATAAAAACTATTGCGTACTTTGGCATTATAGAAACTAAGCCTCCATATCTATTTATAAGCCTTGTATGAAGTCTATCGTAGACAACACCAACACATAAAAATAGTGCTGCAGATACCAAACCATGACTTATCATTTGGAAAATACTTCCTTCTATTCCTTGCTGTGTCATTGTAAAAATACCTAGTGTTACAAATCCCATATGAGCTACGGACGAATAAGCTATTAGTTTCTTCATATCTTCCTGCATTAAGGCTACTAGTGATGTATAAATAATCGCTATCAAACTAAGTGTGTAAACTAAAGGAACAAAGTATAATGAAGCATCTGGAAACAAACCTAGAGAAAACCTTATAAATCCATATCCAGCCATTTTTAAAAGTATTGCAGCTAGTAAAACTGAACCAGCAGTTGGTGCCTCTACGTGAGCATCTGGTAACCATGTATGCACTGGCCACATTGGTGTTTTAACAGCAAAGGAACTAAAAAATGCTAGCCATAATAAATTTTGGTACTTAGCGTCGATACCTAATTCGTATAACTTAATGACATCTGTTGTACCAGTTATCCAAT
>CACCFT010000021.1 GCA_902545405.1 uncultured Pelagibacteraceae bacterium
TTTGAGAAGGACCAATTTCACATAATCTTCCTTGATATAAGACTGCAACTCTATCACTAATTGCTCTAACAACAGCCAAATCATGAGAAACAAATACATAGGTTGTTCCTAGATCTTCTTTTAATTGTTGTAATAAGTTTAAAACAGCTGCTTGAACCGAAACATCTAAAGCTGATGTAACCTCATCGCACAAAATTATATCTGGCTTAGCAGCAAATGCTCTTGCAACTGCAACTCTTTGTTTCTCACCGCCTGATAATTGTCTCGGGTATCTTGACATATAAAATTCTCCTAACCTTACTTTTTTTAGTAGATCGATTATATTTTTTTTTAATTCTTCTCCTGATAAATTAAAATACAACTTTAAAGGTTGAGAAAGTATTTGCTCAACTGTATGGTTTGGATTTAATGACTCATCTGGATTTTGAAATATGAGCTGTATTGCTCGCAGATCATTTGGATTTCTCATTTTTAAATCAGAGGATAATATACGATCATTTTTAAATTTAATTTGACCATCTTTTGTTTTGAGTAAACCAGCAATTGATTTTAAGATAGTAGATTTACCACTTCCAGACTCACCAACCAGTGCAATAGTCTCTCCTTTTTTTATATCTATATTTATATCTTTAACTGTTGGGTTTTGATCAGAGATTTTATTTAATAATTGATCAAAAAATTTCTGCTTTGCATAACTAATTGAAACATCCTTTAATTTTAAAACTTCAATTGCTTCACTATTATTTGATTGTTTTGTTATTGAAGTTTGTAAATTATTATTTTGATTTATTAATTCTTTATGATTAAAGCATCTGACATTGGTATCTAATTCTTTAATATGTTCCAGATCTGGTGAATTTTTTTTACAATGATCAGTTGCTAAGTTACATCTATCATAAAAACTACAACCTTCATTTATGCTTCCAGGCTGAGGTTGGCTTCCTGGCATAGAAGCTGGAAGTCCAGCTAATGAGAGTTTAGGTATCGATTTTAACAATCCATAAGTATAAGGATGAATAGGTTCCTTTAATATTTTTCTTGCTGGTCCTTCTAAAACAATTTCTCCCGCATACATTACAACTATTCTATCACTGACTTGTGCTATAGCTCCAAGGTCATGACTAACATAGATCATAGATGTTCCAGTATCTTTTGCTATAAATCTTAATAGTTCTAATACATGCGCTTGTGTTGTAACGTCTAATCCAGTAGTTGGCTCATCTAATAAAAGTAAATCTGGTTTGCCAGCCAATGCCATTGCGACAGCCACTCTTTGTTGCTGCCCTCCAGAAAGCTCGTGTGGATAACGAAAAGCCATAGTTTCTGGTGAAGGAAGTCTAACTTTATTTAGTAACTCCGAAATTTTTTTATCTCTCTCTGTTTTATTTAGATCTGTATGTAATCTTAATGCTTCATCAATTTGGTATCCAATTTTTAAATTAGGTGTTAGTGCTTGTCCTGCATTTTGAGGTATCATGGCTATTTTTCTACCTCTAATTTTTTCTAGCTGTCTACTGCTCATCTTCAATAAATCCTCAGATTTAAAGAGGCATTCACCCTTAAGAGGAAATAAGCCTTGTTTTATATAGCCCATCATTGCAAGTGCTAATGTGCTTTTTCCAGAACCCGACTCCCCTACGATCCCTACAGTCTCTCCTTTCTTAATGTTGGCTGAAACATTTCTAAGTATTGAAATTTGTTTGCCCTTTTGACTATTAAATCCAATTGATAAATTTTTAACACTTTCAATTATTTCGCTCATTTAAACAGGTGCCTTTGTTGAACGATCAATTCCTAAAGCTTTTGCAAATGCATCAGCTGTTAAATTTATCCCAATAATTAACGAACTTAATCCTACTATTGGAGCAATTACGGACCAGTATGCAAAAGACATCAATCCTCTAGCATTGGATATCATCAAACCCCAATCAGGTGTTGGAGGACTGACACCAAAACCTAAGAATGACAATGAGCTAAATCCTAATAACATCCAAGACCATCTCATTGCTCCTTCTACTAATATAGCATCTCTAACATTTGGAATAATTTCATTCCAAATAATAGACATGTTGCTATGACCTCTAGCTCTGGCTGAAACTATAAAGTCTTTAGCAATAACATCGTGCGTAGCAGCTCTAGCAACTCTTACTATTCCTTTACCATAAAAAAAACCTAGTGCAGGAATTAAAACCTCTGTTGATGTTCCTAAAAGAGAAACAATTAATAACATTGCAAGTATCCAGGGGATAGAAAGAAACGCATCAACAACTCTCATTACAACATCATCAATTTTACCTCCAACTAAACCACAAAAAATTCCAAGTAAACCTCCCCACAAAAGAGCTATAAGTGATCCAAAGAAAGTTACCGTAAGAGCTGTTCGCCCTCCAAGTATTGTTCTTGTAAAAACGTCTCTACCCAAGCTATCTGTTCCAAACCAATGTTCAGCTGAGGGTGCAAGCAACATGGTATTTGGGCTAATAGCTTTATAATCGTATGGTGCAATGTAAGGGCTTATTAATGCTAAGATTACATGAAATAATACAATTGTAAGTCCAATCAACCCAGAAGGCTTGGAGGCCATAGTTTTTAAAATCTCAAAAGCCTTTTCTAATTTGTTTTTTTGTTTATCCTCTGTAATTAAATTACTCTCCATTTTATTTTCTTATCTGTAAACTTTTTAATCTTGGATTAAGCATTAGTGTCATTAAATCTGCTATTAAATTTATTCCCACATAGATTGATGCCAATATTATTGCTAACGCTTGAACAACAGGTAAATCTCTATTTGATATAGACTCAATTACCAGTCTGCCTAAACCTGGATAATTAAAAACAACTTCTGTAACAACAACACCACCTAGCAACCAAGCAATTGTTAACGCCACTACATTTATTGCTGGTAATAATGCATTTGGTAATACATGTCTAAATACCATTTTCCAATATGGAACACCTTTTAAAATTGCCATTTGAACATAATCACTAGCCATTACTTGAATTACACTTGAACGTACCATTCTTGCCATATGTGCGGTCATAATCATTGAAATTGCAACAACAGGTAAAATTATATTTGAGAGTAATTCATAAAAAGTTGCATCCGATGGTATAATCACAATGCCTGGTAGCCAACCAAGCCAAATTGCAACAATTAAAATAAGCAAAGTAGCACTAATAAACTCAGGAATAGTCATTGAAAAAATTGTGATAGTTGAGATCATAATATCTGGAAGCTTATCTCTCCAAAGAGCAGTTATTATTCCTAATACAATAGCTAAAGGAATTCCTATAAGTATTGAAACAGAGGCTAAAACTAAAGAGTTTTTAACTCTTGGACCTAGTACTTCATTAATTGGCATTTCTCCACTTAAAGAATAACCAAAATCACCTCTTATAACATTTGATGCCCAGTCTAAGTATCTTTCATAAGCAGGAACATCTAGACCAAGTCTTTTTATGCAAGCATCAAGAGCTGCTCCATAAGCTTCTCTTTCTAAATATGTTGTGCATGCATCCCCAGGTAAAACTTCAACACCTACAAATGTAATCAATGAAACTATAAATAAAGTGATAAGCCCTAGTCCAATTCTTTTTAAAATTAATAAAAGCATAAGATTAACTAGAACTTTTTAACAAAAATAAATTAAATAGAAATAAAATAAAGGCCGCTTATATGCGGCCTTTATCTAAATACTTTTAGTCAACTTTAACTTTGTGCCACTGTATAGAAAAGTGATCTACAGCATCAAGGTTTTTAACTTTCGATGAAGTTACTACTAGTCTAGATACGTGGTATGGGATCATTGTTCCACTTTGTTCCCATAAAGTCATTTGAGCATTTTGATATGCTTTTTTTCTTTTATTGAAATCCAACTCACTTCTAGCATCAGCTAAATTTTTATCAAAGTCAGCATTTTTGAAATAAGACTCATTCCATTTTGCTCCACTATGATATGCTTCATGTAAGATTGTGTCTGCTGGTCTTTGGTTCCAACGTGTCATTGAAACTGGCTTTTTCATCCAGACTTCATTCCAATAACCTTTAGATGGTACCATCTCAATATTAACTTTAATTCCTGCTTTTGCAACTTGTTGCTGAACAACTTCTGCAATCGTAGGCCAAGTTGGTTCTAAAGTCGCTGGGTAAACAGTTAATTCAATTCCATTTGGAAATCCTGCTTCTCTTAGTAAATTTTTTGCTTTACTAATATTTTGAGGACAATCCATTTGTAAACGATATTGATCAGAAGGCATTACAGGTGTATCGCAAGATACAGTTGCTGCACCACCCATCACTAAGTCTACAAGTTCTTGTCTATCAACTGCTAACCTAAAGGCTTTTCTTACTTTAGGATTATCAAATGGAGCAGTATCAGTTCTCATAACCACGCCTCTCCAGTTTCCAGTTGGAATTACAGTTGTTGTAAATTTAGAATTACTGTCAAATATCTTTTTTTGATTGAAAGGTACATATCTATTCATATCAATTTGACCAGTTAAAAGAGCTTGAATTCTTGCTTGAGCATCTGGGATCGCAATGACATGAACTTCTGCAACTCCTGGTGCACCTTCCCAATATTCTGGGTTAGCTTTTAGAATTGTAGTTCCTTCTGGATCAAATTTATCAACCATGAATGGTCCAGTACCAACTCCAGTTTGTCCTATAGTATCTCCTGATCCTTCAGGTATCATTCTTAATCTGTAGTCAGTTAATAATAACGGAAAGTCAGCAAATGAAGTTGATAACTTCATTTTAACTGTATGCTGATCAACTACCTCAATATCTTCAACTACATTTAAACTTTTTCTAACTGGAGATCCGATATCAGGATCTTTAGCTCTCATTAGAGAATATTTTACATCTGGAGCATCAAATGCTGATCCATCATGAAAATATATTCCTTTTCTTAAATTAAATGTCCATTCAGTTGCATCAGAATTAGCACTCCAATCTGTTGATAATGAAGGTGATGGAACACCGTTCATATCAGGTCTTACTAATCTATTTTGTGTTTTGATGACAACTTGAAATAAACGCCCTTTTGTTATGGCATCTAAGTTAGTATCTTTTCCAAATCCAAGATCATGTGATACTTTAAATACTCCACTTGATGCATTGGCAATAGAAAAAGATAATATCAGTGACATAAAAGTCGCTGAAAAAACTTTAAGTATGTATTTCATAAGTTTCCTCTTTTTCTTTCATTGTTTAAATAATCAAAAAGATAACAATTCCAGAACTAGATAACAACATGCAAAATGTAGTGATTCATCTACTAATTGAATAGATATTTTAATTAATATACACTTTTTCTAAATTTATAAATGCAAAACGAATTAAACAAAGTCAGATTTTCTGTAAAACCTTTAAAATCCAATGATAATAAAGTTGTTGAGCTTGCACGAACTGTCGGGATACATCCTCTGGCATATCAAGAACTTCCCTACGATCCTGAGTATTCATTTTATGCAGGAAGATTAAATCCAGAAGTGCTTTCACATGCTACTGCTGATGAAATGTATTGGAAAGTAAGACAAGAGGTAATTTTTCGTCATACTGGTGAACATCCATATGAAATATCTGGTCCTGATGCAGAAAAACTTTTACAAAAAATATTCACAAGAGATATCTCAAAAGTAAAAGTAGGAAGATGCTCATACCAATTTGCTTGTTACAATGATGGAGGTATGCTGACAGATGGAGTTTTGCTAAGACTTGAAGAAAATAAATTTTGGTTTGTTCAAGCTGATGGAGATCTTTTTTCATGGTACAAAGCTCACACTGATAATCTTAGTGTAAAAATTTGTGACCCAGATGTTTGGGTTAGTCAAATTCAGGGGCCAAAATCTATGGATCTTTTAAAAGTTTTAAGTAAAGAGACTTTTCCTGATAATTGGAAATATTTTGATTGGAAAGAAGTTACTATACTAAATGAAAAAGTAATCATAAGTAGATCAGGATTTAGTAATGAACTTGGTTGGGAAATTTATTTTAGAAAAAATAATAATACTGAAAAAGTTGGAGATTACATTCTTGAAGAAGGAAAAAAAATGGGAATGATACTCACAGGTACCCCTGGTTTCAGATGTAAAAGAATAGAATCTGGATTATTATCAGCTGGGCAAGACTTTAATCATGAAACAAATCCATATGATGTTGGTTTAGGTAAATATGTCGATTTAAAAAAAAATTATTTTATTGGAAAAGCAGCATTGATGATTGCTGATAAAGAAAAAAGATGTTGGGGAATACGGGTAGAAAATGGAACAGGTTTAAAAGGAACTTACATAAAATTCAATAATGAAATAATTGGAAAAATTACATCAAGTACTTGGTCGCCTTTTCAAAAATGTGGTGTTGGAATAGTTTTAATGAATTCTACAAAACATAAACCTGGATTAATAGTGGATGTTAATTGTAGTGATAATAAAATTCATAAAGGTGAAATATGCACCTTACCAATGTATGACTTTAAAAATGAAATTGTAAGAGGTTTAAAAATCGATATTCCAACAGGTCCTTCTCCGTGGTCAGGAATAAAAAAATAATAATAGCAATTGGTGGTGGTGGATTTACACATTCTTCTGATGAAGACTTGGATGAATATGTTATAAATCAAGTTAATAAATCAAATATCAATATCGGTTTTTTACCTACAGCTAGCAATGATAATCAAGAAAAGACTGATATTTTTTATAAAAGATTTAAATCACAAAAATTTAAATTATCTCATTTTAATCTTTGTTCAAGTGTGGAAGGTTTTAACGAATGGATGTTAAGCAAAGATATAATTTATGTAGGGGGTGGCAATACCTCTGAAATGATTAATATTTGGAAGAGACATGATCTTATCAAAGTCTTTAAAAATGCATATGAAAAAGGAATAATTCTGAGTGGAATAAGTGCAGGAGCTGTTTGTTGGTTTGATTGGATATTATCAGATTCAGTCAATAAAGAGTTGAGTCCATTAAAAGGAATAAACTTTTTAGATGGAAGTTGCACACCACATTCATCAGATAATAATCGACTTCGACAATTTATTTCAGAAATTAAAGATGGAAATTTGCCAGAAGGAATAGCTATTGATGATGGTGTAGCTGTGCTTTTTATTGACGGAGTTCCTTCAGAGGTTTATTCTTCGAGAATTAATCATGACGCTTATTATGTGACTAGACATGATAAGATAAGTTTAAAAACATATATAAAAAATTTAAATGGATAATATTAAAGCCAGTAACAAAATTTTTAGCATTGAAGATGCAAAAAAACTATCGAAGAAAAGATTACCAAAGCTGGTTTATGATTTTATTGACGGTGCATCTGGAGATGAAAAGTTATCAGAAATTAATAGTTTTGCTTTAGATCAAATACGTCTTGAACCAAGAGTTCTAAGAAATGTAGAGGAAAGAAAATTAAAAAAAAATATTCTTGGATTAAACTATGACTATCCTTTTGGTTTTGCCCCAATGGGTATGACAAATCTTTCATGGCCAGGTGCAGACTCAATGCTGGCAAAAGAGAGTGCAAGAAATAATATACCAACTTGTGTATCGATGGCTTCCACAACTACCTTAGAAAAAATGTATGAGCTTTCAGAAGGTCATTCATGGCTTCAACTTTATATTTTTCAGGATGAAGCTTTTGTCATGGAATTGCTCGATAGAGCAGAAAAAACTGGTTATGAAGTTGCTATACTTACTGTTGATGTTCCGGTTTTATCTAGGAGAACTAGAGATGATAAGAATGGATTTTCATATCCATTTAAAATTGGACCTAAACAATTTTTTGATTTTGCAAC
>CACCFT010000022.1 GCA_902545405.1 uncultured Pelagibacteraceae bacterium
GGCAATATCAATTGGAGCAAAAGTATTATGGGGACAAATAGGTGTAATTAATCATGATGCAGCAAAAATTGCTGAAGATGCAGGTTTAAAAGTAGTTATGAATAGATGTCCAAAAATTGAACTCTTCAGACCATTTTGGAAACCGCGACTAGATCTTAAAATTTAAATCAAATTATGGATACAACACTTTTAGATGAAAAAATAAAAGAACTATATTTAAGTTATAGGACGATAGCAATTGTCGGAGCAAGCCCAGACTCAAAAAAAACTTCCAATATAATAATGAAATATTTAAGAAATACAGGTTACAAAGTTTTTCCTGTTAATCCAGTAACAGATAATAAAATTATACATGGTGAACCAGTTTATAAAAAACTAACGGATATTAAAGATCATGTTGGAATTGTTAATGTTTTTAGACCTAGTGAGGAGGCTGAGGAAGTAGCAAAACAAACAATAGAAATTGGTGCAAATGTATTATGGTTGCAATTAGGAATTCACAACGAAAATGCAGCTAAATTAGTCTCTCAAAATAAAATTTATTATATCTCTAATAAATGTATTAAAAACGAATACGATAGATTATTCAAAACTATATAATATCAAATTATTAAGTGTGATATTAAGACCTTTTATTTCATTTTAAATTTAAGATAAATTTAAAATATGAAATTCAAAATTTTATTTTTTTTAATTACATTTTTTTATTTTAATTCTTCATTTGCCGATGTTTTAAAACCAAGTGTGAATATAGATCCAAAACAAGTTGTTTTAATTCAATTAAAGGCATTAATGAAAAATGACAGTCCATATAAAGATAGAGGGATTGAGCAAACATGGGAATTTGCACATCCAAATAATCAAAGGATGACAGGTCCATTAGATAGATTTAAAAGAATGTTAAAAGGGGCTTCATACTCGATGCTGATTGATCACAAAGAAAATACAGTAACTGAAATTTACAAATCAAGTGCAATGGCAACTTATGAAGTTGTTGTCTTGGATAAGGACAAACAATATTTTAAATTTAAATGGAAAGTTGAAAAGAATAATAAAGAAGGCAATCTTTTAGATTGCTGGCTAACAACAGCGGTTTCACAACCAATACCAATGGGATCATCAATATAATGAAAAAGCCTCCAATGTATATTAGGTACGCAATTCTAATGTTTATATTATGCTTTCCAACAATTTCATCTACTCAACTTGGGTGGTATTTTTGGGGAAGTGAAGTTGGGATTAATATTGGCATGGTAGTAGGTACAATTTCCGTTATAGTTGCCGCTTATTTAATGTTCAGAATGGGGTGGCGTGACGCAGATGATGAATAATAGAATTTTGTTTCGTTAGTAATTAAAATTTAGTAGGAATCTGAGAATGAAATCCAAAGCAAAAGTTGTTGTAGTTGGTGGTGGAGTAGTAGGGGTTAGCGCACTCTATCACTTAGCAAAAAAAGGTTGGTCAGATGTTGCTTTAATTGAAAGAAAAGAACTAACATCAGGTTCAACTTGGCATGCAGCGGGCTTATTACCACTATTTAATATGAGTTATTCTGTAGGACAACTTCATAAGTATGCTGTCAATTTATATAAAACTTTAGAGGAAGAGACAGGTAAGAATGTAGGTTTCAGCGTTGTATCAAATATTAGATTAGCAAGCACTAAAGATAGAATGGATGAATACTTTCAATACGCAGGTGTTGCTCAAACAATAGGTGTTGATGTAAAATTTTTAACTCCAGACCAAGTTAAGGAAATCTGGCCATTATGTAATACATCAGATTTAGTAGGTGCAATACAACACCCTGAAGATGGATATATTCAACCAGCAGATTTAACACAAGCTCTTGCTACAGGCGCAAGAAATAGAGGAGCAGAAATTTATAGAAATACAAATGTTGTTGGAATGAAACAAACCAAAGATGGTTGGGTTGTTGAAACAGATAAAGGATCTATAGAGTGTGAACATATTATTTCTTGTTCAGGAAATTTTGCAAGACAAACTGGAAAGATGGTTGGTTTAGATATTCCAGTAATCCCAGTAGAACATCAATACATTGTTACTGAACCTCATCCAGAAATTCAAAAAAGAAAAAAAGATGGACTACCAGAGATGGGAGTTTTAAGAGATAGTGATAGCAGATGGTACATGAGAGAAGAAGCAGGTGGATTAATTTTAGGACCATATGAAGATGGAGCACCAGCTTGTTATGTAGATGGACCATCAAAAGATTCTGAATATGAATTATTTCAGGAAGATTTGGATAGATTGGCTCCACACATTGAAGGTGCAATACATAGAGTCCCTGCGTTTGGAGAGGTAGGAGTTAAGAAAGTTTATAACGGTGCAATTTGTTATACACCTGATGGTAACCCAATTGTTGGTCCTGCTTGGGGATTGAAAAATTTTTGGATAAATGAAGGTCATAGTTTTGGTATCACTGCAGCAGGTGGAGCAGGATGGCAACTTGCTGAATGGATTGTAGATGGTGAACCCACAATTGATATGCTTGGTGTTGAACCAAGAAGGTATGGAGATTATTGCTCTAAATCATATTTAAAAGCTAAAAATGAAGAAGCCTACAGTCACGTTTTCATAACCCACTTTCCTGATGAAGAAAGACCAGCAGCAAGACCATTAAGAACAGCGCCATGTTATGACAGAATGAAAAATTTAGGAGCAGTGTTTGGTCAAAAATTTGGATGGGAACGACCTAATTTTTTTGCAACTGATGGAATGGAGCAAAAAGATGATTGGTCATTTAGAAGATCAAAATGGTTCAATGCAATGGAAAAAGAATGCAAAAATGTAAAAGAAAATGTTGGTCTTTTGGATATGACTGCATTTGCAAAATGTAGAATTAAAGGACCTGGTGCTGAGGAATTTTTAGATAATTTAGTTGCAAACAAATTACCAAAAAAAGTTGGAAGAATTAATTTATGTCATGCTTTAAATACTAAAGGCGGAGTTCATTCTGAATTTACTATTATGAGAGAGTCACATGATAGCTTTTATTTAGTATCAGCAGGAGCTTTCCAAAGATTAGATCATGATTGGATTTTAAAATGGATGCCTTCAGACGGTTCAGTGCAGTTTGAAAATTTAACTAATAGTAATGGAGTTTTGGTTGTTTCAGGTCCAAAAGCAAGAGAGTTAATGCAAAGAGTTTCAAAAGATGATTTTTCAAATGAAAACTTTAAATGGCTAAGTGCAAAAATGGTTGATGTAGGGTACGCACCAGTAAATGCTATGAGAGTTAATTTTGTTGGTGAATTAGGATGGGAACTTCATCATCCAATTGAATATCAAAATCACATTTTTGATAAACTTATGGAGGCAGGACAAGATCTTGGACTAAAGCCATATGGTATTAGAGCAATGAATAGTTTGAGAGTAGAAAAATCATATAAATTGGTTGGAACAGAACTATCAATAGAATACTCACCTTATGAAAGTGGTCTTGATAGATTTATACATCCTAATAAAGGAAGTTTTATTGGACTTGAAGCATTAAACAAGTGGAGAGAAAAAGGTTTTGATAACAAACTTGTTACCTTGGAGGTTCATAATCCAAAAGATGCAGATGTATTAGGCAACAATCCAATTTATGAAAATGGAAGTGTTATAGGAAGAGCTACAGGAGGAGATTTTGGTTTTAGAATTGGAAAATCATTAGCATTAGGTATGGTTAAACCAGAATTAGCAAATGTTGGACAAAAACTTAAAATTGAAATATTAGGTGAGAAATATGATGCTACAATTTTAGATGAAAGTCCTTACGATCCAGAAAACAATTTATTAAGAGCTTAATGAAAATATTAGTCGCAGTTAAAAGAGTTATTGATTACAACGTTCAAATAAGAGTTAAAGAAGATGGTTCTGGTGTTGTTACTGACAACGTTAAAATGTCAACAAATCCACCAGATGATAATGCAATAGAAGAAGCAGTAAAAATTAAAGAGGCTGGCAAAGCTAAAGAAATAGTTGCAATTACAATCGGTGAAGAAAAAGCTCAAGAAACTGTTAGAAAAGCATTAGCTGTTGGAGCGGATAGGGGAATACATGTCAAAGTTGATAATGTGATTGAGCCATTAGCAGTTTCAAAAATTTTGAAAAAAATTGTAGAAAAAGAAAATCCTGATTTGGTGTTTATGGGAAAACAAGCAATTGACGATGATTGTAATCAAACTGGTCAGATGCTTGCAGCTTTATTAAATTGGCCTCAAGCAACTTTTGCATCGAAAATTGAAGTTAAAGATAATGCATTAGAAGTAACTCGTGAAATTGATGAAGGTTTAGAAACTATTGAAGTAAATGTTCCAGCTATTGTTACATGTGATTTAAGACTAAATGAACCAAGATATGCTTCGCTTCCAAATATTATGAAAGCGAAGAAAAAACCAATAGAACAGTTAAATGCTTCAGATTTAGGAGTTGATATTAATCCTAGAATCGAACAAATTAAAGTTGAGGAACCACCAAAAAGAAAAGCTGGAATAAAAGTCGCTAGTGTAGAAGAATTAGTGCAAAAATTAAAAAATGAGGCTAAGGTAATTTAAATGTCAGTATTATTAATTGCAGAACATAATAATAAAGAGGTTAGACCATTTACCTATAATGCTATAACTGCAGCTTCTCAAATAAATGAGGATCTTCATGTTTTGGTTTTAGGTCATCAAGCTGATGATGTTGCAAAATCTTTATCTGAAGTTCCAAATGTAAAAAAAGTTATTCACGTTGATAATAAAATTTATGAAAACTACATTGCTGAAAATTATACAGCAGCAATAATTAAGCATGCAGAAAGTTATTCACATATTGTAAGCTCAGCAAATACATTTGGCAAAAATTTAATGCCAAGAATTGCAGCATTACTAGATACTTCGCAAGTGAGCGATATAATTAAAGTTATTTCTGAGGATACTTTTTTAAGACCAATTTATGCAGGAAATGCTTTTGCTACGGTTAAAAGTAATGACAAAAAAAAATGTGTTACTATTAGACCGACGTCGTTTGACCCTGCTGATAAGAGTGGTGGATCTGCTGAAATTACAAAATCTGATCCAGCAGAAGCTAGTTCATCAACTAAATTTCTAAAGAAAGAAGAAGTTAAGTCAGACAGACCAGAGCTTGGAACAGCTAGAATAGTTATTTCTGGTGGCAGAGGAATGCAAAATGGCGAAAATTTCAAATTAATAAGTGATATTGCGGATAAACTTAATGCAGCAATTGGTGCATCTAGAGCAGCAGTTGATGCAGGTTATATTACGAATGATCATCAAGTAGGACAAACGGGTAAAGTGGTAGTCCCAGATTTATATATTGCAGTTGGAATTTCAGGTGCGATACAGCACTTAGCAGGAATGAAAGAAAGCAAAGTTATTGTGGCTATAAATAAAGACGGTGAAGCTCCAATTTTTAGTGTCGCAGATTACGGATTAGAAGCAGATCTTTTTGAGGCTCTTCCTCAGTTTTTGTCAGAATTGAACAAATTAAACACTATACAAAAATAGCAAATACTGTAAGAAATTATCATTATGTCCAGAGAAGTGATGGAATACGATGTTGTCATCGTAGGTGGTGGACCATCAGGACTTTCAACTGCAATTAAATTAAAGCAGTTAAATCCAGATATTAATGTCTGCCTTTTAGAGAAAGCATCTGAAATAGGTGCACACATTTTATCAGGGAACGTGTTTGAAACACGTGCTTTAGACGAACTAATACCTAATTGGAAAGAATTAGATGCTCCCATTAAAACAAAAGTTACAAAAGAAAAATTTTTATTTTTAGGAAAACAAAAATCATTAAGTTGGCCAACATGGCTGCTTCCTAAGGTTCAACAAAATCATAACAATTATATTATAAGTCTTGCAAATCTTTGTAGATGGTTAGCAGAGAAGGCTGAAGGATTAGGAGTTGAAATATTCCCAGGATTTCCAGCAAGTGAAGTTTTATATAATGATGATGGATCAGTTAAAGGTATTGCAACTCAAGATATGGGTATCGACAAAGAGGGAAATAAAAAAGATACTTATGAACCAGGAATGGAATTACATGCAAAAGTTACAGTCTTTGCAGAAGGATGCAGAGGTCACTTAGGAAAAGAATTAATTAAGAAGTTTGAGTTGGATAAAGGTAAAAATCCTCAACAATATGGAATTGGTTTTAAAGAAATTTGGGAGATAGATGAAAAAAATCATACAGAAGGTTTAGTAATGCATACTGCTGGATGGCCTTTAGACAATAACACCTACGGTGGAAGTTTTATGTATCATGCAGAAAATAAACAAGTTTTTCTTGGTTACGTAATTGGATTAGATTACCAAAATCCTCATCTGTCACCTTTCGATGAATTCCAAAGATTTAAAACTCATCCAGATATAAAAAAAATAATTGAAGGTGGAAAAAGAATTACTTATGGTGCAAGAGCTTTAATTGAGGGAGGTATACAGAGTTTACCTCAGATGTTTATGCCAGGTGCTTTGTTAGTTGGATGTGACGCGGGAACGTTAAATATGCCTAAAATAAAAGGGTCTCATACTGCAATGAAAAGTGGAATGATCGCTGCAGAAACAATTTATGAGCATCTTACAAAAAATATAAATTTATCTACATATGAACAAAAATTTAAAGAAAGTTGGGTTTACAAAGAATTATATGAGGCGAGAAATGTAAAACCAAGTTTCTCTTGGGGTTTAATTCTAGGTATATTATTTACTGGAATTGACCAGATTTTATTTAGAGGAAAGCTTCCTTTCACATTAAAGCATAAACACGCTGAT
Source organism: uncultured Pelagibacteraceae bacterium (assembly GCA_902545405.1). Taxonomy (GTDB): domain Bacteria; phylum Pseudomonadota; class Alphaproteobacteria; order Pelagibacterales; family Pelagibacteraceae; genus Pelagibacter. The sequence continues at coordinate 6,786 of CACCFT010000022.1, forward strand.
CATGAAGCTTTAAAACCAGCAGATAAAATGCCAAAAATTGATTATCCTAAGCCTGATAACGTTATTACTTTTGATAAAACTAGTTCGGTTTATTTAACAGGTACAATTCATGATGATAATCAGCCAGTCCACTTAAAACTTAAAGATCCAGATTTG
>CACCFT010000023.1 GCA_902545405.1 uncultured Pelagibacteraceae bacterium
ACCAAGTTTTTTTGATCTACACTTAAAGAAAAAATTCAAATTTTTGTCAGGTCCTTTTATTAATTTTATTTTCAATATAATTAGTGAAAATAAGTCAAGTTTTGATATAGTGCTTGATAAATTTAAGACAACAGTATCTAAAGAGAAATATTTATTTAGACCTGAAATTTAAAAAATGTATAATACAAAATGTAAAAATTTAATTTTTGCAAGTGCGGAGCTTTTTCAAAATTAAATTTAATCAATTTAAGGAGAATAAAAATGAATCATTTCTTTATTTGTAGGCATTGCAAATCAGTTATGGATGGCGTTGACTCGGAAAGGGAATTAGATGAAGATGGTATCCTGCAGTCAAAATCTTTATCAAATAAGATAAAAAAATTAATTGATGAAAATACAATTATATATTCAAGTCCTTTTAAAAGAGCCGTTGAATCCTTAATGCCTTTAAAGAAAGAGTTTCCATCAATTCAAATTAATGAGACTGAATATTTGAAAGAGATAAAAATAGGTAAAAGTAAAGATTTGTCAAAACATCAGATAATTTTTGAAATGTGGAAAAATGAAAATTTTAAGATTGATAATGGGGAGTCACAAACGGAATGTTTTGATAAGATGAAGCCATTTCTAGATAAAGTTTTTTCTGAATTTAAAGATAAGAAAAAAAATATAATATTAGTAACTCATGGAAATCTAATTGGTATAATAATAAAGCATTATTTTGGATTAAGCTTTAACTTTGATATGTGGAAAGCAATATCTATGCCAGATTTGTATAAATTGGAGTTTGACGTGAATAACATGGCAAAAAAATTTACAAGAGATGTTGAAAATATTGAAAATTTATTCTACGTAAAATAATATGAAAAAAGAAATAAATAAAAATTACCTAAAAGAACAACAATACAAAACTACTAAGTACCTGGAAGCAAGGATCAAAATACATACATTTACTGAAAACAAAAAATCATTTCACCAGTGGCTTTATGAAAAGTACAATTTTAACAATAAATTAAAAGATAAGTTAAAAATATTAGATGTTGCTTGTGGTACCGGTGTTTTTTGGAAACAAAATTCTGAAGAGGCTAAAAATTTAAATTATGATCTCATAATGACAGATTTTGCAGAGTCTATGTTAGATAAATCAAAGAAAAATTTATCAGATGCTGGAATTGAAGCAAAGTTTGAAATTGCAGATGTGGAGAACCTTAGTAAATATAAATCACAATTTGATATTATTTTGTGTCACAACGCCGTGTATCATGCTGAAGATAAAAAATTAGCTTTACAGAATTTAAAAGATTGTATGAGTGATGATAAAAATTCGATAGTTGGTTTAACTACAAATAGTGAAAAGCATATGCTTAATGTTTATGAAATCGGACGAAAACTAGATAAAAATTTTCCAACTGACAGAATAATTGACTCTTGGACTGAAGAAGTCGCAGATAAAATGTTACCAGAATTTTTTGAGTATGAAAAAATTATTGAGGAAGAGAAACTCAAAGTTACAGATCTAGATATATTAATGAATTATGTTGCCTCAGGAGTAGAGCCAAGAAATATTAAATTGAAAGAGAGTTTTTACGATGAATATAGGGAAATAGCAAAAAAAGAAATAGATGAAAACGGGTTTTTTCAAATAATAAAAAGATCTCCATTATATATTTGTAAAAATAAATAAAATATATTTCAAAATCTAAATCAATAAATGGTAATTTGGATAACTGGTATCTCTGGAACTGGAAAAACGACTCTAGGTAAATATTTTTTTAATAAATTTAAAAAAAAATTTCCTTCAACTATTTATTTTGATGGGGATAAATTTAGAGAAATATTTAATAATGATATCAAATACACTTTAAAAGATAGAAATACAAATGCTGTAAGATTAACCAGGTTAGTAAAGTTTCTCTCTAATCAAAGTATAAATATAGTGATATCTGCCAATATAACTACATTTAGATTTAGAACATGGTGCAGAAAAAACATAAAAAATTATATGGAGTTATACATTGAGTGTGAAAAAAAAATCTTAAAAAAGAGAGATTATAAAAATTTATATAAACTTATCCAAAAAAAAAAAATAAAAAATGTTGTTGGTATTGATTTACCTTTTATAAAACCAAAAGGCTGTGATATCTATCTAGATAATAATAGATCAAAATTAGATTTGTTTAAAAATTATACAAAAATATTAAATCTTGCTAAGAAAAAGAGAATTAAAATATATTAATTTCTAAATCACTATTATGAAAAAAGTTTTAAGTATTCTTCCAAAAGAAGAAAATAAAAATTTTATATTTTTTTTTGTATTTGTAGTTATTATAATATTTCTTGAGTCATTAAGTATTGGGGCAGTATTTCCGTTATTAATGACTATACTATCTGAAAATTATGAATCAGAAAAAATTTATATTTTTTTAATAAAATATTTAAATAATTTAAGTTATGAAAAACTAATTTTGTATTTACTACTTTTTGTATCATTTATCTTCATTTTAAAAAACTTATTCATAATTTATCTGCAATGGTGGAAACATGGATTTATCTATAGAATACAATTCAAATTACAAAGAAAATTTTTAGAAATTTATTTACTTCAATTATATTTGGATACACTAAAGAAAAATACTGGGATCAAAATAAGAAATATTACTTCTGAAACGTCAAGATTCGCTAAATATTTCATAGCAATTATGACTATAATAATTGAATCCATGGTGGTATTTGCAGTAACATTAGTTTTATTTTATTTAAATCCTAAAGTTGCTATAGCAATATTAAGTTTAATTTCATTTTTAACATTAGGTTTCTATATTATTGCAAAAATAAAAACTGTAAAATGGAGCAAACTAAGACTAATACATACTGGTTTGGCTATGAAGGTATTATTAGAGAGTCTATCAGCTATAAAAGAACTTAAAATATTCAACAAGGAAAAATTGTTTTTAGATGAATATTCCTTGCAAGAAAAAAAAGCTTTACATTTGGCAAGATTATTTTCAACCTTTAATGATAGTCCCAGAGTTTTGATAGAAGCCTTTATGGTTGTAACTTTATGTATATCTGTAATTTTCATGACCAATATAGGTATCGAAAAAAAAGAAATTCTTGCAACTCTTGGTATTTTTGCAATTGCTGGCTTCAGATTATTTCCATCAACAACAAGAATAATAAAATCCTTTAATGAGTTAAAAAGTAATCTTCCATCGATAGATTTGATTGTACAAGAATTAAAGTTAGAAAATAAAATACAAGTGAATTTAAATAATGAAAATAAAATTTTAGAATTATTTAATTACATTGAATTTAAAAATGTAAATTTTAAATATCCAGGAAAAGAACAAAATGTAATTGAGAATTTAAATTTAAAAATAGAAAATGGATCAAAAATAGCACTATTAGGAGAAAGTGGTTCAGGAAAAAGTACTTTTTCAAATTTAATTATAGGCTTCCTGAAGCCTGACGAAGGGCAAGTCAAAATAGATGGAGTAGATGTTTTTGAAAATTTTAATCAAACTAAAAATTTGTTTTCTTACGTTTCTCAAGAAACTTTCTTATTAGATGAATCTATAACATATAATGTAACATTCAAAAAAAATCTGAATGAGACAGAAAAAAAAAAATTAATTGATATTATTGAAGTTGTAAATTTAAAAGATTTTATAAATAAGTTGGATTATGGATTTGAAACAATTGTAGGAGAAAAAGGTGTTAAAATTTCAGGTGGCCAAAAGCAAAGATTAACTATTGCAAGAGCATTATTTCTCAATAAAAAAATTTTAATTTTAGATGAACCAACAAACGAGTTGGATGAAGAAAATGAATTTGAAATTATTGAAAAAATATTTTCAAAGTTTAAAAAAAATACAATATTTTTAATTACTCATAATAAGCAATTATTAAAATATTGTGAAAAAACATTGCATTTTAAAAATGGAAAAGCTGAACTAATTAGTACAAATGAAAAAATCTTATAAATATCTATCCAAAGGAAGAATACTGACTGCATTAGAAGATGAGTTGGATATATTTAAAATACCTAAAAGTCTAGTATTTGAGGTTTCAGATTGGAAAAAAAATAAAATAAATATTTTGAATAAAATCAATTATTTCTTTTTGAAAAAACATCATTGTCAAAAATTAGCCATTAGATCATCTGCTTTAAATGAAGATAAAGATAATAAATCAAATGCTGGAGTTTATGATAGCTATCTTGATGTAGATACAAATGATGAGAAAAAAATAATTATCTCAATAAATAATATAATTAGAGGATACATTAAGAATAAAATTAATTCTGGAAAATCAGAAATTATAATTCAACAAATGATTCAAAATACCTATTTAAGTGGAGTAATTTTTACCCACAATTTGAATAATGGATCACCATATTACGTAATAAATTATGACGACGTAAGTGGATTAACTAATACCGTGACATCTGGATCATCTAAATATTCAAATAGATCTCTGTATGTATATAGAGATAAAATCAGTGAAATAAAATCTCCAAGATTCAGAAAAATAATTATAGCAGTAAAAGACTTAGAAAAAAAAGTTGGAAATAATTATCTTGATATAGAATTTACTTGCGACAAAAATCTAAATATTTATTTACTTCAAGTAAGACAAATAGCAAAACCTAAACCATGGAGTAACAAATTAAAAAAAAATTTTTCAAAAACAATCAGAAAAACAGGCTCAAAACTCAATAAGCTTTTTAAGAAAAGAAAAGACTTAAGTGGAAATACAAATATCTTTGGTCAAATGCCTGATTGGAATCCAGCAGAGATGATTGGCAAAACTCCTAGAGCTCTCTCATTTTCTTTATATGAAAAATTAATTACAAATCATATTTGGGCAGATGCAAGAGAGCTAATGGGATATAAAAAAATTCATTTTAAAAAATTAATGCAGTCTTTTGCTGGACAACCATATATAGATGTAAGATTAAGTTTAAATTCTTTTTTACCAAATAATTTACCTAAGAAAATTTCAAACAAGCTGATTAACCACTGGCTTGAAAAACTAAAAAATAACCCAAAACTGCATGATAAAATTGAATTTGAACTTGCAATTACCTGCTTTTCATTTGACCTTGATCAGAGAATGTCAAGTTTGGTGGGCGATGTATTAAATAAAAATGAGAAAATCATATATGCCAAATATTTAAAAAAACTTACTTTGAATTGTTTGAATGAAACAAGCAAATTCAGCTTACCTAACACTTTAAAAAATGTTGAAAAATTAAAACAAAAACAGAGAAATTTTAAAATTGATCGAGATGTTAAAAATCTTAGAACATATTTAAATGATTGTAAAACATATGGAGTATTGCCATTTTCGATACTTGCGAGACATGCTTTTATATCTACAACAATTATAAATTCTCTTAAAATTTTAAATATTTTATCAGACAAACAAACACAAAATTTTTTAAAAAGTATTAAGACAATTACTTCAGAAATGATAACTGAGCTGGAGATATCAAAAACAGATAAAAAAAGGAGAAAAAAATTTTTAAAAAAATATGGACACCTGAGACCAGGTACTTACGATATTATGTCGAAGAGATATGATGAAAAAAATTATTTCAATTTTGACGAAAAATTAAATTCAAAAATTTTAAAACATCAATTTAAATTCAATAATAAACAAAAAAGAAAAATACAAAAACTATTAAAGAAATATTTTAATAACATGGATTTTGATAGCTTTATTAATTACTTGAAGACAGCAATCGCATTACGCGAGTATAGTAAGTTCATCTTCACAAAAAGTGTTAGTCATATTTTAGCTATAATAAGTAAATTCTCCAGATCCAATAATTTAAATGACAAGATGTCTTCTAATATACCAATA
>CACCFT010000024.1 GCA_902545405.1 uncultured Pelagibacteraceae bacterium
TCTTTCTTTGTTATTATATAATTAGCTTCAAATAGCTGATGGATAGGTATTAGATTTTAATTTTGAATGCAAGCATAATGATGGATATTAATACCACATGGGAGTGGTGGCTTCGGCGGGACTCGAACCAGCGACACAAGCCTTTTCAGGGCTCTGCTCTACCAACTGAGCTACGAAGCCATATTAAGATCTAAAAATTATACGACCCTTTGATAAATCGTATGGAGATACCTCCAATTTCACTCTATCTCCTTGTAAAACACGAATACGATTTTTTCTCAGTTTTCCTGCTGTGTGAGCCGTAACATTATGACCATTGTCTAGTTTAACTCTAAACATAGCATTAGGAAGAAGATCTGTTACCACACCTTCAAACTCTAACGTATCCTGTTTACTCAAATTATTATCTCCTTATTCTAGATTTAATACTTTGAGCATGATTATCTAGTTCTTCATACTCAGCGAGATGTGTAGCGGATTCTCCTAATTTCTCAATACCTTTTTTTGTAAGAATTATATGGCTAATTTTTTTATAAAATTCACTAAGATTTAGTCCAGATGAAAATTTTGCAGATCCTAAAGTTGGTAATACATGGTTTGAACCAACATTATAATCTGAGACAGCCATTGGAGAATACTTTCCAATCATAATACTTCCTGCATTATGAATTTGATTTAAATACTTTTTATAATTAGCTACATTAATTTCCAAGTGTTCTGGAGCAACTTCATTAATTGCTTCTATTATTTGCTTATCACTTTGTGCTAATACAATTAATCCATTATTTTTTAAACTTTTTAAAACAACTCTTTTCCTTTGAATTTTTTTGATACTTTCTTTTATTTCTATATTAAATTTATTTGCTAATTTTTTATCTTTCGTAATTAAAATACACTGGGAGTTTACATCATGTTCTGCTTGTCCAATCATAGATGTTAAAACTTGATTTAGATCAGTTTTACCATCTGCTAAAACACAAATTTCACTAGGCCCAGCGACCATTCCTTCTGTCCCTACATCGCCAAAGACTTCACGTTTGCTTCTTGCAACATAAATATTTCCAGGCCCAACAATTTTATTCACTTTTTGAATGTACGCTAAACTTGCTATAGCTTGGGCACCACCCATTGAGTAAATTTCCTTAATTCCAACTTTTTTAGCTGCATAAAGAACAGCAGGATTTAGTTTTCCATTAAGTTTTGGATTAGCCAAAACAATTCTTTTTACACCAGAAATTTTTGCAGGAACAGCATTCATTAATAATGTAGATGGTAAATTAGCTGGTACATAAATACCTACAGAGTTTAGGGGTACATGCTTATATTCAAGTATATTTTTAAAATTGTCTACATACTTAATGTTTTTTGGTTTTTGTAGTGAATGAAACTTAAAAATTCTATTATAAGCTAAATCGATACTTTTTTTAATCTTAGGTTCTAATGTATTAATTGCTTTGTTTACTTTATCTTTTGAAGGAACTATCTCTGTATTTTTACTAAATTTTTTCTCATACTTTAAAAGTGCTTTTCTTCCATTAATTTTGATGTCTTTTAAAATTTTTGGAACTATCGAAGTGTCTACTGCCTTTCCAGATCTCCTTTTATCCAAAAAAGATACTAATTCTCTTTTATAATTTTTTTTCTTACAATTAATTACTTTTATCATTTTCAATTTTTTGGTCTTCTAATGTTATATCAATAACTTCTGTGGACAGTGTTATAATTCCATTTTTTGAAAATAACAGAACTATTTCAAAATTCTCTTTTTTTTTAAAAACATCAATAGCAAATAATTCTAAAGTTAAATCCGCATTGGACTGATTGATATTTTTAGACCTGGAACTTTCAATAAATTCAAATTTTACTACACTATTAATAGGTTTGTCACTATCTGATTCCTGATCTATTCTTAAAACAGAAAGTAGAAAAATTTTTGTAGATGGTAAATATTTTATATCAGAAATTTTGACTTTAGACTCTGCGCATAATGCTGATATAATTTGTAAGTCGTCTGGAGATTGAGCAATAACTTTCTTTAAAAAACTATTCACTAAGATATTCTTTTAATTTTTACCCCAATTTTTTTTAATTTATTTTCAATTTTTTCATAACCTCTATCTAAATGATATACTCTATTTATAATAGACGTCCCTCTCGAGATAAACGCAGCTAAAACTAAAGCTACTGACGCCCTTAAATCGCTAGACATTAATTCGGCTCCCTCAAGGTTATTAGTTCCTTCAATAATTGCCCTGTTTCCTTTAATATTTATTTTCGCACCTAATCTTTTTAATTCTGGAACATGCATAAATCTGTTTTCAAATATATTTTCTTCAATAGTGCTTTTCCCATTTGCTCTGGTTAATAATACCATAATTTGAGCTTGCAAATCAGTGGGGAAGTTTGGATATTCTCCAGTTTTTAAAAAATCCAAACTTTTAATCTTTTTTGGTCCCTTAATTTGAATTGTATTTTTTGTGGTTTTTATGTTTGCACCAATTTTCTTAAGTAATTTTATCTCTGTATTGATAACTTTTGGCTCGAAATTTTTAATTTTTAAGTTTCCACTATTCAAACATGCGGCAACACAAAAAGTACCTGCTTCAATTCTATCATTCATTATTGAGTAAGTTATACTTTTTAATGTTTTAATGCCCTCTATTTTTAAAGTTCTTTTACCAATCCATTTGATTTTAGCTCCAGCTGTTTTAAGAAAATTTGTCAAATCCTTAATCTCAGGTTCTATAGCACAATTCTTTATCGTTGTTATTCCTTTTGCAAGACAAGCAGCAAGAATCAAATTTTCAGTAGCTCCAACAGATATTTTTGAAAATCTTATTTCTGAACCAACTAATCCTTCTTCAGCTTTTGCATTAACGTATCCTTTTTCAATTTGTATTTTAACACCTAACTTTGATATAGCTTTTAAATGTATATCTATCGGTCTTACGCCTATACTGCAACCTCCTGGGCTACTTACTTTTGCTTTTTTATTTTTTGCCAATAAAGGACCAAGAACTAAAATTCCTGCTCTCATTGTTTTTACTAGAGAATAAGGTGCAAAAAAATTATTTTTTTTCCCTTTTGAGATTGTCGCGATTTTTTTATTATTTTTAAAGCTAATTTTTCTTCCTAGTGATTTTAGCAAATTAAGCATTGTATCTATATCTTTAACTCGTGGAAGATTTTTAATTGTTACATTTTTATCAAAGAGTAAAGTTGCAGCGAGTATTGGTAAAGCAGCATTTTTACTTCCAGAAATTGATACCTCTCCTCTGATCTTAGAGGGACCAATGATTTTAAATTTATCCATTTTATATTTTAGGGAGAGTTACTCCTTTTTGACCCATATATTTTCCATTTCTATCCGCATATGAAACATCTGGTTTCTCGTTCCCTTTTAAAAATATAAATTGGGCAACACCTTCATTAGCATATATTTTGGCTGGTAAAGGGGTTGTGTTAGAAAATTCAAGAGTCACATGCCCTTCCCATCCTGGTTCTAAGGGTGTAACATTAACAATTATTCCACACCTGGCATAAGTGGACTTACCTAAACAAATAACTAACACATCACTAGGAATTTTAAAATATTCGACTGTTCTTGCCAAAACAAAAGAATTTGGTGGAATAATACATTCATCAGATTCTTTTGTTACAAAATTTGTTGGTTTAAAATTTTTTGGATCTACAATTTCGGAGTTAACATTGGTAAATATTTTAAACTCATTAGATACTCTCGCATCGTACCCGTATGAAGAAACACCAAATGAAATTTTTCCCTCTCTTATTTGCTTATCTTCAAATGGTGAAATCATTGCATGATCTTTTGCCATTTTGATTATCCACTTATCTGATTGAACTGACATTTATTTATTTTTTTTATTTTTTCTTTGAAAAATTTTTCTTTTTCTTAAGTTTTTACGCAAAGCTTCTTCGAGTTTAGCTTTTTTATCCTTCTTCCTGTCCATCTTGATTACTTTTTGTCTGGATTGGTAAGGTGATCCAAAGTTATTATTTGATCAATTGGTATTGTTTTATCCTCTGGAGTTTTGGGGTCACCTTGTTTAGCTATTTTCTTAGCTCTTTTCTCAGCAAGCTTTTTTTCTCTTTTGGCCTGCTTCTCCATAGCCTTAGCTCCTCTAGTTGATTTATAATCATAGTGAATTCCCATATCATTTACCTAATTTAGATATACCCGATTTTTGTAAAAAATTAAGGCAATTATTTGAAAAAAACAATTTTATACACTAATTATAATTAAAATATGCCCTCATAGTTAAATGGTATAACACATCCATGGTAAGGATGAGTTTCCAGTTCAATTCTGGGTGAGGGCACCAGCTATTTATAGAATTTTTTTCTGATTATAAATCCAATTAAAACCAAGATTATCATACCAATTACTGGCACATAAATATCTGGAGTTAAAATTATATCAAATATACTTGGAAGTTCTTGATTATTTTCAATTAATTTGTTTAGCCCTGCGCCAAGTGAAGCTCCAACGAATAACTGAGGTGTCATTCCAATAACAGATCCGAAAAAGAAATTTTTAATCTTAACATTAAATAATGTCGGCAAAATGTTTGATATAAAAAAAGGTATACCACCAACAAATCTATATATCAGAAAAAAAGTAAATTCATTTTTTTTAAATTTTTCAGTAAGGTTGGAAAACTTTGATGAAAATTTTTTTTTGATTAAATCTTTAAAAAAATAATTTGCACAAATATATAAAAGCGTTGCGCCAATAGATAAACCAAATACAATAAGGATTGTCCCTATCCATTTTCCAAATACAAATCCTCCAACTAAAAAAACTGGTGAACCAAATCCTAAAAGCATAACCCAAATAATCACACCAATAAAAAATAAAATGCTTGCAATTAAAAGATTAGAATTTTTAATATCATTTAGTTTATCTCTATTATTTTTAATAAGTTCAAAACTTGAAAAGTCGTCAAATGAAAAATGGCTAAAAAAAAGCAACAAAAAGCCAGTAACTATGGAAAGATATATAATACCGAGAATAATTTTTAATTTATTTTCATTTTCCATTTTGATTTAATTTATTAAAAATCGCTGTACTTATATACATTAAATTGTATAACTACCGAAATTTAACAAAAAAGAAGCCTTAATATGAAACGTACATATCAACCTAGTAAAAAAGTGAGAA
>CACCFT010000025.1 GCA_902545405.1 uncultured Pelagibacteraceae bacterium
ATATTCAAATAAATCATCTGATCGTATTCTTGATAGATTGTATCTTTGGCATCTTGATATTACTGTAATTGGAACTTTCTTTATTTCTGTTGTTGCAAAAATAAACTTTAAATATTTTGGAGGTTCTTCTAATGTTTTGAGTAGAGCGTTAAATGCCTGTTTACTTAGCATATGTATTTCATCTATTATAAAAATCTTATATTTTGATATAGAAGGAGCATATCTAGAAAATTCAATTAGTTCTCTGACATCATCTACTCCAGTTTTGCTTGCAGCATCAATTTCAAGAACATCAATATGGTTAGAATTAATTATGGATTCACAATTTGAGCAAAAATTAATATTACATAATTTTTCTATACCATTTTCACAATTAAGCGCTTTGGCAACTATCCTTGCAAAAGTGGTTTTTCCAATTCCCCTTATTCCAGTGAATAAATATGCATTTGAAGTTTTGTCATTTTTTATTGAATTATATATTGCGCTAGCAACTTCATCATGACCTACCAAATCTTTAAATGTTTGAGGTCTATATTTCAAAGCTAAAACATTAGAATTTTTTGTCATAATAGGAGACCTGCCAACCTGGAAAATACTCATTACCCTTGCTCTTTTTCAAGTCTGGGGGAGTTCATGGTAATTCCACCTGGTAGGCCTCCAGATGTATTATAACAATAAATTTTTCTATTCTACAATAAACTTAATTATTTTTTTTCTCTAAAAGAGTGAGCTTTATAGACACCTAGAACGTGCATATCTTCACAGTGGAAAGCAAGCTCTTCTAATGAATTTTTAATTTTTTTTTCATCCAAATGACCATCTATATCACATAAGAAAAAGAATGACGAAAATGAATTTTTTTCTGGGAAACTTTGAAGTTTCGTCATATTCACTCCATTAATAGCAAAACCGGACAAAGCAGAATACAAAGCTGCCGGCCTCTCTCTAAGTTTAAATAATAATGATGTAATGAAATTATTTTTATCGATTTCTGGCTGAAGTATATCTTTACCCATTATCAGAAATCTTGTGTAGTTATCATTAACATCCTGAATATTTTCTTGTAAAATTTCTAAATCATAAATTTTAGCACTTAATTTTGATGCAATTGCAGCTTTTGTTTTATCTTTTTCTTCTGAAATATATTTTGCAGAACCTGCAGTATCAGCTCTAACATTGGCAGAAAATTTATTTTTTTTTATAAATTCTGAAGCTTGACTTAACGCTTGAGCATGAGAATAAACATTTTTAATGTCTTTTAATTTTGATCCTTTTATACCAATTAAATTATGATTGATTGGAAAAAAAAATTCTTCATAAATATTTAACCTATGTTTAAAAATTAAATATTCTACTCCAATGTTTCCTGTGGTTTTGTTTGACTCAGGTATGATTGCTCTAATATTGCTATCTTTATGTGCTTTTTCAAAGCATTCATCAAAAGTTTTGCAAGAAATAGTCTCTATATTTGGAAACATATGTTTTGCACAACTCTCACTATAACTTCCAGCAATTCCTTGGTAAACAATTTTCATATTGTTATTTATTCAATAAATTTATGTATTCTTCTAGATCTTTTTTAGTATCAATTCCAGAGGAAAAATAATTTGCCAACAGCACGTCGATTTTCATGTTATTATCGATTGCTCTCAGTTGTTCCAGTCTTTCTTTGATTTCATTTTTACTTTTTTCAAATTTAACAAACTTTTTTAAAGCTGAATACTTAAATAAGTATATCCCAAAATGCTGGTATATATTGTCATAACTGTCGTTTTTAATTACTCGATGAAAATTCAAAGCTTCTGATATTGAATTATCGGATATTTTGTTTTTTGTAATAACTTTTACAATATTTTCATTGTCATAATCTTCATTTTTCTTAATGTTGTATGCTAATGTTGAAATATTTAAGCTTTTTTCCTTTGATAGCTTATTTAAATTTTTAATATCTAAAGGATTGATCATTGGCTCATCACCTTGAATGTTCATAATAAAATCTATATCTCTTAAATTTAATTTTTGAGAGGCTTCAAATACTCTATCAGTCCCAGTTGAGTGATTTATATCTGTCATTATAAATTTACCTCCATTTTTTCTTACTTCTGAGGCAATTTCCTCATCACATGTTGCAACATAAACCTCTCCAATTTGGCTTTGTAAAGCTTTTTCATATACATGCATAATTAGAGTTTTATTATTAATTTTTATTAATGGCTTTTGAGGGAGTCTTGTCGCTGCTAATCTTGATGGAATTATTATAATTGAATTACTCATATATTCATATTTTATGCGTCTTTGAGACGCAAATTTATAAATTAAATTTCGTATAAATTTTGTTTAACATGTTATACGACCATATTAAAAAGAAAACATGGATTCATTTGAAATAAACAAAATTATTGCAGCTGTTCTTCTTATTGCACTACTTGTAATTGGAATTGGGAAAATTTCAGATATAGCTTTTCAGGTAGATAAACCGGAAAAATCAGCTTACAAAGTAGATATTCAAGAAAGCAGTCAAATTTCAAGTTCAACAGCAGAAAAAATTGAGGAAAAAGTTGATATTTCTGCATTACTTGCATTAGGAGATATTTCTCATGGAGAAAAAGTTTTTAAAAAATGTTCTGCTTGCCATTTAGTAAACAAAGGTGGAGAAAATAAAATCGGACCAGCATTGTATGGTGTGATAGGAAGAAAAGTTGCGTCAAAACAAGATTATAAATATTCGAAGGCAATGGCAGCATATGATAAAGATTGGACATTTGAAGAAATGAATGGTTATTTAAAAAAACCTCAAAGTTACATTAAGGGAACTAAGATGGCATTTGCTGGATTAAGAAAAGAAAAAGACAGAGCATCTGTTATTTTGTATCTTAACCAGAATTCAGATAATCCACTACCTCTACCTTAATTTTCCAAAACAATACAATAGAATACTTTTTTGAACATGAACTCTGTTCAATGCCTGTTGCCAAACATGAGAAGTTGGGCCTAAAAAAACTTCATCGTCAACTTCATCGCCTCTTGGTAAACAATGTAAAAAAATACAATTTTTTTTTGCATAACTAATTAATTTTTTATTAATTTTAAATTTTTTAAATTCTTTTATTTTTTTTTTTTTATCAACTTTGTCATTTAGCGATATTACTTTATCAGAAAATATTACGTCAGCACCAGATACAGCTTTTTTGGGATCATGGTATATATTTATTTTACCTTTATTTTTCTCAGACCAACTTATAACCTCTTTATTTGGTTTAAATTTTTTTGGACATCCTATATTTAATTTAAATGAAAATTTGACTGATGCTGCTATCAAACTATTTAAAACATTATTTGAATCACCAATCCAACATATATTTAGTTTTGATATTGATTTTTTTTTTATTTCTTCAACTGTAAAAATATCAGATAGTACTTGTGTTGGATGAGAAGAAGGGCTTAAACCGTTAATAATAGGAACTTTTAAATATTTTTTAAACTCAGAAATTTTGCTATCAGAATCCGTTCTCAACATAAATCCATCGCCATAAGTAGAAAGAATTTTCGCAGTATCGGATATACTTTCGCCTCCTTGACCTAAATGTAATTCATTAGATCTAAGTGTTAAAATTCCACCTCCAAGTTGTTTTATTGCTAAATAAAAGCTTATTCTAGTCCTAGAACTTGCCTTTTCGAACATTTGAATTAATATTTTACCCCTAAGTGGAGCTCCTTTATCAGTTTCAAGAGTATTTAACTTTTTTCTCGATCTTTTTCTTTTTTTAGCATCTAAGATAATTTTTTTAAGATCTTTGCTTGATATATCTTTCAAATTAATAAAATTTTTCATATTAATTTAGTTCTCCACAAACTTTATCAATTATTTTTAAAGCTATATTAATTTCACTCTTTTTAACATTTAGTGGAGGAAGAATTCTAACAACATTATCTGCAGCTCTTATAGTTAGTAGTTGATAATCCATTAGTTTTTTTATAAAATTTGTTTGATCACTACATAATTGTAAACCAATTAATAAACCAACACCCCTAACATCTTTTATAATTTTGGGATATTTTTTTTTTAATATATTTAAATTAGAAATAAAATGTTCGGACATTTTATTCACATTTCTTAATAATTTATTATTTATTTGATCTATAACCGCATTACCAACAGCCATCGCTAGAGGGTTTCCGCCAAAAGTTGAGCCATGAGTTCCTGGTACCATTGCTTTAGAAACTTTACTTGTCATTAAAACTGCACCTATAGGAAAACCACCACCAATTCCTTTCGCAATAGGCACAATGTCTGGTTTTACTTTTGCATATTCAAAGGCAAAAAATTTTCCAGATCTTCCAATTCCACATTGAACTTCATCTAAAATTAAAAGTATTTTTTTTTCTTTACAAATTTTTCTAAGAGCTTTTATGCACCAGCTTGGTACAACTTTTATCCCTCCCTCACCCATTACCGTTTCTATCATTATTGCTGCTGTATTTTTATTTATAAGTGATTTTAGTTTCTTGTGATCACCAAAATCAAAATGATCAAACCCTGGAACTTTTGGACCAAAACCTTCAACCATTTTTTTTGAACCACTCGCATGTATTGCGGCAATTGTTCTTCCGTGAAAAGAATTTTTTATACATATAATTCTCGTTTTCTCTGGCTTTCCAATAGAAAAAAAATATCTTCTTGCAATTTTGATTGCTGCTTCTGTTGCTTCTGCTCCACTATTTTGAAAAATTACAGAGTCTGCGAAAGTTCTTCTTGCTAATTTTTTTGCTAATTTTTCACCCTCTGGAATAATAA
>CACCFT010000026.1 GCA_902545405.1 uncultured Pelagibacteraceae bacterium
GTATAATTTGTATTTTTTTTTTATAAAATATTCCTAATTCAGATGTATCTATTATGTATTGAACATCTAGATATACAATATTATTTTCAGCAAAAGTAGGCTTAAGATTTAAAAAAAAAAATATTAATATTAATAAATTTCTCATTAAAATGATGTTCCAATTTGAAACCTGAATTTTTCAGTAATATCTGTTTTTGCCTCACTTAATGGAACAGCATATGAAAATGTTAAAGGGCCTATTGGACTAAACCAGTTTAAGGCTATGCCAGTAGATGATCTTATTTTGTTTGAATCTATTGAACTATTGTAATCAACTTTCCATACATTTGCAAAATCAATGAAGTAATTAAAATCGATACTTTCATTTTCAAAAAAAACATTAGGAAGTGTTGAATTTAAATTTAAGGCTGATGCATAATTTCCTCCAATATATTGTGTCCCATCCTTAGGGCCTATTTTTCCACTTTCAAAACCTCTTAATAATCTACCTGGAACAAAAACTCTTTTAGATATTCTAACATTATCTTCTAAAGAGTTTATAGATTTTAGATAAAGTTTGGCTGAAAGTATTAAATTATCATTTACAGAATGATAAACTGAACTTGTAAATGAATTTTCAATTGATTTATCGTCTGAATATATTGGAAATGTTTGTGAAAAACTATTTCTAAATCCATCAGTTGGTTGATAATTTTGATCTAATTTATTGAAAGTAATTGAATAATTAATAAGATTTTCAAAATAGTCACCCTCTTGTTTTTTAACCAAACTTGTAGCTTTTGAGGATGTTTCTAAATTTTCATAGTAATTTGAAAGATTTAAATTTACAAATAAATCGCTAAATTGCTCAAATTCTGTACCAATAGAAAATCCTGTTCTAGTGGTTTTATAACCACTTGTAGACATAAAGTCATTTGATGAACTCTCTATTGTTGTCGTTACTGATTTGTCAGAATTATTATAATTCGGATTCAAAACTGAAAATTTTCCTTTAATCGTATCATCAGTTAATGTTAAATTAGTATCTAATTTAACTCCAATGCCTAAGTAATTATTTTCTTTTATACCAGCTGTTAATGTAGATCCCGTAGTACCCGTACCCGCACCAGCAAATATTTCGCCAGTTGGTTTTTCTTCTACTTTAATATCTATAGTTTTCTTAAATTTATCGTCATTTACTATATCATAAGTCACTTCTTTAAAAATATTTCTAGCTTTTAAATCTTGCAATGATTTTTTAAACAATATTTCATTATATGGATCACCTTCATCAACTATTAATGAATTTCTAATAACTTTTTCTTCTGTAATGTAATTGCCTAATACATTAATTCGTTCAACAAATTCTTTATCTAAATCATCAAAGTTTATTATTACATCAATTAAGTTATTTTCTTTTACAATTTGGGAATAGTTTGCATTTATAAAAATAAAATCATTTTGCAATGTAAAGTCATTAATATCGTTAATTAAATCATCTAAATATTTTTTTGAGTACTTTTTTCCGTATAATTTACTCGATTTTTTTTGGAATTTAGAAATATTATTTTCAGGTATATTATTATTAGATTTATATTCTATATTTCCAAAATAATATTTTTTACCAGCATTAATATTAAAAGTAAGTTCAAATTGATTTTCGTCAGTAATAATTGCAGATGTTGATTTAATTTTTACATTAAAATATCCTGTATTTTTATAAAATTCGTTAAGTCTAGCAACATCTGCATTTACTCTGTTCCTATCTAAAAACTTATTTTGAGTTATAAACTTCCAGAATTTTGCTTCTTCTGAAATTATAACATTACGTAAAGTGTTATCTCTAAAAATTTTGTTACCAATAAAATTTATTTTTTTTATTTTTGCTATTTCGCCTAAATTAAAATTATAAATTAATTCGACTGTATTATTATCGTTATAATTTATAGATGTATCCAATTTAACAAAATAATATCCATAAGATTTAAGTATATTTTTTAATAACTTAACCTGTTCATTAATTTTATTCTCAACAAATGGATATTTTTCTAATTTTATTGTTATTTTTTTTATATTATCAAGTATAGCATCTTTTTTAATTCCATTTATTTGCACATTTTGAATAATTGGATTCTCTTGAACATCAATTGTAACAATACCATCACTTGATTTAATTAAGATATCTTTAAAATAGTTGGTTTTATACATCTCTTTTAAAGAATTATTAAGATCATTTTCATCAATTTCTTGACCAATGCTTAATTTTGAGAACATTACTACGGTTTCATCTGAAACTCTTTCATTACCTTTAATAATAAATTTTTTAATAGAATCTGAGTAAGAATAATTACTTAAAAATATTTGAAAAAGTAATATTAAGATAATTTTAGCACTATTAATTTTTCTACTTAGCATAATGAATAATATATTTATTAAGATAATTTTTTGTCTTTTTAGCAACATTTATTATATCGTTAATATTGTTTGGTTTTAATTTATAATATTTTTTAAAATATTCATTGTTGATTAATCTTACTATATTTTTTTGAATTGAGACATAATTAATCTCTTTATTAAGATATTTAGTTACTAATTCATCATTTAATGTAATTAAAACAGTTTCAAAATAAGATGGGCTATTTGGTAATAGTTTCAATAAACCAAGCAAAGGAAATTTTTTTTGATTAGGTTTAAAAAATTTCAAATTATTAATTTTACACAAAATAGAATTATAGCTACTAAATTTCTTTTTTTTATTAATGCCTAAAGCATTTGATATTGGAATAATCATACTTGTTTCATGGCCAAGAAACTTAATTAAATTACCTTTAAAAAAAACTATTGCATGTATAAATGATGATGGATGTACAAGTATTGATAAATTTTGTTTTTTGATATTGAAAATTTTTTTAGCTTCAATAAATTCAAAAACTTTGTTCATCATAGTAGCTGAGTCTATAGTTATTTTTTTTCCCATTTTCCAATTCGGATGTTTTAAAGCTTTTTTTGGACTTATGTTAGCCAATTGACTAATATTTTTATTTAGAAAAGGTCCTCCAGAAGCTGTTAGTATTATCTTCTCAACTTCTTCATTTGGTTCATTTTTTATTAATTTCCAAATGGAAAAATGTTCAGAATCAAGCGGAATAAAATTAGTTTTATAAATTTTTAATTTTTTTAATATCAAATCCCACGCACAAATAATTGACTCCTTATTAGCAATTAAAATATTTTCACACAAAGGAATAGATTTTATTGTTGGCTGTAAACCATTTAATCCGGTTATTGCGTTGATGCAAAATGTAACTTTTTTTTTAATAATTCGGTCAATATTTTGTATTCCAAGATAAAGATTTATTTTTTTATCTTTAAAAGTTTTTTTATATTTTTTATATTCTTTTATATCCTCAACAATCACATTTTTAACTTTAAAAATAATTGCTTGTTTTAAAATTTTTTTAACTTTTTTATTTGTAGTAAGTAGCTTAATTTTGATTTTATTATTTTTTTTTAATGCTAACAAAGTAGATTGTCCAATTGAACCAGTCGAACCAAGTATAATTAGGTCTTTATTCATATTATATTAGTTATGACTATACCTATTGGTAAAGCAAAAATCATTCCGTCAAATCTATCTAAAAATCCTCCATGACCTGGTAGGATATTTCCAGTGTCTTTTAATTTTGCTTTACGTTTTAAATAAGAAATAATTATATCTCCTACCTGAGAAGCTAATGAAATAATAATTGTATATAAAAAAATTTGCCCCGTTGAAATATAATTATTCAATAAAAAATAGATCACAACTAAAGAAAGTGTAAAAGATCCAATCGATCCGGAGTAAGTTTTATTAGGGCTAATTTTAGTTATTTTTTTTCCTTTAAAATATTTTCCGAATAGAAATCCACCGATATCTGATAAAATACATATTAATATTATAAGCAATAAAATTATTTTATCATCATTTATTTCTCCCGTGTATACTATAAGTATTTTACAAATGATAATTGAAAGCGATAAAAGAATAAAAAAAAGGCTTATAAAAAAAGCAAATTTATTTTTATGAGAAAAAATTTTGTTTAATACAAAATAAAATTCATAAAAACATTGAAACAAAATTAAAACTAAACATATAAAAAATATTTCCCTCACTAATATAGAACACAGAAATATTGCTATTAATACTATTGATGTAAAAATTCTTTTATTTATCTCTTTCACTCAATCCACCAAAATTTCTATTAATTTTATGGAACTTATTTATGATTTTATAAAAATCAAATTTAGAAAAATCAGGCCACATTTTCTTTATAAAGAAAATTTCAGAATAGCTAGATTGCCATAACAGGAAATTGCTTATTCTTTTAACGTTACCAGTCCTTATTAAAATTTCAGGGTCTGGAACACCATTTGTGTATAGATTTTTA
>CACCFT010000027.1 GCA_902545405.1 uncultured Pelagibacteraceae bacterium
AAAATCCACAAAGTGAATAAACAATTATTAAAATTTTATTAACATTAATTCCTGAAGCTCTTGCTGCGCTTGGGTTGCCACCAATTGCATAAATCCACTTTCCTGTTCGACTATGATTCAAGAAAACCCAGAAAACAAAATATACAACAGCGATTAAAACTAAGCTTACGGGGAGATATTGAGATTTCTCTAATCCTAACCAAGTAAGATCTATTCTACCATGACCTAAGTACCTAACTTCATCGGTAAATCCACTTATGGGTGTTCCGCCTGATATTAAGTTTCCTGTCCCTCTAAAAATATAAAGAGTTCCTAAAGTCATTATAAAAGGATGAGGCATTCTTAAAAGTGTTATACCCAAACCATTTATCAACCCGCATAAAAATCCAGCAAATAAAGGTCCTGGGTCTGGAAATCCTTTCTGGGCTTCTGTTACAAAAGGTGCTGAAGAAGAAGCTAAAAAATTAGGTGTTAAGTTAATCTTGGTTGCACCACCTCAAGAAGGTGATGTTCAAGCGCAAATTAACCAAGTGGAGGACCAACTTGCTAAAGGTGTTGATGCTTTAGCTCTCGCACCAGGAGATCCAAATGCATTTGCTCCAATTGTAGATGACGCTATCAAAAGTGGTGTTCCAGTTGTATTCGTAGATACAAAAGGGATCAATGAAGGTGTTACTTTTATTGGAACTAACAATATGAATGGAGCAGAATTAGCTGCTAAATTCATTTGTGACAAAACTCCAAAAGGTTCAGATGTTGCAATTTTGACTGGAATAGAGTCTCAATCAACAGCTTTACTAAGAAGAGACGGTGCAATTAAAGGATTTAAAAATTGTGGTTTAAATATAGTTGCTACTCAAACAGCTGAGTGGGATACTGCGAAAGGTAGATCAGTTACTGAGTCTATTATTTTGAAAAATCCTAACATCAAAGCAATATTTGCTTCAAATGACAATATGGGCTTAGGTGCTATGCAAGCTCTTAAAGATGCAGATATGAATGATGTTGTTGTTGTTGGTTTTGATGCAACTCCAGATGCTGCTACAAGTATCTTAAAAGGTGAAATGACTGCAACTATTGCTCAGTTCTCATATAACATGGGTGCTTACGGTGTTAAATATGCACTTGAGCTAGCTAATGGTGGAAGTATTGATCCAAACATTGATACTGGAACACAACTAGTAACAAAAGAAAACGCTAACGATTTTAAATAATCATTAGTCTATAACATTTAAAAAGGGTGGAATTTTTATTCCACCCTTTTTTTTTATGTAATATAATCTTTTAATGTTAATAAATATTAACCCAGTTTTAAGCCCTGATTTACTTTTTCATTTAAGATCTATGGGTCATGGCGAGAAAATTATTCTTGCTGATGCTAATTTTCCTGCAAACTCTATGAACAAGAATGTAATACGATTAGATGGAGTAGATATTAATAGTGCAGCAAATGCAATTTTATCTGTTTTTCCATTAGATAGTTTTACCGTATCACAAGGGGGCTCACCTGCACTTAGAATGGAAGTAGATGATAAACCAGAAGAACTAACTGAAACTCATAAAGAATTTATTGAAGCAGTAAAAAATAATTCTGGTCCCCAATGGAAAGTTGGATCAATTTCAAGACAAAATTTTTATGAAGAAGCAAAAAAAGCATATTGTATTGTAACCACTACAGATGCTCGACCCTTTGGATGTTTTATTATTACGAAAGGAGTTATTCTTCCTGACGGTAAAGTCTGGTCTTAATTAAATGAAATCTATATGTGTATTTGGAGTATTTGTTGCGGACTTGTGTTTTATTGGTGAAAAAATTCCTGAAGTGGGGCAAACTATTTTAGGAACAAAACACTTAATAGGACCTGGTGGAAAAGGATCTAACCAAGCCATTGCTGCAGCAAGACTTGGCGGAAACATAAGTTTTATTACAAAAATAGGTGATGATAATAATGCTGAAATGGCACTAAATTTATATAAATCCTCTGGAGTAAATACCAATTATATTATTAAAGACAAAAATCACTCAACTGGTGTTGCTGGTATTATGATTAATGCTAATACAGGTGATAATGCAATAAACATCATACCAGGCGCTGCTGGCACTTTAAATAGTTCTGATATAGATAATAATTTAAAAGCAATCGAGAAGTCAGATATATTCTTAACACAATTAGAAACACCATATGATGTTACTAGTTATGCTTTACAAAAAGCTAAAGATACTGGATCAATTACTATTTTAAATCCGGCTCCGGCTTCAAAAATATCAGAGAAAGATTTTAAAAACATAGACTATTTTACACCAAATGAAACTGAGGCTAGTTTTTATTTAGAAAAGAAAATAGAAACAAAATATGAAATAGAAAATGCAGCTAATGAATTTTTAAAAAAAGGAGTAAAAAATATTCTAATAACTCTAGGTTCTAAAGGAGTTTATTTTTCAAATGGAACTGAAAGCCATTTTGTAGATGCTCATAAATTAAAAGACGATGTAAAAGATACTACTGGAGCAGGAGATGCATTTAATGGAGCTTTAAGTGTGGCATTAGCTAAATCATTAAAAATTGTTGATGCATTAGAATTTTCTAATAAAGTTGCTGGCATTTCTACAACTAAAGAAGGGGCTGCAAATTCAATGCCAAGTATCAATGAAGTA
Source organism: uncultured Pelagibacteraceae bacterium (assembly GCA_902545405.1). Classification (GTDB taxonomy): domain Bacteria; phylum Pseudomonadota; class Alphaproteobacteria; order Pelagibacterales; family Pelagibacteraceae; genus Pelagibacter. Next base: position 2,657 of record CACCFT010000027.1, read on the forward strand.
GAAAACTATTAATTACTCAATAATTTTAAATTCTGATTTATATTTATCTGTAATCTTAAGGCCAAGACCTGGAACATTATCATCTAGATCTATCATTCCATCTATTGGAGCAGGATCACCTTCAAAAATATAATAAAATAGTTCGTTACCAATTTCTACATCATGAACTGGAAAAAACTCTGAGATAGGACAATTAAAATTCGACATTGTTAAATGATAGTTATGCATTTGACCTGCATGTGGAATTACTGGAACTTGATAAGCCTCTGCAAGAGCATTTATTTTCTGAGCGATTGTAAATCCACCAACTCTATTATTATCATATTGAATGTAGCTAACTGCTTTGAGGTCTAACAATTGTTTAAAACCAAATAGATTAAATTCATGTTCTCCCCCAGAAATTGGTATAGCGTTCATATTATTTAGTTCCGCATACCCATGAATATCATCAGCAATAACTGGTTCCTCCAACCATCTTGGATTAAATTTTACCAATTTAGGTATCATTCTTTTAGAATAATCTAGGTTCCAACCCATATAACATTCTAACATTAAATCAGTATCATCCCCGATTACTTCTCTTACAGCTTCTACAAGTTCAATGTTTTTTCTCATACCTTCAGGACCATCTTTTGGCCCCCAACCAAATCTCATTTTAAACATTTTAAAACCTTGTTTTTTATATTTTTCAGCTTCATTTTGTAAATCTTTGATACCCTGGCTATAAAGTTTTGATGCATAAACAGGTATCTTTTCTTTTGTTCTACCCCCTAACAATTTAAATACGGGTTTGTTAGTTAACTTTCCTAATATATCCCAAATAGCAATATCAATTGCAGATATTGCAACCATACCCAAACCTCTTCTTCCCCAAGCATGAGTTCTTCTATACATTTTTTCCCAGATGTAAGCGTAATCAAAAGGATCTTCCCCTATAACTAATGGTTTAAGATACTCATCAATAGTTTTTTTTACTAACTGAGGTGCAAGGGCTGCATTACCAATTCCAATATGACCATCATCAGTTTCAATTTCACAAATTAACCATTCATGAAATCTGAAAGAACCCATGGCATCTGATTTTTCATAAAGTAAATCTGAAGCATTTGTGCAAAAATTATTTTGTGGAGGAACTGTTTTACCATTCCATTGATATACTTTTGTTCTTATATCTTTAATTTTAGACATTTAATTTAAAT
>CACCFT010000028.1 GCA_902545405.1 uncultured Pelagibacteraceae bacterium
GCTGCAAAACCAATTGTTATTTTTGGTCTTAATGAATTGTGATTAGATATATGATTTAAAATATCGATATTTTTTTCTAGCTCTAAGTTAAATTCTTCATTCTTTTTAATCTTTGTACTTTTATAATTTTTCACTTTAAAATCAGAAACAGCTGCAGAAAAAATAGCTACATCTGTTGGTAGATTATTTAAACTTTCTTTGAACATCTCTTCAGCAGTTTCAACACTTACAAAATTAACACCGTCCAAAGGTTTAATGCTTGTCTTTCCAGAAATAAGTGTCGTATCAAATCCATTGTCTCTAAGACATTTGGCTATTTCATATCCTTGTTTGCCACTGGATTTATTTGTAATAAATCTTACAGGATCAATATATTCATTAGTTGGTCCTGCAGTAACTAAAGCTTTTAATTTTTTATTTTTATCTAAATTAGAAAAATAATTTTTAAGCGTATTGACTATTTCATTTGGTTCTGTCATTTTTCCTTCTCCATATTCACCACATGCCATATCTCCTATCTCTGGTCCAATAATTTTGTATCCAAAGCTTTTTAATTTTAATATGTTTTCTTTAGTAGAAGGATGCTCCCACATTCTTACATTCATTGCTGGTGCTAAAAATATTTGTTTGTTAGAGGCTAATAAAACAGTAGACGCCAAATCTTCTGCATTTCCTGAGGCTACTTTAGATATAGTATTAGCTGTAATTGGTGCAACTAATACTGCATCAGCCCATCTTGATAAAGATATATGGTCCATCTCAGCTTCGTTCTCTGCACTAAATATATCGTCATAAACTTTTTCTTGAGAAAGAGACGAAACAGATAGTGGAGTTACAAATTCTTTTGCATTTTTTGTTAATATAGTTTTTACACGAGCACCATTTTTCTTAAATAATCTTATTAACTCAAGACTTTTGTAAGCAGAAATTCCACCACATATAATTAACAGTATTTTTTTATTCTCAAAATAATTCATCGTCGAGATTAAAATACTACTAATCCTAAAATTACAAGTAATAATAAACCAATGATTGATTGATTTCTGAAAGCTACCATTTCATTTTTTTTTGTATTTAGATCATTATACGTATTAGTATTTTGTGGAATTTGTCCACTTGCAAGAAATGTTAATGCTTGGTTTGCTTTATCCATTATTTGCGGCATTTCTGGTAATCTTTTTATAACTTCTGCAGAATTTTTTAGAGTTTCATTTAATGTTGTTATAGGATCTTTTGTTTCTTTAAGCCATTTTTCAAGAACAGGTCTTGACGTTTCCCAAATGTTTGTCTCTGGATTTAATCTTCTTGCAACACCTTCAACTACTACCATGGTTTTCTGTAGCATTAGTAACTGTGGTTGAGTCTGCATATTAAATTTTTCTGTCACATCAAAAAGTTGTTTGAGTAGTTTACCGCCAGATATATCTTTAATTGACTGACCAAATATTGGCTCTCCTATTGATCTTAGTGCTTGGGCGAGATCATCAACAGGCACTTCTTTTGGAACTAACCCTGCAGCCAAATGAACTTCAGCCACTTTTTTATAATCTCGTTTAATAAATCCATATAAAATCTCAGCAAGAAATTTTTTACTCAAATCATCGAGCCTTCCCATTATACCAAAATCGATAGGAACTATTTGACCACTATTATTTATAAAAATGTTACCTTGATGCATATCTGCATGAAAAAAACCATCTCTAACAGCATGTCTTAAAAAATGTTGAATAATATCTGATGCGATTTTTTTGGTATCTATATTTCTTTTTTCTAACTCTTCTGTTTCTCTTATAGAGACACCTTCAACCCAGTCTAAAGTCATTACATTTTCACTTGTAAAATTCCAATAAATTCTAGGAACTTGAAATCCACTGTCATTCTTAGTGTTTTCAGAATACTCATTAGCTGCAGCGGCTTCAAATCTTAAATCCATTTCTAAATTGGTTATTTCTTTTAGCAAATATACAACCTCAACTAACTTAAGTCTTTTTGTCTTTTTGATAATTGACTCAGTTAAAAAAGCAAAAAGCATCAAAGCATCAATTTCTTCGTTGAATATTTTTTTTATATTTGGTCGTAAAATTTTTATAGCCACTTCTTTAATTGTGCCATTATCATTTATTTGCGCTTTATGAACTTGAGCTATAGATGCTGCTGCCACTGGTTCAGATAGATTTATAATTGAATTAAAATTATCTTCCCCTAGATCTTTTTTGATTATTTCTTTAGCTTTAGATAATTCAAATGGAGGCAAACGATCTTGTAAACTCTCTAGTTGCTTTGATAACTTTTCTCCAATTATATCTGGTCTAGTTGCCAGAAATTGACCTAATTTAATGAATGTTGTGCCCATAGATTGCAAGGAGTTTGATAATCTTTCACCTTCGGTTTCATTTACAAAAGAATTATCTTTTTTTGAAAATGATAAAGACAACAAATAGAATAAAATTTTTATTCCAATTGGTGGATTATGAAACTTTGTGAATATACTTAAAGCGTCAGATTTTGCTAATTTCCTACCAAGCCTAAAAAGTATGTATAATTTTTTAATCATATTTTCCAACCTGAATGAATAGCTACTATTCCACCAGAAAAGTTTCTATACTCACATTTAATAAAATTATTATTCTCCATTAAACCCTTTAATTCCTCTTGATTAACAAATTCTTGGATGCTTTTTATTAGATATTCATAAGGCTCTTTTTCACCAACCACAAATTTTCCTATTTCTGGAATTAATTTAGAGTATCTTTTATAGACTAAATCTAAGTTTAAATTTTGAATTTTTGAAAATTCTAAACAAAAAAATCTACCTCCTGACTTTAAAACTCTGTACGCTTCACTTAAGGATTTATTAATATTTTTTGTATTTCTTAAACCAAAACTGATTGTGTAATAATCACATGAATTAGATTTTAAAGGCAATTTCTCTGCCGACCCCTTAATCCACTTGATATTTTTGTAATTTGATAGTCTATTTTTTCCCCTTTTCATCATTCCTTCATTGGGGTCAATACAAAATAATTCTATATTTTTATTTGAACTATTATCGATAAAAAGTTTTGCTATATCACCTGTGCCACATGCAACATCTGCTAGAATTTTATTTTTACCCGGGTTCATCCAATTTATTAAATTTCTTTTCCAGATTCTATGAACTCCAAGTGACATCAAATCATTCATGATGTCGTATTTATCATAAACTTTATCAAACACACCTTGGACTAGACCTTTTTTATTTTGAAGATATTGTTGCATAAAATAAATAATATTAATTAATATAATAATAAATGCCAGAATTGCCAGAAGTAGAAGTTGTTAAAGAGTCACTAAGTAGAACAATAACAGGAAAAAAAATAAAAAAAGTAAGTATAAAGAATAGGAATTTAAGGTACAAAATAAAAAAAGGTTTTGAAACAAGACTTCAATCAAAATCAATAAAAAAAGTTAAGAGGTTTTCAAAATATATCATACTAGTTTTAAATGATGAAAAATTTTGCTTAATTCATCTTGGAATGTCTGGCACTATACATCTCTTAAAAAAAAATATTTTAAATCGAAAAACAAATGCAAGTTTTTATCATAGTCCTTATTTGCCAAAAAAACATAACCATGTATTTTTGGAATTTGATAACATAAAAATTATATATAATGATCCCAGAAGATTTGGTTATTTCAAATTTTTTGAAAATAAGAATAATTTAGAA
>CACCFT010000029.1 GCA_902545405.1 uncultured Pelagibacteraceae bacterium
ATCTTCCGTGCTTCCATTTTTTATCTCTTTTTTTTGTAACCCTTGTGCCAGGCATACCTAGTGTGGATCTACCTTTAGGATAAATTTTATTTTTAACATCGTACTGTCTAATTTTGGGGTTTAAAGTAATTTCTAATTCAGTACTTTGTAGTTTTCTCATCTCATCTCTAATTTTAGCGGCTTCCTCAAATTCCAGATTAGATGCAGCTTCTTTCATTTTTTTATCCAATCCTTTTAAATGTTTTTTAAGGTTGCCACCAATATTTGAACCTTCGCTTATTTTGACATAATCTTTCTCGTAAACACTTTCTAAAATATCACTTATTTCTTTTTTTACAGATTTGGCGTCGATTTTGTTTTTCTTATTGTACTCTAATTGAATCTTTCTTCTTCTCTCAGTTTCTTTAATTGCTTTCTTTATACTTTTTGTTTCCTTATCGGCATAGAGAATAACTTTTCCATCTACGTTTCTTGCGGCTCTTCCTATTGTTTGAATTAGAGAAGTTTCTGATCGCAAAAATCCTTCCTTATCAGCATCTAGTATTCCAACTAATGCACATTCTGGAATATCCAAACCTTCTCTTAATAAATTTATTCCAACTAGAACATCAAATACACCTATTCTGAGATCTCTCATAATCTCTATTCTCTCAAGTGTATCTATATCAGAATGAAGGTATCTTACTTTTATCCCATTTTCATGCAGATACTCAGTTAAATCCTCTGCCATTTTTTTTGTAAGTGTTGTAACCAAAACTCTATAATTATTTTCAACTACTTTTTTACATTCATGCATAAGGTCATCTACTTGATTTTTAGCTGGTCTAATCTCAACTGGTGGATCAATTAAGCCTGTAGGTCTTATGACTTGATCAATAAACTTACCTTTAGTCTGTTCCAATTCCCACGGGCCAGGAGTTGCTGAAACAAATACAGTTTGTGTTCTCATCAAATCCCACTCTTCAAATTTTAAAGGTCTATTGTCCATGCAGGAAGGTAATCTAAAACCATACTCAGCCAACGTGCTTTTTCGAGATCTATCTCCCTTAAACATCCCATTAAGTTGAGGAACTGTAACATGAGACTCATCTACAAAAACTAATGTGTTATCAGGAAAATATTCAAAAAGGGTAGGTGGCGGCTCACCTGGTTTTCTACCTGATAAAAATCTTGAGTAATTTTCAATTCCTGCACAAGATCCAGTTGCCTCAATCATTTCTAAATCAAATTTAGTTCTCTCTTCTAATCGTTGCGCCTCTAATAACTTGTTTTCTGCTTTGTGTTTTTTTAAAGTCTCCTCTAATTCTTTTCTTATTTTTATAATTGCTTGTTCTACGGTCGGTTTAGGAGTGATGTAATGAGAATTAGCATAAACTTTTACTAGACTAAGATCTCTAACCTGATCTCCTGTCAAAGGATCAAATTCTTCAATCTTCTCAAGTTTATCACCAAATAAACTTAGTCTCCATGCTCTATCCTCTAGATGAGATGGAAATATTTCTAAATATTCTCCCCTTGCCCTAAATGTTCCTCTAAAAAAATTTTGATCATTTCTCTTGTACTGAAGAGCAACAAGAGATTTTATTATTTGTTCTCTATTATATTCGTAGTTTTTCTGCAGAGTTAAAGTCATTTTGCTGTAAGCTTCTACTGATCCCAAACCATAAATACAGGAAACACTTGCAACTATTAAAACATCGTCTCTTTCAAGAAGAGATCTTGTTGCCGAGTGTCTCATTCTATCAATCTGCTCGTTTATAGAAGCTTCTTTTTCGATGTAAGTATCTGATCTTGGTACGTAAGCTTCTGGAGTGTAATAATCATAGTAAGATACAAAATACTCAACAGCATTATCTGGGAAAAAAGTTTTCATCTCACCGTAAAGTTGAGCTGCCAAAGTTTTATTTGGTGCCAATATTAACGCTGGTCTATTCGTAGCTTCTATAACTTTTGCCATTGTAAAAGTTTTTCCAGATCCAGTTACTCCTAATAATACTTGATTAAACTCATTTTTTTTAGCTCCTTGGACAAGCTTTTTAATTGCCTCTGGCTGGTCACCAGCCGGGGTAAAATCTGACTTTATTTTAAATTTTTTTCCACCTTCGAGTTTTCCACCGATTTTTGGGTTTTTGCTCTGAATGTCTGTAATTAGGTCTTGATATGTATTCTCCATATATTAAACAACGTAATTGAATAATTTCATAATTCAATGAGCATAATATCTAATAATTTAAAAAGAATTAAACCATCCCCAACTATTGCAGTTACTCAAAAGGCAAGAGAATTAAGAGCTGCAGGAAAAGATGTAGTTGGCCTTGGGGCAGGGGAACCAGATTTTGATACTCCTATCAATGTTAAAAATGCAGCCATTAAAGCAATAAGAGACGGAGATACAAAGTATACTGCAGTTGATGGAACTCCAGCATTAAAAAAAGCAATTTTAAAAAAATTTAAAAGAGAAAATAAACTAAATTATAAATTAGACGAAATCACAGTTGGAACTGGAGGTAAACAAGTTCTCTATAACACTTTTATGGCAACTTTAAATAAAGGAGATGAAGTTATTATTCCTGCTCCATTCTGGGTTTCATATCCAGATATGGTTCTCCTAGCAGGAGGAAAACCAAAAATAGTAAAATGTCATGAAAAAGA
>CACCFT010000030.1 GCA_902545405.1 uncultured Pelagibacteraceae bacterium
AAATTTTTTATATCGTCTATAATATATTTTGATGCAGTTTTTTTTGTTATATGCATTCTATTTTTAACAAACTTAATATTATGATTGTTATTGATATTTAACGATTTTTTTTTTAATTCTTGTTTTAGTTCTTTATAATTTTTTACTCTTGACGTACAAAAATTTGAAAAGTTTCTAAGTGATTTATCTTTTTTAACGTCACCGTAGGAAATTGCTTTTTTTCCCATAATCACCGCTTGAGCTCCCGCAGTAGATGAATTAAATATTACACACTTTGATGCTGCTATATAAGCCGTTATATCAAAACTGTTATCAATTATTATATTTTTGTATTGACGAGATTTGAAATGTGATCTCCAGTTATTAATATCTTCGGTAGGATGAGGTTTTATAATAATTTTTTCTTTCGGAAAATCTAATGATAAATTTTTTATAATATTTAAAAACTTTTTAAACATCAAATAATTATATTTTTTTGCCTCTACTCTTTTTTTTAATGGTAATAATGTCTGATTTTTTTTTAATTTTTTATCATTAGAAATTGCTTTCATTAAATCTTTTTTTGAACTGTAAAATGAGCTTGGTATGAAGAAGAAAGATTGGTATTTTCTTTTTAATTTTTCAATATCTTCACTAAAAATTTTATTAAAAATTTCTTTTCTCCAAAGATCTAATCTTGGAGCACCAGTTTTCTTAATTTTATACGAGTAATTTGAGTATTTTTTTTTCCACAATCTATCATCAAAGTTTCCCCAGGTATAAATTCTGTCAACTAATTTTAAATTTTCTATGCTGCTCCTAAATTTTAAAAAAGATAAAAAATTAATATCATTAGACAATGCATATCCACCTTCTTCATCCAATGATAAATAAATATTTCCCTTATCTTTTATTCTCTTTATATGATTAGTATCATTTTTATTTAATGATTTATAAAAATAAACTCCTTTACCAAAAAGATTTGTTGCTCTTCTAATTGCAAGTTTATCTCCAATAACAAAATAAAATTTTTCTTTAATATTATTGCCAATAAAAAAAAGTTTTGAAATTAATTCTCGAGATTTTACTTCAACCGTCAAATATATTAAGTTCATCAAATTTTAATTAAAAACATTTTTTAAATAATTGTTTTTAACTTTTTTAAATTTAGAAATTTATTAATTTTTGAGTTATATGAAAATTCTTCGTTCACATTCTTAATTTTAAATTTTTTTTTGAAGTAATGTTTAATTCTTTTTTTATTACTTAATCTGTTGTTTGCCAAAATAATATAGTGCTTACCAATATCTATCGTATCTGGACTATCGTGATTTTGAATAAGTTCTTCATGCATTTTTTCACCAGGTCTCAAGCCAACTATTTGAATTTTTCTTGCTGAGTTTATAACTTTGCATAAGTCTACAATTTTACAACTTGGCATTTTTGGAATATAAATTTCTCCCCCAACTTGATTATTTATTGCAAAAAAAACAGTCTTTACACCATCTTCCAATGAAATCAAAAATCTAGTCATTTCATAACTTGTTAATGGAAACCTATTTGAAATATTAGATTTATCTATTTCCTTAAATTTTGGAATAACAGAACCTCTAGAAGAAATTACATTTCCATATCTAACGATTGAAAACTTTACTTTACCTCCAGCATAATCATTTGCTGCAATAAATAGCTTATCGCTGCATAATTTAGTTGCCCCATATAAATTTATTGGTGCAACAGCCTTATCAGTCGATAGAGCTATAACTTGTTTAACTTTTAAATCTATCGCAGCCTCAATTATATTTTGTGCACCAATAACATTGGTATTAATAAATTCAGTTGGATTATACTCTGCTGTAGGAACTTGTTTTAAGGCTGCAGCGTGCACAACAATATCAATATCATTAAATGCTCTCTTGAGTCTATCTTTATCTCTGACATCTCCTAAAAAAAATCTTACTTTTGAATGTTTAAACTCTTCTTCATTTGACATGTTAAATTGTTTAAGTTCATCTCTACTAAATATTACTATTTTTTTTATTTTTGGAAATTTTTTTAAAATCATTTTGCAAAATTGTTTTCCAAATGACCCCGTTCCACCTGTAATTAAAATAGATTTTTTATTTAGCATTGTTAATTAAAAGATAATTAATATTATATTTAGGTGTATATACTTTTATATCCAATCAGACCATATAAATATTTGTTGACTATTGACTAATTAAACTGTACATTTTTTGAACGTTCAAACAATGAACAGCCTATTATGAAAAATAGTCAGGATCAATTAAATTTATTAAGACAGATAGGATCTAATAAAAATAAATCTCAGAGAGATTTAGCTAAGGAAATGGGTTTTAGCCTAGGGAAACTAAACTATTGTTTAAAGAGATTGAATGAAAAGGGACTTGTTAAAATTAAAAATTTTAAAAAAAATCCTAACAAACTTAACTATGTGTATCTTTTAACACCCAAAGGAATAAATGAAAAAACAAAATTAACAATT
>CACCFT010000031.1 GCA_902545405.1 uncultured Pelagibacteraceae bacterium
TTAAATTCCAATATTTTAAATTGGATATTCTTAAAGCATAATTTCTTGTTCCCTCTTTTTTTTGATTGATAAATTCACCAAATATAAATTTGGCCAATTCTTTGAATATAATTTTCCCATTATCATTTGTTTGTTTTGTTTTTGATTTGTAGGCAGAATTTAAGTTTATGATAAATTTTACCAAATCTAAATCTAAAAAAGGGTTTCTAAGTTCTAAAGACTCATACATTGAGTATTCATCACTATGAGGTAGTGTGCATGTTTGAAGAAAAATACTTATATCTTCTAAAAAAAGTAATTGTTTTTTTTTTTCATTTTTATTTTTTATAAATTTTAGTTTTTTTGAAATATTTAACCTATTTATCCTAAGATAATTTAAATAATCATTTGTAAGCTTATTTTTAATATTTTTTTTTATTGAAATTATTTTATGAAACGAGTCTTTTTTATTTAAATTTGTATCTGAAAATGTTTTATATCCACCACATATTTCATCAGCAACATCGCCTGAGAGTAATACTTTAACTTTTTTTTTTCTAGCAAATTTACAAATATCACTCATTGGTACACCGCCCCCCCATCTACTAGGAGAATAGCTATGTAAAATTATTTTGTATAATTTATATATATATTTTTTTGGATTATGGTAAATAAATTCAGGTTTTTGTATTTTTAATTTATTAACAATTACAGGCACTACTTTATTTGGTATTTCTTCAATTCCTTTTGATACACCAGTAAATGTTTTAATATTCGAATTTATCTTTTTTGAAAAAAAAGTAACTAATGATGAATCTATGCCGCCACTTAATGTTGTGCCAGTGGGAACATCGCTTATTAAACATTTTTTAACAGCATCTTTTAATTTGGTTTGTAATTCATCTTTAATTTCTAAAAAATTTTTTTTTTTTAATGAGTAATAAATTTTCTCGTTTACTAAATAACTTGGATGAAAATATTGATTTATAGTTAATTTTTTTGTGTTATTATTATACTTTAGGTATTGTCCAGCTGGTAAAGAGAAAATATCTTCATATAATGTTTTATCGACAGGCAGTATTCCAGAGGAATTTAAATAAAAATCTAAAGAATTTTGACTAAATTTGTTTAATCCAGACAATTTCATTAAAGGTTTAATATTAGTAGAACAATTTAAATTTTTTTCTTTGTATGAGTAATAAAACGGCTTCTGACCAAAATGATCTCTAGCACCAAAAATCATATTAGTTTTTAAATTATAAAATATAAATGAAAACATTCCTTCTATGTGTTTAAGAGTTTTTTTAATACCTAATTTTTTTAACAATAAAAAAAGTACTTCAGTATCAGAAGATGTTTTGCACTTTAATTTAAATTCTTTTTTTTAAGAATTTAAAGTTATAGATTTCTCCATTAAATAATAGGTAATGTTTCTTGTATTTATCAGTAAATGGCTGATTTGATCTAGTTTTAGTATCAATTATTTTTAGCCTAGAGTGATATAATGAACAATTGCCTCTAGTAATATATTTTTGAAAATCAGGACCTCTTCTTAAAATTGTTTTTGCAATTGATGTGAATTTAGATCTATCGACTATTGTATTGCTAAACAAAAAACCACACATTAAATTTTTTCAATAACTATATGATAGATTCCACTCAATATCTCTTCACTTGAAACAGTAGGATGTTGTTTACGTATATTTTTCCAAAAATCTTTTATATCTTTAATGAATTTGATTGTTTTATTTCGATAATGGGGAGGCTCTACTGATATAAATTTAATTAAAAAAGAATGTTTTGTAGCTACTTGAATTAGTTCATTTACAGTTGTTCTAGGATAATTAAGACCTTTGTAATAAAATCTGATCATTTCATCAGACCTTTCATTATGAAACTTATTTACGTAATTTTTATATTCATTTTCACCTAAAATAACATGTCCCCAAGGTATTCCAGTAGATGCATATCTATGAGCACCTAAATAAGAAAAAAAGGATCTATGTTTAAAGATTACCAAACCTCCTTTTTTTGTTGAAGAAGATAATTTTTTAAATAACAGATCCCAATTATTAAAATGTTCAATTGATTTTAAGTAAATAATATCGAATTTTAAATTTAATTTATCCAATTTCAAACCTGATAATTGTCTGAAAGAATAATGATAGTTTTTTTTATTTTTGGTTTTAATCTTATTTGGATGGATAGTATGATTTTCGTAAGTTAGGAAACTTTTATAAGTTTTATAATCTAAATAATTATATTTTTTAATAAAATTAATTATTTTTAAAAAAACTTTATATTGGTTATGTTTTGGCCAACTAGTTGTATGCTCACCATCCAAAAATGGATCTATTCCCCAAGAATATTTAATTTCTGTTAGGCTTGAAATGAGTCTAGGTATCATACCATTACCACATCCAACATCTAAAAATTTTTTACCTTTTAAATT
>CACCFT010000032.1 GCA_902545405.1 uncultured Pelagibacteraceae bacterium
ACAAAGAACCCTGAAATTCCATTAATTAGAGATCTAATTGTTGAGGGATTAAGTTTAGCAAGAACTCAAAAAGAAGAGTTTAATTCAATAATTCAAAATAACGATGGTAATATAAACGCATTATTTAAAACATTAGAAGAGTTTTTGATAAAATAATTAATAAAAACCTATTTCAGATAAACATATATCTGATTCATAGTTTTGAAAACCAGCAACTAATCCTATTGATTTGATTTTTTGTCCTACTATTTTTTTTGGTTGATAAAAATTTGATTTTTCAAACATTATAAAAGGAGCTTTAATTATGGTCCAAGAATTTGGCGAATTAAAAGAGTAACTATAGTACTGCCATGGTGCAATTGTCAAAGAAGTTCTTAAATGTAATTTATAGTTGTTTTTATTTCCGAAAACTTTTACATATATACCCTCAAAATTTAACGTATTAATTGTTGGATTAAGAATGGTTCTTATTTGAATAAATCCTCCATTATTTTTAGTAGATACATTTCCTGTCATCCTATAGCAAATTCTATTCTCTATGTTCTCTACTTTAAATTGTCCAGTTGAGATACCTCCCATAACTTGATCGGTAATAAAATTCCAAGGTTGTTTTTGGTTTGTTAATTTTGGATTTTTTAATTCATCTAATATCATATTTTTTGAAAACGAGGCGCTCTGAAAAAGAAATAAAAAAAATATATAAATAAATTTTTTTAAAATATATTTTATTTTTTTTTTGCCAACTGTTGAAGTAAGTATATTTCTTTTTCTGTAAGTGAATTTTTTTGCTCCTTTATTTGATCTTCTAAACTTAGCAAGCACAACAAAGTAAAGAATGAAACAAATCCTGTGATTAATATAAAATATATAGAGCTTAAATTTACTATAATTAGAACTGTAAATACTACAGTCCAGCCAATAAAAATCCCCTTTAATACAGTTTTATGACTTTTTAAATCAAGAATTTTCATAAATTGAAAAAATAATAAAATTAACAACAACATTATGCCAGATATAGATGCTCTTAATAAAACTAAAGTATCAAGTCCACCTCCATATAATTCTCTATGTATTAAATAAGCAATAACTGCTTTATATGAAAAATAACTCAAAATGATAAAAGCGACTAAAACTGAGACGTAATAAGAAATCTTTGGTTTGATTGTAATTTTTATTTTCATATAAAATAATTTATCATAATTGAATTATGATTAATATAACGTTTAATATTTGAGAATTTGTTATAAGTTGGTGGGCCCGCCAGGACTCGAACCTGGGACCAATACATTATGAGTGTACTGCTCTAACCAACTGAGCTACAGGCCCTAAAATTAATAGATAATTACATTAAATTTATAAACTTATCAATTGAAGATAAATTAATAATGGTGGGCCGTGTTGGTTACGCTCCAACTACCCCTGCAATGTCAATGCAGTACTCTACTATTGAGCTAACGGCCCTAACTTTCTAGAAAACTTTTTAATTGTTTAGACCTACTTGGGTGCTTTAATTTTCTTAAAGCCTTTGCTTCTATTTGTCTAATTCTTTCTCTTGTAACAGAGAATTGTAATCCAACTTCCTCTAAAGTATGATCAGTATTCATTCCAACTCCAAATCTCATTCTTAAGACTCTTTCCTCTCTAGGAGTTAGTGTTGAAAGGATCTTTGTAGTTGCTTCGCTTAGATTAGATTTAATTGCTTGTTCTAATGGTGCAAGTGCTTTAGTATCTTCGATAAAGTCACCTAGACTACTGTCTTCCTCGTCTCCTACAGGTTTTTCAAGAGAAACTGGCTCTTTAGAGATTTTTAAAACTTTTCTGACTTTTTCTAAAGGCATTCTTAATTTTTTTGCAAGTTCTTCTGGTGTTGCCTCTCTACCAAATTCACTCAATATAAGTCTTTGAGTTCTTACAATTTTATTAATAGTTTCGATCATGTGAACTGGGATTCTAATTGTCCTTGCTTGATCGGCAATAGATCTAGTAATTGCCTGTCTTATCCACCATGTTGCATAAGTTGAAAATTTATAACCTCTTCTATATTCGAATTTATCAACAGCTTTCATCAAACCAATATTTCCTTCTTGAATTAAATCTAAGAATTGTAATCCTCTATTTGTATATTTTTTTGCGATAGAAATTACTAATCTTAAATTAGCCTCTACCATCTCTTTTTTTGC
>CACCFT010000033.1 GCA_902545405.1 uncultured Pelagibacteraceae bacterium
TGTAGTTTGATCTTTGATAGCCTCTTCAATCGTTTCTAATAATTTTGTATCTCTAATTACACTTGAAATATTTTTATCAATTAGGTTTTCTCCAAAACGTTGTTTTGCACTTTTGTTTAGATATTTGATTAAATTATATTTATCTAAAGCAAAGAATTGATCTTCTAATTCTTCAATAATTACTCTTTTTCCTAAATCATCCTTATTAGTCTTGTTTACAACTGGTGCTGTGTTTTCTGGCTTAATATTTTTTTTAAATAAAAAATATAATAAAATGATTATTATAACTATAAGTATCAACTCTGCCCAAAACATGGATATGTTTTAACAAATGTAATGTATATTGTCTTTAATTATTAGGTGAAATATTTTCAAAAAATATTTTTGCCGTTTCCTCCCAAGAATATTTTTTTGCAAAATCAAGACAATCTTGACGACTTACCTTCAAAGCTTTTAAAGCAGAGGTTTTCAAATCATTATCTAAAGTATCAATATTAGTACCCCCTAATATATCTTTAGGTCCCGGTACAGGGTAAGCTGCGACTGGTGTGCCACAATTTAAAGACTCTAAGACAACTATACCAAACGTATCTGTTTTACTTGGAAATACAAAAACATCAGATGATGCAAAATGAGAAGCTAATTCTCCATTTGTTTTCTCACCTAAAAAAATGTCTTTTGGAAACTTTTTTTTTAAATTGTTTAAATCAGGACCTTTACCAATTATAATTTTAGTACCTTCAAGATCTAAATCTAAAAATGCTTTGATATTTTTTTCAACAGCAACTCTTCCAACATATATCCATATAGGTCTTTTATAAGGTAAGTCTTTCTTAATGGGGTTTTTAAATGCACCATGATTACCTCCTCTGGTCCATGTAACCATTTTATTGTTATCAATACCTAAAGAAATTAATTCTTCACGCATAGATTCTGTTGTTACTAAAATTCTTTCAGCTTTATTATGAAAATTGCATAAAAATTTTTCTGACCATTTAGCTGGAATGATAGGCATATAAAGTTTCATGTATTTATCAAATCTTGTGTGAAAACTTGTGGTAAATTTTAAGCCATTTTTAATGCAATGTCTTCGTGCCATAAACCCTAAGGGTCCTTCTGTTGCAATATGTATTGCATCAGGTTTAATTGATTTAATTAAGTTACTTACACGGGGCCAAACATTTAAGGACAATCTAATTTCATTATATTTTGGCATCGGCACGGTAAGAAATTGTTGAGGAGTAATATATTCAATAGTTTGACCTTGTGATTTAAGAATTTCACCAGTTTCGTGGAGAGTTCTTACAACACCATTAACTTGAGGGTAATAAGCATCGGTAACAATTAATATTTTCATTCTTTAAGATGCTTTTTTGAATGAACCGATCCTGTTATTATCAATATTTTCTGAAATATATTCGTTTCTTTTTTTATCCCAATAAATTATCTCAAAAGTTCCATCATATTTTTCTGCCAAGGCTGTACATGACTCAACCCAATCGCCACAATTTAAATAATTAACACCATCAAGATTTAAATTTTCAGCATGATGTATGTGTCCACAAATTATTCCATCAAATTTTTTCCTTTTTGCATATGAAGAAAGTGTGTTTTCATATTCACCTATAAATTTTACAGCATTTTTTACCTTATATTTTAAAAATTTTGCCAATGACCAATAGTCTTTACCTCTCAATTTTCTAAAAAAATTTATAATAACATTAATTTTAAGTAATAATTCATAGGCAATAGCTCCTAATTTAGAAAGCCATTTAGCATATTTCATTACTCCGTCCCAAGCATCACCATGAACAACTAAATATTTTTTTCCTAACTGCGTTTCATGAATAACTCTATTTACTATTTTAATATCACCTAAATGCATTGGAATAAATTTTCTAAATACCTCATCATGATTTCCAATTATGTAAAATACTTTTGTCCCGTGCCTGGCTTTTCTCAATATTTTTTGTATGACATCATTATGCTCTTGAGGCCAATAGAAACTCTTTTGCATTGCCCAAACATCGATTATATCTCCAACTAAATAAAGGTTCTCGGATCTTGAATTCTTAAAAAATTCTAAAAGCTTGTTAGCTTGACAACCTTTGGTGCCAAGATGCACATCAGATATAAATATACTCCTATATTTTAATAACGGAGGCATTAA
>CACCFT010000034.1 GCA_902545405.1 uncultured Pelagibacteraceae bacterium
CTGCTTTTATTTATCAACAAAAAGTTGAGATCTAGTGGTGTATCTCCCTCTTATGAAGAAATGAAGGAGTCGCTTAATTTAAAGTCTAAATCTGGAATTCATAGATTAATTAGTGCCTTAGAAGAAAGAGGCTTTATTAAAAGATTGGCTCATAAAGCAAGAGCTTTGGAAGTCCTTAAGTTGCCTGAAACAGCTTCAGCAAATGATATTTATAATAGTTTTTCACCAAGTGTAATTAGAGGTGGACTTGATGAAAGTTCAAATCGAAATAATTCAGACGAAAATGAAATACCTGTATTAGGTAAAATTGCTGCAGGTACACCTGTAGAAGCAATTCAAAACGAAATTTCTAGAATACCTATTCCTTCTAATATTGAGAAAAATGGAGAATTTTTTGGACTTAAAGTTCAAGGAGACTCAATGATTGAGGCTGGAATAAATGATGGTGATACAGTAATTGTGAAAAAAGCTGATACAGCTGAAAATGGAAAAATAGTAGTTGCGTTAATTGACGATCATGAAGCAATGCTAAAAAGAATAAGAAGAAAAGGTAAGACCGTAGCTCTAGAAAGCGCTAACAGAAATTACGAAACTAAAATATTTGGTCCTGACAGAGTAAAAGTTCAAGGAATTCTAGTATCTTTATATAGAAACTTTTCCTAAAATAGTCTAAATAAATCTGATGAAAACAGTGGCAACTAGATTTGCTCCATCACCAACTGGACCTTTGCATATTGGAGGAGTGAGAACAGCATTATTCAATTGGCTTTATTCAAAAAATAAAGGTGGTAAATTTTATCTGAGAATAGAGGATAC
Source organism: uncultured Pelagibacteraceae bacterium (assembly GCA_902545405.1). Taxonomy (GTDB): domain Bacteria; phylum Pseudomonadota; class Alphaproteobacteria; order Pelagibacterales; family Pelagibacteraceae; genus Pelagibacter. Next base: position 817 of record CACCFT010000034.1, read on the forward strand.
AGATAAAGAAAGGTCTAAAGATGAATTCAAAATTCAAATAATAAATTCATTAAAATGGATAGGGATAGATTTTGAGGGTGTTGAATACATTCAATCAAATAAAATTGATGATCATATAAATATAGCTAATGAATTGTTGAAAAAAGGTTTGGCATATAAATGTTATTGTTCTAGTGAAGAAATAGAAGAACAAAAAAAAAGGGCAAAACAAAAAAAAATACCATATATTTATGATAGAAAATGGAGAGATAAAAGTGAAACTGATGCTCCAAAAGAAATTCAACCTGTAATCAGATTTAAAAGTAAAATTGAAGGAAAATCTGTTTTAAAAGATTTGGTCCAGGGAAATATAGAAATTGAAAATAATACTATTGAAGACTTTGTCATATTAAGAGCAGATGGATCACCTACATATAATTTATCAGCATCAGTAGATGATCATTTAATGGGAATGACACATATAATTAGAGGTGATGATCATAAAATAAATACATTTAAACAGATACAAATTTATGATGCTATGAATTGGAAAGTGCCATCTTTTGCTCACATACCACTAATTCATACTATTGAAGGAAAAAAACTATCAAAGAGAGATAATGCATCAACATTAGATGATTATTCAAAAATTGGAATAATGCCTAATGCTCTTAGAAACTATCTTCTAAGATTAGGATGGTCATACAAAGATAAGGAAATTTTTGATTTAGATGAAAGTATCAAATACTTCAATTTAGAAGGAATTGGGAAATCACCTTCAAAATTAGATATTAGTAGGATTTATTCAATCAATGAGCATTATATAAAAAATATTGACGAAAATGATCTATTTAATTTTTTAATAACTTATTGTGAGACTTTTCAAGAAAAGATAACAGATTTAGCACAGAAAAAAGTTAAAAATTCATTACATTTTTTAAAAAATAAGGCAAAAACTTTGGAAGATATTTATAAAAATTCAAAGTTTTTAATAAATGATAGTGTTCAAATAGAAAAAGAAGATAAAAAACTTTTAGACGAAACAGCTATTAAAATTATTAAATTATTTAGTAATGAAATTAATAAACTAACTGATTTTACTAGAGAAACACTTGAACCAATAATTAATGACCTAATAAAAAATAATAATACAAATTTTAAAGGAGTTGGACAACCTCTAAGAATATGTCTTACAGGATCAAAGTTTGGACCAGGTATATATGATATATTGAGTGCGCTTGGTAAAGAGGAGGTGTCAAGAAGATTATCTCAAATAAGATAACAAAACATTAGAAGCTTCATTGCTCGATGAAGTG